>JAGCRW010000019.1 GCA_017964485.1 Muribaculaceae bacterium | reverse complement strand
CACCACCACCAATCAACACACCAAATGCCGCCGATATGTTCATCACCGGGAATGTGATGGCAAGTCCCGCGATGGCATCGGGACCCACTCCCTGACCTATGAACATACGGTCGATGATGTTGTAAAGCGACATCACCACCATACCAACAACCGAAGGCAAGCTGTATTTTAACAACAGCTTGCCTATGGGTGCTTTGTCGAGTTCGTTAAGTCGTGTTTGTGGTTGCACTAGCCGATGCAGGAATTATGTCATTGTATGAAAAGCAGCCACGAGTCATCTTTGCTCTTCTTGGCTTTCTTTTTCAGAGCTTTCACCACGTCATCTTTGGCGTCGGCTTTTAAATACTCCAGAATCCATAAAGCCCTCGCATTTTCTTTGTCAAGCTCGAGAGCCGAGATAACATCTGCCATGGCTTTTTCATAATCCCAGTCGTTATAGTACTCTACTGCTCTGAGAGCGTAAGATTCAGCAACATCAGGCTCTAGTTTTATTGCCATGGTGTAGGCCTTGATGGAATCTTTGCGCTTGCCCTGTGACCCTGCCACGGTGCCCAGTCCTAGGTAGCCTTCCACTTCTTTGGGGTTGTGTTGCACAGCCAAGCCATAGTTCACCATTGCTAGGTCATATTCTCTCATCCTTTTGTAGATGTTGCCCAGTCGCATATATGAGTCCACGTCCTCGGGCACACTTTTTATGGCTTTGTTAAGCGCCTCGATGGCGTTGGTAGTGTCTTTAAGCTGCAGATATACCGATGATTGAGTGAAGTACATCCAGTTTAGCATATTTGGGTCGTTCTGGGTGATCTTGCATTCGCGGGCTTTTTTAATAGCCTTAAGTGCTTCGGTATCGTTGTCGCACTCACCTTGAATAGCTGCAAGGCAAGTCCATCCAAAAGGATCATTAGAATTCTTCTTGAGGTGGTTATTGATGGCAGTGAACGCAGTGTTGTAGTCGTCATTAAAAAAAGCGTTGATTGCATTGTCGAAGTCCGACAATATGACATTTTGAGTTTGTTGAGCTTTAGGAACCACTGCCTTGATGGTTTTCTTTTTCACCGACTCGGCGCCAGCAACAGTGGCGAGCATGGCGACAAGCATAATAAGTAATGATATTCTTTTCATGATTTTCAATTTTTAGTGTTATTATTGAGCGCAAAGATAGGAAAAATTTTTTAGGAATAAGATATTAAAGATGTTTTTTTGCGCAGAATAATGAAATAACGGAGTTTTAGGAGCAAAAAAACAACAGCCTCGTTGGGAGAGGCTGTTGAGAAATTCTTAATGCCAAAACTGAGGATTAGTAATTCTCGGCTTTAATCTGGAAGTAGGCTTGTGGATGGTTGCACACGGGGCACATCTCGGGAGCTTTCTTTCCCACCACGATGTGTCCGCAGTTGCTGCAGTGCCAAATCACGTCGCCGTCGCGAGAGAACACCACTTCGTCCTCGATGTTCTTCAAGAGCTTGCGGTAGCGCTCCTCGTGCTCTTTCTCGATGGCTGCCACGCCACGCATGCGCTCGGCAATCTCGGTGAAGCCTTCCTCGTCGGCCTCGCGTGCCATGCGCTCATACATGTCGGTCCACTCAAAGTTCTCGCCAGCAGCAGCGGCGGCGAGGTTGTCGGTTGTAGCCTTGATGGCTCCGCCCTCTAAGTACTTGAACCACAGCTTGGCGTGCTCTTTCTCGTTCTTGGCAGTCTCCTCAAAGATTGCTGCGATTTGCACATAGCCGTCTTTTTTAGCCTTGCTTGCGAAGTAGTCATACTTGTTTCGAGCCATCGACTCTCCAGCAAATGCCTCGAGCAGGTTTTTCTCAGTCTTGGTGCCTTTTAATTCTTTCATGATGTGTTTTTAAAATTTTTAAAGTGAATATATTTGATTAAGTGTTAAGTATCAAGTGTTAAGTAGGGACGAGACCTGTCTCGTCCGTTTAAGTGTCATGTGGGCTGCGCCAACAGTTAACACTAAACTGTGCTAAGCATTGTATTCAAAATGTGGTATCGGTTTGAGTTTGAAGAGGTTCTTAGCGTGTTTGTCGTCGATGAGGGCTTTAGTTTTGGGATCGTCGCACTCACCGGTGCGGATGTAGTGGTCAAGGGCTGCGTAGGTAAAGCCCAGATTGTCCTCATCAGTTTTGCCGCAAAGGCCATCAGAAGGAGTCTTCTCTACCAACTCGATTGGCAACCCTAGTTCCTTGCCAATGGCAATAACCTCGCGAACGACGAGTCCGCCCAGAGGCGAGAAGTCGCCTGCGGCGTCGCCATAGCGGGTAGAGTAGCCCACCCAGTCTTCCGAGAGGTTGCAGGTGTTTGCCACGCGTCCGTTCATCGACTGCGAGATGGCATAAAGCGTGGTCATGCGCAATCGTGGCGGCATATTGATGATGGTCTGATTGCTAACCTCCTTATCGAGTGTACCAAGTTGCTCTTCAACGGCGGCCATCAGCGTTTTGTAAGTGTCGCCAATGTTCACGCTGCAATGTTGAATGCCCAAGTGGTTGATTAGGTGCATACTGTCGGCGATGTCGGCCTGCACTCCGTTAGGCATTGTCACGCCTATGACGCGGTCTTTGCCCAGCGCCTCGGCACACAGCGCAGCAACAACACTGCTGTCCTTACCGCCCGAGATGCCGATAACAGCATTGCAGCCCTTGCCGTTCTTATCAAACCAGTCGCGAATCCACTCCACCACCTGGTCCTTCACTAGTTTTGCATTAAAATCTTTCATTGTGATGATATAAATATGGTTTTAAAAGTTTCTTTGGCCCTCTTTATATGTTGATGATGCAAATTTCGCAAGAAATCTTGACCTATACAAGAATTCAAGGAGAAAAACCCAAATAATTGTCTTTATTCCCCATTCGTGGAGTAGTGATATATACGCTTATGTTATACTAAATGGGGTTTACAACACTCATTCCATAATTACTTGTTAATTAGTGATTAGTGGTTGCTGGGTGTAAAAAACTTTGCTAATTTATCGCTGTGATGGCGGTATTTTGGAAAATTCTGTATAACTTTGTCGATTAAACCATTTTTTCTTTATCTTATCTTAGAGAGGGAACTTAATGGCGAAACAATAGTAAAACGAAACATATTCTTGAGGCATGAAGAAATTTTTGGGATGGACCTATAAGACCCTGCGGGCGACATTCGTGACGATTGTCGTGTTGCTTGTTGTTGGGTATGGCCTCCTCTATCTCGGTGTGAGCATGCCTTATTTCCAGAACAAGATAAAAGCCGTTGGGGAGCGTGAGTTGAGCGAGTTCCTGGGCACTAATGTCACCATCGACGGCATCAACATCTCACCTTTCAACCAAGTGGTGCTGACAGGGGTAAATATTCCCGACCAGAACGACGGCAAACTCATAAACGTCGATAAGCTTGGGGCGGGCATCAGTCTATATGACTTGGTAATAAACCGCAAACTGGTCTTTACCTTTGCCGAAATTAATGGTTTGCACGGCCATGTGACGCGTCCCGACAAGGATAGCCCCACTAACCTGCAGTTCATAATCGACAAACTCAAGTCCAAGCCTGGCAAGCCGCCAAAGCCCTACGACATCAAAATCCAAAACGCCATAGTGCGCAACAGCGACATCAGTTATGATGTGCTCAACGAGCCCCACAAGGCACCTGGTGTCTTCGATCCCAATCATCTGCATGCCACCGACTTGACTGTGGACTTGTCGTTGCCGCGTATCAAGAACAACGATTTTGAGATTGATGTCAAACGTTTGGCTGTGAACGAGAAAAACGGTCTAGAAGTGAAGAATGTGAGCGGTTTGTTCAAGATTACCGACAAGAGCGCATCATTCAGCAACCTTGTGGTTGACTTGCCGGGCACGCATCTTGCTCCAGCCGATGCCACTTTTCACTACACCTCGCTTGGCAATGCCATCAACGAGATTAAGCAGCAGCCCATCACTCTCGACATGACCGACAACTACGTCACTCTTGCCGACTTGAAGACCTTTGCCCCAAAGTTGGCACAGTATGTTGATCCTGTGCATTTCACTGTTGATGCAGTGGCGACGCGTGACGCGATCGACGTGAATAATCTCAAGCTTAACGCTCAGAACGGCAACATCGCCCTTGACCTGAAGGGCAAGTTTGCCAACTTCCGCACCCCCAAAGTGATGGATTTCGACATTCCTCACATCGACCTGAAAGCGTCGCGCAGCGAGATAGCGCGCATCACTCACGACTTTGCCAAGCTGCCGCCGAAAGCGCAGGAGGTGGTCGATAAATGCGGCTCGGTGCACCTTGTGGGCAATGCCAAAGGTAGCCCGTCAGACCTTACAGCCGACGCCAAGCTTGACACCGACCTAGGTAACTTGGCGGTTAAAGGCTCCTACGTCAACGACGGTCACGCTAAGCGCATCGATGCCAATGTGAACTCTGGCGGTTTCAATCTGGGGCGCGCGCTGAGCAAGGAAGACCTGCTGGGCATGGTGGCGATGGATGTCAATGTGGATGCATCGCTGCTTGCCGACAACAACCTTGTGGGCCACGTTAACGGAAAGGTTGACCACATCGACCTGAAGGGTTACCGCTATCATAATATCATCGCTGATGTGGATGTTGACCACAACAACTACAGCGGCACGGTCGCCATCAACGACCCCAACGGCATAGTTGATCTCAAGGGCGACCTCACCCTCGATGGCGCTAACTCCTCCTACGCCCTCGACGTTATTGCCAAGAATGTGAACTTCGCCAAGCTTAACCTTACCAATAAATATCCCGCCAATGCGCTGAACCTGAACATGACAGCGTCGGTTACGGGTAACAATATCTCAAATATCGCAGGCAATGTGAAGATTGATGATATGTCGTTCACCAACAGCGAGACCGGTAAAGGATTCCATGTGAGCAACCTCGAGGTGAATGCTGGCGAGAGTGGAGGCGAGAAGCGCTTGACAATCGACACCGACTTCCTGCACGGCAACCTGGAGGGACAATACGACTTCGCTAGCCTAGTTCCCGCAATAAAGAGCATGGCGTCGAAATGCTTCCCTCAGTTTATGAGCGGCCACACGCCGCCCACCACTGGCAACAATAATTTCACTTTCAACATTGAGGTTGATCCCAACGATGAGTTTGAGAACTACATATCTTCTTATGTCAAATTGCCAGTGAAGCTTGCCTACAAATCCACTATTGACGGATATTTCAATGAGGCAAACAAGGAATTGGCGATGGATGTGGATTTGCCATACCTTATCCAGGGCAATCGCCTCATCCAGGGCACCAAGATTCATTTGGGCAAAGATTCTAATGCCGACAATGTGACAATGACCGCCCAGACCATCTTCCCCAGCGACAAGGGTAACCTGGCCGTCAACATTGATGCCAATGCCATCAACGACGGCGTGGATGCCAATCTCAACTGGGTGTTGAATCGTCCAACCGACTACCACGGCAATGTGAGCCTGTCGGCACAGCTTGGGCGTGACCTCAATGGCAAGTTCAAGACGGCAGTTGATATCAATCCCACCGAAGTGGTTATTAATGATGGCGTGTGGAACATTAACGAGGGGCACTTGGAATATCGCAATGGCGTAATCGACGTTGAGCAGATAAGGGGCTCGCGCGCCGACCAGTTTGTGAATATTGCCGGTAGGGTGTCGCATGACCCCAACGACATGCTCACTGTGTCGCTCAATGACATTCGCCTTGACTATATCTTCGAGACGCTGAAAATCAACCATGTCACCTTTGGAGGTAGCGCTACTGGCGAATTCCAGCTTGCTGACTTGTTCTCAAAGTCGCCTCGACTGAGTACCGATTGCCTTCATGTTGAGGATATGACCTACAACGGGGCTCACATGGGCAATGGTGACATCAAGAGCAGCTTTGACGTGGAGAATACCGCCGTGAAGCTCAACTGCGACTTGACACAAAAAAATGGCCTTCACACCTATATCAATGGTGAGATCTTCGCTGCCGATGACTCGCTATATATGGAGTTTATCGCTAACAAGGCCAATGTGGAGTTTATGAAACCCTTTATGGAGGCGTTTACCGAAGAGGTGCATGGCGAGGTGTCGGGTAGGGCAGTGCTCTTTGGCAATTTCAAGACCATCGACCTCTATGGCGATGTATATGCCGATGACCTCAGCCTTAAGATTGGTTATACCAATGTTACCTATCATTGCAACGACTCGGTGCACATCGTGCCTGGCCTGATAGCCTTAGATAACATTACTATCCGCGACCGCGACAACCACACGGCAAAGCTAAGCGGATATTTGCGGCACAACGCATTCCACGACCCAGTGTTTAACTTCACAGTGCACGATGCCGATAATCTGCTGGTTTATGACATCACTCCGGCTATGAACCCCGACTGGTATGGCACCATCTATGGCAGCGGTTCAGCGATAATTGCGGGCGAGCCAGGAGAGGTAAGGATAGGCGTGAACATGGAGACCGATGAGCGGAGCAAGTTCACCTTTGTGCTTAGCGATGCCGAGGAGGCCAGTGAGTATAACTTTATTACCTTCCGCGACCGCGACAAGAAAGACCTGCCACAAGTAGCGGTGGTTGACACCGTGAAGAGCTATGTCGACGAGCTACCCGAGGAGGTGAAAAGCTTGCTTACGCTAAAAAGGTCTAATAAAGCGCAACAACAATCTGCACCCACACGTTTCACCATCGACTTGCAGACCGATATCACTCCTGTGGCAGAGATTGTGCTTGTAATGGACCCCGTTGGTGGCGACCGCATCAGGGCGTTTGGTTCGGGCAACTTGCACCTTAACTATAACAGCATTGATGATAGCTTCGATATGTTTGGCAAGTATGTGCTTGAGAAAGGCTCCTACAACTTCACATTGCAGGATATCATCATCAAGGACTTCACCATACGCAACGGCAGTACCATCAGTTTTAACGGCAATCCCTACAATGCTAATCTTGATATCAATGCCGTTTATTCGCTCAACGCCAACTTGAGCGACCTCGACGCGTCGTTCTCCACCGACCGCGACATCAACCGAACCAATGTACCCGTTAATGCTTTGCTTAAAGTGAAGGGTGACATCACCGAACCTGAGTTGGCGTTTGACTTAGAGTTCCCAACTCTCACCAGCGATGCTTATAGCAAGGTGAAGAGTATTATCAGCACCGACGAGATGATGAGCCGACAGATAATCTATCTGCTCGCCCTTAACCGCTTCTACACCCCCGACTATATGCAGTCGCAAAAGACCAACAACGAGTTTACCTCGGTGGCGTCGTCAACAATCTCATCGCAGCTCTCGAGCATCTTGGGGCAAATCAGCGAGAACTGGCAAATTTCGCCAAACTTCCGTAGCGACAAGGGCGATTTCAGTGACGTGGAAGTGAACCTAGCCCTCTCGAGCCAGCTACTCAACAACCGCTTGATCTTCAACGGCAATTTTGGCTATCGTGACAATACTTACAACACGCGCAACTCCAATTTCATTGGCGACTTCGACCTCGAGTACCTGCTCAACCGCAAGGGCACCATTCGCCTCAAAGCATACAACCACTTCAACGACCAGAACTACTATGTGCGCGACGCGATGACCACGCAGGGTGTGGGAGTGGTGTTCAAGCACGATTTCGACCGACTCTTTGGCAAGAAACAGCAACCTCAGCCAGTGCCTGCCGATACAGTATCGCCTAAAGTAGCTACTCCTCCTGAAGATAACCTGCTGATAATTGCGCCCCGCAAACCTGAAGAAAACAGCGAATAACCCTCATCAAGATGAAGCGATTGGTAGCAATAATAATGGCGCTGACTGCTCTCTCGATATGGGCAGTAACGGATGATCATGGGGGCATAAATGGTGTCGCCAATGTTGTCAGTCGCTACGTGAACGACAGCACCTTACTTGTTCCTATCGACAATAGCAAGATGTCTCCTGCTGCCGACAGCATCTATAACACATCCCGTGATACCATGGTCGTAGTGCGTAATTGGAAACACGCTATCCGCAATCGCGATTGGAACTACTTCATAGACCCGACGATTGATAAGCCTCTCTTTCTCGATTTGGTGTCGAAAGTCTATAATTTCTATACTAAGGCCTTCAATAACTACGACACCACCTATGTTGTGGGTATTGACCAGAACTGGAAGGCGATGATTATCAGCGAAAACTGGCTCAATAGCTATGGAGGCATGATTGCCAACAACAACATGAAGGTTTTCATGAGCTCTGCTATCAATTCAAGTGTGGGTGCGCATCTATCATATCTGGGAATTGGTTACACTTATATGTTTGACCTTGACAATGTGTTTGGAGGCGACCCAACCAGGCACTCCAAGTGGGATTTGTCGTTTGCCACTTCACGATTCTCATTTGAGGCCTATAAGTCCCGCAATTCAGGAACTGTCACTATCAGTCGATTTGGCGACTACAACAACAAGCGCTTGATAAGGCAGAAATTCAGCGGAATCAAGCAACAGACCTGGGGATTTGACATGTATTATTTCTTCAATCACCGCAAGTATTCGCAAGCGGCTGCCTATAGCTTCTCAAAAATTCAGAAGCGCAGTGCGGGAACCATAATAGGTGGTTTTCTCATCTCTTCGCAGAATGTTGATGTTGATTTTTCGGAGCTGCCCCAAGAGATGATTGACTTCATGCCCGGCGGTGGCGAGAAGTTGCAGTACAAGTTCCATCACCGGTCTTACTGCTTTTTGGTGGGATATGCCTATAACTGGGTTTTTCACCGCAACTGGCTCTATAATATTACCATCGCGCCATCAGTGGGGTGGAATCACTCGTTTGATGACTCTGTCGATGGCAAGCGCGACTTTTTCGCACTAGACCTGAGGGGCCGTATGAGCCTTGTGCATAATGCGGGCAAATATTTCTTCTGGAGCCTGCAGCTGCTCCTTGACGCGCACCTCTACCACAGCAAAGACCACAATTTCATCAACTCCCAAGAAGACATAACCATCACCGCAGGAGTAAGGTTCTGAGATGATGGTGATATCAAATGGCGAGCGGCAGAACTCTTATCAGTCTTTCCTGTCGCTTTGTTTTAGTTGTTCTGCGAAGTCATCGATGTGTTTTAGTTCCTTGGGGATGTCGATTTCTTGAGGGCAGTGGCTTACGCACTGTCGGCAGGCGATGCAGTGATTGGCCTGACGCAGTTTGGGCACGCTGCGGTCGTAACCCACAAGGAAAATCTTGCGTGCTCGCTTGTAAGAATCATCGCTCTCACTCTCGATGAGGTTGCCTTCCTTGATGCACTTGTTGTAGTGCGTGAAGATGGCAGGGATGTCGATGCCATAGGGGCATGGCATGCAGTACTGGCAGCTGTTGCAAGGCACTAATGGCAGCGCCGCGAGCGTGTTGGCTACCTGCTCGAGGAATTTATCCTCCTCTTCGCTGATGGGCTTAAGTGGCGCGTAGGTGATGATGTTTTCCATGAGATGGTCCATGTAGGTCATACCGCTCAGCACGGTGAGCACGCCATCGGGGGTGCCTGCGTAGCGGAACGCCCACGATGCCACGCTGCTGTTAGGGTCACGCCGTTTCATGTCGGTAACGATGGCGTCGGGCAGATTGGCAAGACGTCCTCCAAGCAGAGGCTCCATGATGATGGCAGGGATGCCGCGTTTTTTCAGTTCATTATATAGATACTCGGCGTTGGTATTGTCTTTGTTGATTTCGTTGGCGTGTTTCCAGTCGAGGTAGTTGAGCTCAATCTGGACGAAGTCCCAATGGTAGTCGCCCTCGTCATGCCACTGCAGCAGGGTGTCAAACACCGAGATGTCGCCGTGGTAGCTGAACCCCAGGTTGCGTATCTTGCCCGCCTCTTTCTGCTCCACGAGCCAGTCAAGGAGCCCGTTTTCGGCATATCGGTGGTCAAACTCCTCGGGTCCATTCTCTCCCATGCCCACGGCGTGCAGGAGCATGTAATCGACATAATCGACCTGCAGCTCCTTGAGTGAGTTGTAGAACATCTTCTGTCCTTCCTCAAGCGGCCAAGTGTCGGGGGAGAAGTTTGAGAGCTTAGTGGCGATGAAATATTTGTCGCGAGGATGACGGCTCAGGGCAATTCCTGTGGCCTTCTCGCTGCGTCCCTGGCAGTAGGCAGGCGATGTGTCGATATAGTTCACGCCATGCTCAAGGGCGAAGTCTATCTCCTTGTTCACTAGCTCTTGGTCGATAGGAGCATCGGGAGGTGCCGTCTTGCCGCCTACCACTGGCAGACGCATCATGCCATAGCCCAGCAGCGACACACGGTCGCCCGTGTTGGGGTTAATGCGGTAGGTCATTCTGTCTTTGGGCACATCGGCCTCCGAGATTGCCCCCGAGGTATTGGCTTCGTCTTTGTTGTTGCAAGCGGCTAGAACTACGCCCGATGCCACTGCTGCTCCACCTGCCACCTTAAAAAAGTGGCGCCGACTCATGTTATGTTTAGAGTTCATAGTTTACATTATATATTTTATAAGGGAGAGGGGAGAAACCCTTTATACTTAACACTTAAAACTTAACACTTAAGACTTATATAGTTCTGTGGTCCTCTAAACCTTCCACGTGGATTGCTGATACTGGACGGGATGGACACACATACTCGCAGGCGCCGCAACCAATGCACTTGGCAGCGTTGATGCTTGGCACCATGGGTGAGTTCTCGTTGTTCTCCTCAAGCTGAATCATGGTGATGGCTCCAGTAGGGCAGTGGTTGGCGCAGCTGCCGCAGGAGATGGGGTTGCCGTCTTTGTCCTTGTCACGAATGGGGATGCACAGGAAATGACTCCACACTGCAGTGCCAATCTTGATTGAAGACTTATCTTCGAAGGTAATTGGCTTGATGGCGCCAGTTGGGCACACCTGCGAGCAGCGAATGCACTCGGGGCGACAGTAACCGCGCTCATAAGTCATCATAGGCTGCATCAAGGTAAGCAAGCCGTGAGATGGCACTAGCACTTGGTTTGGGCACTCGGCAACGCACAGTTGGCATGCTGTGCAGTGTTGCTGCATGTGTCGTGCATTCCACGATCCTGGAGGTGTGATAGGGTTCTTGCGCTTGGGCATCTCTTTGTCCTCAATGGCTGCAAGACCGCCGTCAACCTTTTTCTTGGCTTGAGCGAAGGCCGCTACCGCTACTGCTGTACCTGCACCGATAAGGAAGGCACGCTTGCCATTGTCGATGGGTTCTTTTTGGTTTTCATCGGACGAGACAGGTCTCGTCCCTACATTGTTGCCCTCGGTTTCGGCTGACGAGGCAGGCTTCGTCCCTACATTCTCAGAGTTTTTACGTGGGCGGCCGTAGTAGATGGCGTCTTTCTTGCATTTGCTAATGCAGTTACCGCAGGTCACGCAGCGGCTATGGTCAACTGTGCCGTCTTCGTGGTTGATACACGACGCCTTGCAGTTGCGAGTGCAAAGTCCGCACTTGATGCACTTGTCATCGTCGATGCGCACCTTTAAGAGTGAGAACCTAGACACGAAGCTTAGCAGCGTGCCCACGGGGCAGATGGTGTTGCAATAGGTGCGACCACCGCGCCAAGCGAGAAAACCGATGATGAGAAACAATCCAGCCGATAAAGCCAAAGCAATGCCGCTCTTAACCCACACGTCGGTGCTATAGAACGCATAGCTCTCGTAATGCTCGGCGATGGCTGCCAGACCGTTGTTACACCATTGGTAGATTGGCTGGAACAGGTTGGTTGCTATCATGCCGTAGGTGCCGTAAGGCTCAAGCAGAGTGAGTATTGACCCAACTCCAACCACGAGCAACGCGATGAATACTACCAGCACCGGGTAGCGCAGCCATTTCATCTCCTTAGAATAGGAGAATCGGTTTTTCTTGAACTTGCCGTGCAGCCACGAGATGAGATCCTGCATCACGCCAAGTGGACATATCACGGAGCAGTAGATGCGCCCAAACACCAGCGTGATCAGCACAAGCACTGCTATCACCGCTACGTTTAGTGCCAGCACAGCAGGGAAGAACTGTACTTTGGCAGTCCACCCCAGCCAGTGGTGCAGTGTGCCGGTGAAGTCAAGGAAAAGCAGTGTCACCGCCACAAAGCAGAGCACAGCGAGGATTCGTCTTATTGTCTTCAGCATATATTAGTGGAATAGTTGATTAGTTGAATAGTTTTCTTTGCAAATATACACAAAAAGATTGAGTTTCAATAATTATGCATGATAATTTGTGGATTTTTTATGAAAACACCCAAAAGAGTATTCAACGATAAGATGACAAAAAATCAAGGGTCACACAAATTTGTGCGGCCCTTGAAAGTGTTATTGGGAAAGGTTTTTAGAAACCTTTAAAGCTCGAAAGTTGTGTTTCTTGTCGACAAAGATAATGTGTTATACATTATTACTCGGTGTCGGCTGAGAAACCAGAGTGGCGAACGCCATGAACCCACATTCTGTCGTAGAAAGCAGCATAATCATCATCGCTGAAGCTAATGTAGAACGAAATGCTGTCGGTGGGTTTGCCGTGCTCGTTAAAGCCGCCATTCTCAATAATCTTACCGTCGGTGATGATGGCTGTACCAGAACCAGCTGCATCATAGTCCTTCTCTTCGCACCAGAAAGTGCGCTTGTCGTAGTCGATGTTTACAATCATCTTGTAGGCCCAGAAAGTGCCCTGGTCATCAATCCACATATAGTTGGTGCCATTGTCGGCAAGGTTGTAGGTGAAAACGGTAACAGTACCAGCACCATAAACATCTTCATCTGTATAGATGACATTTCCAGCCTCATCGACATAATCATAAACCACGTCCCAGTATCCGCACATTTTCTCTATTGCTGTTCCTCCAGGCTCCTCATTAGTCTCAGTGTCGCAAGAGGTAAAAACAGGAATGGCAAGCAATGATAAAGCTATAATAAAAATATACTTTCTCATAATGTTAACTTTCTAATGATTTTTTAAACTTAAGAATAGTGTGGATGAGGTATTTATAGTAATACACATCGTAGGTTATTGTCTTAGCCTCAGGATCGTAAGTGCCAGTCTCAAAATACTCATAAGAGTCATGCCAGCCTGGAACTTCAGCCGAAATGGCCTCAATGTTGTTGTCAATGTCAAGCGAGATGTATCCTACCAAAGCATATTTTGCTCCATAACCAACATATTGAGCATATAATCCACACATCATGTCGCTAATATAGAAGATGCCAGGAGCGGCTTTTTTGATAGTGAAATCAAAGCCTGCCAAAGAAACTGATCCGAAGCCAGAGCCAGGTTGTGAGGTGTAAATGCCCGAGATGTCAGTCTTGACATTGGGGTCACACACAGCCACGGTGCGGCTGATAGACGATGGATAACCATCGGGGCTCACTGCCGAGTAAGTCACTTCGTAGAGACCGATAGAGTTCACATCAATATCGTCAAGTCCATCAACGGTAACTTTAGATGTGTAGTCCTCTCCATTCATTTCGGCCCTGCAGCCTTCATCGACATATTCTGTTCCTACAGGAACAATCACAAAATCATCACCGTTCAACTCGAACGACACATAGTGCGTGAGCGTGGTGTCGGTCAGTGCGTCATTGTCATCACTGCAAGCAGAGAATCCCAATGCGAGCACAAAAGCTGCCAGTGCAAAAAATATTTTTTTCATGTTAATCTCCATAATAAATAATTTATAGCAGTGTTAGACATTATTTTGCATCCCAGAACACGCGGTCGCTTAACAGCTTAGCAGGAGGTGTGTTGTTGTTAAGGGTGCGGGCGCTGCTTGGATAAGGAACACGCTTGGCAAGACCGCCTCCGTTGATGTGGTTAACAGCGGGGTTAATCATGTCACCGGCATTATAGGTCTCGGTGGGGTCATCAAAGATCTGTTTTGCAGTGCTGGGAGATAGAGCAGGAACGTCGGTACGACGAATCTCCGACCAAGCTTCCATGTGGTTTCTCATAAGGAAGGCAACCCACTTCTGCATATAGATCTTTTTGAGCTTCTCGTCCTTTGAGCCAGTCCATGCGATACGAGGACCCGAAAGGAAATCGGTTGGGTCAAGATCGGCAAGCTTCGATTCGAAGTCGGCCTTGATGGCAGCCTCATAGGCAGCCATGGCGGCACCATCGTTGTTGTTGAAGCGGAGCTCTACTTCGGCAATCAAGAACTGCAGTTCACTTTGAGTGAACAGATAGATTGGCATTGCAGTGGTTATAGGATAGTTGACAACGCTGACATAGTCGGTGTTGTAGCTAGAAGAAATGCCCATCCAGTCACCGGTCGTGGTCTTGGCACCAGGAATCTGGCCATCGTATTCGTCGTTCTTGACACTCTTGTTGAAGGCGTAAGCCAGACGTGGGTCATTGGTAAGGTTCATGTAGCTAGTGATAGGATAAGCAGCGCAGTGGTTTTTGGTACCACTAAGACTAATGAAGCCATCATACCAAGGGTTGTATTGCCCTACGGCGTTGCTATACACGTTCCAGCAAACATCGCCACTGAAGAACTCATTGTCGGCAACAAGATTCTTGGCCTTTGCTGTGTAGTCGGCAGCATTGATGCCACCATCAATAAGACGCATGTACATGCGCAAACGCAGTGCATTGGCATAACCTTTCCACTGGTTCAGGTTCTTGTTGAGCAAGGGGTCGGTCATGGTGATAGGGTCACCTTCAAGTTCGTCCTCGGCGTCGTCAAGCTCTTTGAGCACACCTTCATAGACAGTCTTACCATCATCCCAAATTGGCATAGCGTTTCCGCTGGCGCCTTGCAGGGCCTCAGTGTAAGGAGCGTCGCTGAGGTTATCAACAACGAGTTGGAAAGCCTGTGCGCGCATCACTGTGCAAGCGAAAATGTCGGACTTGTTGTCGGTCTTGCCCATAATATCTTGTATGTCAGTGAGTGCGCCAGCATATAGGAGGCTGTAGCAACGGTTGAACAGGTCGGAACCCTCATCAATGTTAAGCTCGGCGAGGTCGTTGTACTGGTTGGCAGTAGGTCCTTGTTCAAAGTACTGTGCGAAGAAGCCTGCATAGTTGAACATTTGGTCACCCACAACATCGGCCACGGCATTCTCCACAGCGGGGAACATCAGGTCGGTTGTTATTGTGGATTCCAATGGATAGTTTGGATTCTCATTTATATCCAGGTCACAGCTGGTGAGTGCCATCATTCCAGCAGCAAACATTAATAAAAATATCTTTTTCATAATTCTGTGTCCTGTTTAGAATTTAATATTAACGTTGAAACCTAACTTGCGAGAAGTTGGGTTGGTCGAATATTCACCGAATTGACCTTCGAGGTCGTTACCAAATGAGGTGGTCTCGGGATCAATGAATGTGTTGCTCTTAGGAGTCCACAAGAAGAGGTTGTTGCCGAAGAGCGAAAGTGAAACACCGGTAAGGAAGATGTTCTTGAACCACTGGCTTGGCATATCCCAAGTGAGGGCTACCGAACGCAGCTTTAAGTAGGTCTTGTCAACGAGGAATGCAGCATCCATCTCGTCGGCACCGTTGTTCCAGTAGTTATAGATGTTAGTTGGGTTAAGAGGTGTGGTATTGGGTTCATAAGAAACATTACCATCACCATCAGTAACAGCAACTACAGAGTTGGGAATTACCCATGGGTTACGGTCGTTGTAAGCGGTTTGCATAGCGTTACCAGTGAAGTACTGGATGTCCTTGGTGCGCGAGTACATCAAGCCACCCTTGCGGTAGTCGAAGTTCACGCTCAGAGCTACGCCCTTATATTTTAATGTGGTGCCGAAGCCCATTTGGTACTTGTTGTTCATAGTGCCAATTCTTACTACGTCGGAGGTAGTAACAGGAAGACCACTGCCGTCAACAATCACATTGCCGTTGGGGTCACGCTGCGAAGTGTAGGCCTTGAATACACCCATCTCATCGCCCTCGATAGCGTAGAGGCCAGTGCCACCAGAGAAGCCATAGATCATAGCCTCAGAGCCCATCTCGTCGGGAAGGTCAATCACTTTGTTCTTGTTCTTAGTGAAGTTCCAAGTCAAATCCCATTGGAAGTCGCCAATCTGGAGTGGAGTGGCATTGATCAACAACTCGATACCGCGGTTGCGGATCTTACCAAGGTTGGTGTTCTGTGCGGTGTAACCCGAGGCGGGATCCATGTTCAGTGAGAAGATCTGTTTGTCGCTCTCGCGGTTGTACCACGAGAAGTCGAACGACAGACGGTTGTGGAAGAATGCCATGTTAAGACCAACCTCAGTTTCGGTTGACATCTCAGGACTCAAGGTAGCGCTACCAAGAACATTACCTGCTGTGTAGGCGTTTGTGCCAGTTCTTGCGAATGGGAATGCACTAGTACCCCAACCACTAGAACTTGCAGATGCTTGTCCGTAAACCGATTGAGTCATATAAACGTCGGCATCATTACCTGTCTTACCCCAAGCCAAGCGAGCTTTACCGTAAGAGATCCATTCGCGAACCTCACTTGAGAGCAATTCAGTGAATACCCAGCTCAAAGTTACGCCAGGATAGAAGAATGAGCGGTTTCCCTTAGGTAGAGTAGAAGACCAGTCGTTACGTGCTGCGAGCGTGAGGAACAATTGGTTCTTGAAGGCGAACTCAGCTTGTGCATAAACGCCCAGCAAGCGACGATGTGAACGATATTGGTCAACAGTTGGCTTCTCGGCCGAGTTGCCCAAGTCATACCATGTTGGGATAGTCAATTTCTCAACGTCGGCGTAGAGATAAGAATTCTTGCGCTCGTTGCCGTTGAAACCTACCAAAGCGTTAATGCCCATCCATTCGGTGAGCTCGCTGTTGTCGTAGGTTACCATCAAATCGTGGTTGATCTCACGGCGACGAGTGGTCTGCTGCAATGCGTAACCAGTCTCACCCACGAGGTCCTCGCCATTGGCTGTGCCAGCAAAGAGAGTCTCAAGGTTAGGCTGACCAGCGTTGCGGTGACCAGTAGAAGTGTCCAAACCGAAGCGGTAGATCAACTTGAAGTTCTTGGCGAAGTCGTAGTCGGCCTGCATCTTGCCATAGAAGCGCTCTTGCTCATACTTGTTCTCGTAGTTCTCGAGGATGTAATATGGGTTGGTTACACCATAAGGTGTGTAGTAGTAACCAGGGCTAGCAAATGGATAGTTGAGATCCTTGAGCTCTACGATAGAGATATCACGAGGTGTCTGCATGATAGCGTTGTACATAGAAGCTGTCTTCTGGCCAGTGGTTACGAAGCTGTTGCGGTTGTAGGCATAGTTGAGCGAAGTGCTCAGCATCACCTTGTTGATGCGATGGCTTGCACGAGCCGAGAATGTGTACTTAGTATATTTGTCGCTGCTGGTTGGGATGATACCATCGTCGGTAAGTTGCGACAACGACAGGAAGTAAGTACTCTGGTTGGTAGCACCATTAAACGAGATGCTGTTGTTGTAGCGGAAACCAGTGTCGAAGAAGTCCTGCATGTTGGTTGGAATAGCCACATAGCTCTTGCGCTGCTGTGAGTGGTTGTAAACCTTACCATAACGCAGATAAGCGCCGTCAAACTTTGGACCCCACGAACCGTTCTCGTCCATGGTCTTAGCACCATACCAGCCCTGACCGAACTCGTTCTGCTGCTGTGGCAGACGGAGCACGCTCTCCCATTGGAGACCGCCGTTGTACTCGATACCGATGCCTTTTTGCTTCTTACCGCTCTTGGTGGTGATAAGGATAACACCGTTGGCGGCGCGGCTACCATAAAGTGCTGTAGCGGCAGCTCCCTTCAGCACGGTCATGTTGTCAACATCATCGGGGTTGATCATGTTGGCGCCGTTACCGAAGTCGAAGCCATTGTTCAGACCGTTGCTGCTGAAAACTGCTGAGTTGTTCAGGGGCACACCGTCAACAACATACAAAGGTTGGTTGCTTCCGCTGAGTGAGCTGAAACCACGGATAATAACTGCATTAGAAGCACCAGGGTCGGAAGAGGTAGAGTTAATCTGCACACCGGCAACCTTACCTTGCAAGCTTGTCATCACGTCGTTGGTACGTGCTTTAACGAGCTCGTCGCCCTTAACTGCTGTAGCGGCAAAACCGAGTGATTTCTCCTTACGGGTAATACCCATAGCGGTCACAATCACTTCCTCGAGGGTGTTGTCTTCTTCCTCAAGGGCTACTGTTAGATTACTAGCAACTGCAACGATTTGTTCTCTATAGCCCACATAGCTGATTTTGAGCTGGGTAACATTGTCGTTTACAGTTACTGTGAATTCACCGTCAATGTCGGTTGAAGTGCCTTGGTTAGAGCCCACTGCCTGCACAGTCGCGCCAATCAGTGGTTCATTGTCTGAAGCACTTACGACCTTACCTTTAACGGTCTTGGCCGATGCGCCCAATGCAATAAGGCACACGACCATCAGAGTTGATAAAAGTCTCTTCATACAGTAAACAATTAATGATTAAACTTCAATTTTTATACTCGAAAATATAAATTCAATTCTTTTTGTTAAAAGGTTGTCATATAACGTTTTATCTTTGCTGTTCTCTTTAGGTGCCGGCTGTGGGGAGAGGCTTGTTTCAGTGTCGTTTTATTTTCAAAAAAATGCCGTGAACATACGGGAACAACGATTGCAAAATTACATATTATAAATTTATGTGGCAAAATTAATTTAAACTTTAACTTTTGCGACTTTGTTTGTTCTTTGATTTTTGTGTTTTGGTTTTTTATGCATATTTTTAATCTTCTTAACAAATGATGTGTTTTTTATATTTCACACGTATGTTTTGTGGATTAAAAAAATGACAAAATGCCAAATTAAGTGCTTGTTAAGCAGTTGATTAATGAATCAGGACATTAAATAAAAGTGATGTGAGCACAATGTGCAAATGCTTCTGGAAAATCCTTATTAAGTCGCAAACAAAGTGTTAAAATATTATTGTTTTAATATTTGAAATTTTAACAAAAATCGCTTGTTTTTTTCAAAACAGCACTTGAGAAGTGTTGACTGGAGCGGGCATTCCAATATATTTTCGAAGGAAATTGATGCCTGAAATTTAAAAAAATAAAGGAATGATTTTAATTATTAGCAAAAAGCATATATCTTTGCAAAAATTGCTATTATAAAAAGCAGTTGCATTTTTTGGAAATCAATCACTTAAAAGACCCGATATTATGAAGAAAGTATTATTATCCCTATTATTTGTCGCCTTGACGCTGCCAAGTTTTGCCCTCAAGGGCGATGTTGACGGCGACGGAGTTGTTACCGCCAGCGATGTCACAGCTGTCTACAACTATCTGCTCAACGGCGACATGCAATTCTACGCGACAAGCGACGTCGACGGTGATGGTACCGTTACCGCTGCCGATGTTATGGTTATCTACAACATCCTGCTTAACGGACCAGAGTCAGAGACCACCAATTACACCGTCAATGGTGTGACATTCACTATGGTTGACGTGGATGGCGGCACCTTCACTATGGGCGCTCCCAGCGGCGACTCCAATGCTGAGGCCGACGAGAAGCCGCAGCATCAGGTCACTGTGTCATCGTTTGCCATCGGGCAGACCGAAGTTACTCAGGAGTTGTGGACAGCTGTCATGGGCAGCAATCCGAGCCTCTATGATGAGAACAACAAGTTTCCTGTTCATTCCATTACCTGGAATGACTGCCAGAATTTTATAGCGGCTCTTAACAGCCAGCTACACATCAACGGCTACGAGTTCGCCATGCCCACCGAGGCACAGTGGGAGTTCGCTGCACGTGGCGGCAACCAGAGCAGGGGCTACTACTATGTAGGCAGCAACAATATCGACGATGTGGCATGGTACCAATCCAACAGCAATGACCAACTTCACGAAGTGGGAAAAAAGGCTGCTAACGAGTTAGGCATCTACGACATGAGCGGAAACGTCACGGAGTGGTGCCAGGACTGGAAAGCCAACTACACCAGCGAGGCACAGGTTGATCCTGTAGGTCCCGATGACGGCACTTACCGTGTGGGTCGTGGTGGCTATTACAGCCAAACCGCAAATTACTGTCGCATCACCGACCGCGTTGGCTATCGCCCCAACGGCTATGGCGCAAATATCGGCTTACGCCTTGTGCTCGTGCCCGCAGCAAAACAGACATTTACCGTCAATGGCGTGTCGTTCAATATGATTAATGTAGCTGGCGGCACCTATATGATGGGAGCCCCTGACGACGACACCGAGGCTTTCTACTACGAGAAACCTCGCCACCGCGTTGACGTAGCGTCGTTTGCCATCGGCGAGACCGAGGTGACACAGGCACTGTGGAACGCTCTAATGTCAACTAATCCGAGTCAGTTTAGTGGTGACAACAAGCCAGTAAATAGTGTTTCTTGGGATGAAGGACAGGAATTCATCAGCAAGCTCAACGCTGCCATAGCACCCGAGGGCTATGAGTTCCGTCTGCCCACCGAGGAAGAGTGGGAATATGCTGCTCGCGGTGGCAACAAGAGCCAGGGCTACAAATATGCCGGCAGTAACAACATCGACGATGTGGCATGGTATGACGAGAACTGCTCCTCGACCCAAGACGTAGCGACTAAGGCTCCCAACGAGCTTGGCATCTACGATATGAGCGGCAATGTTATGGAGTGGTGCGGCAATTATCTGTACAATTATGAAGGTAATTGTTGGGATGGATTCGATCATCCACAGCGTGGCGGTTGGTGGTCTTACGTCCCCAGAGCATGCCGAGTGACTTACCGAAGCATGTATAACGAAGCAACAGTTATCGACTATATGGGTCTGCGCCTCGTCCTCGCTCCTAAACCCGAGCCACTCGATGCAGAGCGAATACTTAACAGCATCAATATGATAGAGGTTGAAGGCGGCACATTCATGATGGGTGCCAACGAAGGCGACAATTCGGCAATTGAAGATGAGTTCCCGCGTCATCAGGTCACCGTTTCTACATTCTCGATAGCACAGACCGAGGTGACTCAAGAGCTGTGGGAGCTTGTGATGGGATACAATCGAAGCGCCTATACGCGTGCCGATCGATATAACCATCCTGTGGAGAACGTTAGCTGGGAAGAGTGCCAAGAGTTCATAACTAAGCTCAATGCGATGACTGGCCGCGAATTCCGCTTGCCCACCGAGGCTGAATGGGAGTTTGCTGCTCGTGGTGGCAACTTGAGTCAAGGATATCTCTATCCAGGTAGCAATAATGTTAACGAAGTGGCTTGGAATTGGCAGATTATCCCGTCGCATGTGCTTGGCGAGCCAGGCTTTGGCACTCAGCCCGTTGCCACTAAGGCGCCAAATGAACTTGGTCTCTACGACATGGCTGGCAACGTTGATGAGCTGTGCAGCGACTGGTATGCCGAGCAGTATCCCGCCGAGGCACAAGTTAACCCCACTGGTCCTGCTACCGGCGATGCTCGCATCTCGCGTGGCGGCAACTGGGCATATTATTCTCCCGACTATTGCCGCATCTCGTTCCGTGGCAACCGCTTGGAATATGAGCACACTCGTGCGACAGGTTTCCGCCTTGCCGAGGGACCTTCGACAAAGAAAACAATTTCGGTTAATGGTGTACGGTTCAACATGATTAAGGTTGATGGCGGCACATTCACTATGGGTGCCAGCGACAACGATACCCAGGCCTACGACATTGAGCGTCCAGCCCACCAGGTGACATTATCCGACTACTGGATTGGCGAGACCGAAGTTACCGAGGCGCTTTGGAAGGCAGTGATGGAAGTTGATGCCGTGCCCTTCACGCTTGGCGACAACTATCCAATAAGAAGGATGAGTTGGAATCAATGCATGCAGTTTGCCCAAAGACTTAGCCAACTTACTGGCTTGAACTTCACGCTGCCCACCGAGGCGCAGTGGGAGTTCGCCGCACGTGGTGGAAACCTTACTCATGGCTACCTCTATGCCGGCAGTGCTAACCTCGATGACGTAGCTTGGTGGGCAGGCAACAGCGACGACGTCTTGCACGAGGTGGCTACCAAGGCTCCCAACGAACTTGGAATCTACGACATGTGCGGCAATATCGCCGAGTGGTGCCTTGACGACATCTATGACTACACTACCGAGCCACAAGTCGACCCCACACACCCCAATGTAACCACTAACAATATGGTGCGAAGCAGTTCATGGGATGATGTCGCCAAAGACTGCCGACTGACAACCCGCTGGAAAACCAACGGCTCAAGCGCTTGGATAGGTTTCCGACTCGCAATCCAGAATTGAAGTCCGTTATCTGAATAACAATTGGCGCCATGTTGTGGTATCACAGCATAGCGCCAATTTCATTGTATATATCTCTCTAATTTCCTAGTAGGTAATCATATAAGGTGGTTATGTCGGCGGCGGTTATTGAACCATCGTGGTTGAGGTCGCAGTTGCCCTTATAATGTATATCTCCGTTGAGCAGGTAGTTGTAGAGTTCTGTGATGTCGCTTGCGGTTACATCGCCGTCCTCGTTGATGTCGTAGAGGTTGATAGTCATACTTTTAACGTTTGAGCCAGCCTTCACCATCTCGCCATTGCTATAATAATAGATTGAGAAATGATAGGTCACACCATTCTCTAGACCGGTGAATGGGAAAGTCAACGTCGTCGTGCCACCGCTGTTGAGATACAGCGGCTGTGCGATACAGTTGTCGCCATAGCCTGTGGTGCCCGATGTGGGCCAGTGCTTCCACATTTTTGCCACTATATAGTCGTTGTAAGTGTTGGAGCCGGTATTCTTGAGCACACTCTTAAGCGTGATAGTATTACCAGATACGCTGCCGCTATTAGTTGCGGTGAACGAGGCGGCTGTAGCGGCATCAACGTTCACGTTGGTGGCATAAAGCTCTTTGGTGCCTTCCTCATCGGCAGTGAACTTGATAGAGTTGCTTCCTGCTTGCGACGGGGTGTGATACATCGTTACATAGCCGCTGCTGCCTATCGCCACATCGGTGGTTGTACCGCTCACGAGGGTGTTGTTTACCCACATATATATGTAGTTATAATCGGTCAAACCATTATTAAAGACTCCCAATTTCATCTCCAATGGGCTGCCAACCTTCTTCACCGAGCCAAAAGTCACCGAGTTGATTTGCAAGTTCTGAACACTAAGTTGGTCAAATACTTGCATGGTGAGGGTGGTGTTGGTGATGTCGCACTTTACATAGTTCACGCTGCTGCCACGGACGAGATTCCACGACGAGGTGTTTTTAAGGCGGCAGATGGGTTTCAGGTAGTAAGTTCCCGATGAGATGCCATTGCCAAATGAGATATTGCCAGTGGGATAGGTATAATACCCGCCCTGCAGGCTCTTACCACTTACCACGGTGTGAGTGCTTTTGAGATTGCCGTTTGAGTCATATAGAGCCCATCCAAGGTCGTAGGTATAGGTCTGTCGCGAGGTGTTCCAGTAGTTGGCAATAAGCTGCACGTTGTTAAACGACGACGATGCCCCCGAGCGGCTATAAGTAGCGGTGGTAGCAGTGGTGCCGTTAGGGAGGCTAACGCCTAAGATGTTGTTTTTTCTGCTGGAATAAATCGATACCAAGTTGTAGTCGGTGCTGGTTTGCGATGAATTACTGGGCTCAAGGCCTATGATGATTTGCAGGTCAATGGTGTAGCCTTCCTCACCGCTGGCGGCGCCGGTGCCACCTGTGTTGCCGTCGCTAAGGGCGTTGAGGGCAAAGTAGCCGTTGTTGCTTCCTCGCCATCCCCAGTTGATGTGGTATAACCCATTGCCGTCATATCCGTCGCAGATGAAGGCATGTCCTCCTCCGAGCTTCTCTGCCCTCATATATACTGGCCTACCCGCTGCCAGCTCGGTGTAGATGTTGTTCTCCCACACCGCTGCTGTCACGTCCTCGCGATGGATTTGCTGGCTATGCTTGTCGTAGTTGAAGTAGAAGACAAATGCGTTGCGATCGCTGGTGGCACTCGATGTTTTTTTGCCATACTTCATCTCCACTGCCTGACCACAATATTTCACCAGTTTCTGTACCTCCTCGGCGCTGGCACTGGTGTTTGATCCATTGTGGTACCAGGGGTTCATGATATCATAGTTGAAAGTGGTGGAAGGAAGCTCTGGGCGTTCGTATGTAAGACCATCTTTCGTTGAGGTGTAGGCGGGAATCGCCTTGCTGCCAAAGCTTGACTGGTGGTAGTACATGATTTGTGCCATAGCGATTGCCACGCAGCCAGATGGGCAGTATGTGGTTTCTCCCGACGAGTTGGTATAGCTTGGGCATTGCTGGTTGAAAGGCAGACCTTGCGCCCACTTCGAGAAGAGTAGTGGCACAATCTTTGACTTGCCAGAAGCGACCACGCTTGCCTCGGTGGTCTCGGGAACTTCTTCCTTGGGGGCGCCAATATTCTCGATTTGCTCCACATAGCCGTTGAGCCAGTCTTGAACGCATTCGGGCACATCTTCGGCATCAAAGTAGTCTTCGTCGCTGTAGGCTAAGATGGTGCGCGCCCGGTCATCGCCGGCGACAATCACCCATCCTGGTTGCTCGGGGTTATTGAACACATAAAATGCTGCCGAAGCGCCTCGACCTTTCAATGTGGCGGGCTTCTGTGGCATATCCACATTGAAGAACTGTCCGGCAATGGCTCTTGCTTGATTCTCACTGATTTGCTTTGCCTCTAATAAAGACAAAGAGGCAGCAACCACTAATAGTAGTAGGGCTATTCTCTTGCTCATAAATAATATGGTGTAAGAAGATTTTTGGGAATATTATTTTGTTCCAGCGGTGCGATAAAGGGTATTTACATACTGAATAGGCAGTTCGGTCCTGATAGAATCGACAATAAACTTGGTGTCGCCACGCCAGGGCAGCGAGCTTTTATATTCCCTATAGAACAGATGCACAGGTATGTTGGTCTGTTTCAACTCGTTGAGGGTTTTTGCGATGGAATCGTTGGTGACCGAGAATTTGAACTCTTTCTTGATGACACCGTTAGGTGACTGCACGTCAATAGAATTGAAAGTGCACTCATAGGTCTTGAACACCGTGCCTCGCAGCACCACATCTACCACTTGTCCCTTGGTAGTGCGCAGCTCAGGGTTGTAATACTGGCACCTCACTAAGAAAAAGAGGAAAAACAGGATGACTAACGAGCCTATGACAAGAAGTATGCGTTTCTTGTTGGAACGCCGCTCAATGGTGGTCTCGTTGAGCTCGCGCTCTTCGCGTTCTTCTTCGGTTTCTACATAAGGTTCGTTGCTCTTCTTAGAAGGAGCATTGCCCTCAAAATAATCGTCGAAATTGTCGTTGATAAGTTTCATATATAGTTCATAGTTAAGAGTTCATAGTTCAAAGTTTTGCCAATGTAAATTAGTGCTCTAATCAATAATCAAATTGTCATTTCCTTGCTCTGGGTTTTGACAATTGTCTTGCCTTGGGCTATGCGCCGCCGGTCGATTGCCATGCTGATAAAGGCATAGATGCCGAGCACAATGAGAAGGCAGGTCTGCACGCCCCATACCAGCCATGCGAAGGCCGAAGCTTGTGGATCGTAGGGTGTAGAGGGCGGGAAGGCGCCCACGCCATAGAGCGTCAAGCCGAAGATAATGGCAAACTGCCATGGTCCAAGGCCGCCGTTGCTTGGTACCGCCATGCCTATGCTGCTAAGCACGAAAAGGACGAGTATGGCCACTATGCCCAGGTCTTTGGTGCAGGCGAAGGCAAATGAGGCGAGATAGAGCTGCATGAAGTAGCAACCCCATATCAGTACGGTATAGAGCACGAACATCCACTTTCCGTCCATCTTGCCGATGGCGGCAAAGCCGTCCCACAGGTTGCGGAGCATGAGGCGCACCTTGGCGATGACCTTGTTCTCGCTCTTGCTGCGGAATATCCATACTAGCGCCAGCACGCCGAGCACGCCGATCGCCACAAGCAGCCAGAACACCCATGAGGTAAACATCGAGCCACTGCCGTCGCCGCGCTGGTCAAAGAACTTATAGAACTTGTCCTGGGCAATGAAGAAGGTGAACAGCGTGAGCAGCGCCACAGTAACCGTGTCGCTCAAGCGGTCACCTACCATAGAGCCAAGCACTTGTGTGAACGATGCTTTCTCGCGGTTGGCGATGTAGCCCGAGCGCCACACTTCGCCAAGGCGAGGGAACAGCAGGTTCACAAAATAGGTGCCGAAGATGCTGTTGATAAGAGCGCTTGTTGAAGGATGAATATCGATTGCTCGCAGCTGCAATCGCCAGCGCAGCGCCCTGAAGATGTGGCTGAAGATGCTCACCACAATCACTGGCAGGAACCACCAGTAATTCACGTCGTTGCGCAGGCTGTCTTTAATGGCTGTCCAGTCCACATTCTTTGACAGAAACCACGCTAGTCCCACGCTGATAGCTATAGGAATGCCATATTTTAATAATGCCGATATAATCTTTTTCACTTCAGTTGTCGTCTTAATGATTTGCTTAAAATGCTTTGTAACATGCAAAGATAGACAATTATTTTATTACCTACAATTTATATGCGATTTATCTGAAATAATCTGCATTTTTTTGTCACAAAACCAAATCTTAGATGGTTGTTTCATTTTGTAAAACTCAAGATATAGTTTGTGCTACGGCCACCTTCATTTGATTTTTTCAATATCCCTTTTGCAATCAGGTCATTTATGTCATTAAGTGCAGTGTCAGATGAACATTTAGCTATTTTTGCCCATTTGCTGCTGGTGAGTTTGCCAAAAAAGCCGTCGAATTGCATGTTCAATAGTTTTCGTTGCCTTTCGTTGAAAGAGACATCGCGATAGCGCTCCCAAAATTCGGCTTTACGCATTACCGATGACAGTGTCTTTTCGGTTGAATCCAGTGCCTGATTGAAGCAACGCAAGAACCATAATAACCACTCGGTGATGTCGCCATCGCCACGTTGAGTGCGTTCAAGAACTTCGTAATACTCTTTTTGCATTGCTTTTATCTCGGCAGAGAAACTATAAAACCTTTTGCTGCAATTTTCGGAACGAGCAAGAAGCATATCGGTCAATGCTCTAGTTATTCTGCCATTGCCATCATCAAATGGGTGTATCGACACAAACCACAAGTGGGCGATCGCTGCTTTCAGAACTGCATCAATATCCTCTTCGTTGTTCACCCAGGCAATGAAGCGTTCCATCTCGGCGGGCACACGTTGAGCCGATGGCGCTTGGTAATGAACTTTTTCTTTGCCCATGGCCCCTGACACTACCTGCATATCGCCAGTACGATATTTGCCAACATCTATACGATACATTCCGCTCATTCCAGTTGGGAACAGCACATTGTGCCACCCGAACAATCGGTCGCGAGTAAGTGGCTTAGCGTAATTCTGTGTCGCATCCAGTTGCATTTCCACAACACCATCAATGTAACGAGAAACAGGCACAAGTCCTGCTGTCTCTATTCCTAAACGGCGAGCAATTGACGAACGAACTTCGGCAAGATTCAGTATTTCGCCCTCAATCTCTGATGAACGAACAAGCTCAAGCGACATGTTTGAAAGAACTGCTTCATCTTGAGAATTAAATCCCAATGACAACATTCTTCCTAGAACTTGCCCTTGTTTGGCACGCACGCGTCCCAATTCATTCATTATCTGCTCGCTGTCATAACGAAACTTCCACCAATTTTCGTGGTTATGTATATATTGCATATCTTTTAGTTTGGCTGCAAATTTACATAGTTTTCGGAGAATAACCAAATTATTCGCCGATTTTTTTCGGCGAATAGCAATCATAATCACCGGAAAAGAACTGAACTATTTTTTACGGTCTATTTTTGGAAAAAGTGAATGAATCAAACAATTGCTATGTGTGTCAATCTAGAAAAAATTAAAAATCGTTCCTTCTACGAGAAGCAATTTGCAATTAATTTTGTTTTTCACGCATTTTTCTGTAATTTTGCCTGTTGAAAAAGAAATTGCAAATAAATTGACCATTATGCAGCAGGTTAGAGCAAAGAAATCATTGGGACAGCATTTCCTCATCGACCTCGATGTGGCTCAGCGCATTGCGGCTACTATCGGCGACTACAAGCACTTGCCCGCCTTAGAGGTAGGGCCGGGCATGGGTGTGCTCACTCAGTACCTGCTGGAAAATGGCCATGACCTCAAAGTGGTTGAGCTCGACAGCGAGAGCGTCGATTACCTGAAAGCGCATTTTCCTGCCCTTGACGGTCGCATCATTGAGCGCGACTTCCTCAAGCTTGACCTGCGTGAGGCATGTGGCGATGGCGAGATGGTTGTGATAGGCAACTATCCTTACAACATCTCGTCGCAAATCCTCTTCCGCGTGCTCGACTACAAAGACCAGGTGGTGTGCTGCAGCGGCATGTTCCAGCGCGAGGTGGCACAACGCATAGCTGCGGGCCCTGGTAGCAAGACCTACGGCATACTCTCGGTGCTGTTACAGGCGTGGTATGACATTGAGTATTTGTTCACTGTTGATGAGAACGTCTTCGATCCACCGCCCAAAGTCAAGAGCGGAGTCATCAGGCTCGTGCGGAATGGTGTTACCGACCTGGGCTGCGACGAGCGCCTCTTCAAGAGCGTGGTAAAGACATCCTTTGGCCAGCGTCGCAAGACCTTGCGTAACTCGCTTCGCGGCATGATTCCTCCCGAAGCAATGCCAAGACTCGATGAGCAATATGACGCTCTATTCAAGCGACGGCCCGAGCAATTGAGCGTGAGCGAGTTTGTGGAGTTAACTAATATAATTAAAAACCTTCAAAATATAAACACTGGTGGACTATGAAAGAGTTTGACATCGAAAATATCGACCAGTTGAAAGAACTGATTGAGGCCAAAGACATGGAGCAACTGCAAGCCAACATCCAGGACTTGCACCCCGCCGACATTGCCGAGCTTATCAACGAGCTTGACGATGCCGATGAGGCGCTCTTTGTGCTCCAGCAGCTTGATGACGAGACTGTGGCCGATGTGCTTGCCGAGCTCGATGAGGACGAGCGCGCTGACCTGCTTGAGATGATGCCTAACGAGACCATCGCTAGGACCGTGGAGCAGATGGACGCTAACGACGCTGTTGACCTTATCCAGGAGCTTGACGAGGATGACCAGCAGGATGTGATCAAGCACATCGACGACGTGGAGCAGGCGGGTGATATTGTTGACCTGTTGCAGTATGATGAGGATACCGCTGGTGGTCACATGTCAACCGAGATGATTGTCGTGAACGAGAACCTCTCGATGCCTGACTGCATCAAGACAATGCGTGAGCAGGCCGAGGATATGGACGAGATTTACAACATCTACGTTGTTGATGACGACAACCGTCTCAAGGGAGTGTTCCCGTTGAAGACTACCATTACCAACCCCTCGGCCAACAAGATAAAATATGTGATGGAACCCAATCCCATCTCGGTGAGGACCGACACGCCTATCGAGGACGTGGCTCTCGATTTCGAGAAATACGACCTTGTGGCGATGCCAGTGGTTGACTCCATAGGCCGTCTCGTGGGACGCATCACCGTTGACGACATCATGGATGAGGTGCGCGAGCAGAGCGAGCGTGACTACCAGTTGGCTACCGGTCTTGTCGCCGACGTGGAGACAGGCGACAGCGTGTGGACACAGTTCCGCGCCCGTTTTCCATGGTTGTTAATCGGTATAGTTGGCGGTATCGCCAATGCGCTGATTCTTGGCGGTGGCGACGATGGTCAGTGGCAGACAATACTTCCTGGTTTGGCGCTGTTTATCCCCTTGATTGGTGGCACTGGCGGTAACGTGGGCACCCAGTCGAGCGCTATTGTCGTTCAGGGTCTCGCCAACGGCAGTTTGGAACTCAAGCAAGCTGGCAAGCATCTGGCAAAGGAGTTCTTTGTGGCAACGTTAAATGCTGTGCTCATTGCCGGATTGGTGTTTATCTACAATTTGATTTTCCCTGCCGATGGCGATTCACAGAAAGCTATGATTACCTCATTGGCAGTTACCATCTCTTTGTTTGCTGTGGTGCTGTTTGCCTCGGTATTCGGTACTATGGTGCCTATCGTCCTCGAGAAACTGAAAATAGACCCAGCGATAGCCACTGGCCCGTTCGTGACGGTGACCAACGATATCGTGGGTATGCTCATCTATATGTTTATCAGCACGATACTCATTCAGACAATGATATAATCTGATAATGTTTTTATAGTAACATGAGGCAGGTGTCACTTGCCTCATTTTTTTTATATATATTTAGGTGTTTGCTTAAAAAATACACATTTTAGTTGAAAAAAGTTGGCTACTTCATTTCTTGCATTTACTTTTGCCTTTCATAATGAAAATAACATAAACTCAAAATACATTATTTATGAAGAAAACGATTTTATCAATCCTCATTCTTGCAGGAGTGATGGTGGCATCGGCTACTATCTACCCCTATCTGAATGTGGGACTGTCAGGCGGTTCAGAGACTTCTTATCCTGCAACCGAGGGCTTGACACTTCATTTTGAGAATGGCAAGCTTGTGGCTTCCAATAACGGCACGGTGCTTGGCAGTAACGACCTGAGCAATGTGCTATATATGATGTTTGGACTGGGAGCCGATGAAAATCCTGTAGTTGCTGGCGACGTAGATGGTGACGGTATTGTAACTAGTTCTGATGTCACAGCCCTCTACAACTGGCTGCTCAACAATGATGACAGCGCTATAGTTAACGGCGACCAAGACGGCGACGGCACTATTACTGCTAGCGATGTGACATTTGTTTACAACATCCTCTTGGGTGGTGGTCGCTCACTAGGCGAGATTACAGATGGTGACCAGACGATGTGGGTTGTTACTGGCAACGTGAAATGGGCGTTCACTACCGCTCAGCTTGAATCTATGCCCTACAATAACGGAACCTCGTTTACTGCTCAGGGCAAGACCTTCAACATCGCCGACGTGGATGAAATCTATGTTGACAACACTCCTGTTGCCGACAACACCGTGGATGTAGCCTACAACGGCAACACCGCCACAGTGATTGTGGCAGGTAACATAGCCAAGAACATCACTGCTTCGGTCAATGGTGCTCATGTGGTGGCTCTGCAAGACGCTGACGTGGCCAACGAGATTACCTATACCCTCGCTGGCAGCACCAACAACGGCTCATTCTATCAAGATGGTAGTTTCAAAGCCACTGTGCGACTCAATGGACTTACACTGAACAACCCCGACAGCGCAGCCATCAACATACGTGACGGCAAGCGCATCGCTGTTGAGCTCGTAGAGGGAACAACCAACACCCTCACCGACGGCGAAGGTGGCTCGCAGAAGGGCTGCTTCGCTGTGAAGGGCCACACCGAGTTTAAGGGCGCTGGTATCCTTAACATCACTGGTAACTCAAAGAACGCCTTCTGGGGCAAAGAGTATGTGGAAGTTAAGAAGACCGTAGGCGAAATCAACATTTTAGGCGCTAAGGGCGATGGTTTCAACATCAACCAGTATTACTTGCAGAATGGCGGTAAGGTCACTATCAAGAACGTTACTGACGACGGCATCCAGGTAAGTTATGAGACCGATGACGACGACAATATCATAGAAGATGAGGAGAACACCGGTGAGGTGACTCTCAAAGACGGTACTCTCGACATGACTATGACAAGCGTTGGTGGCAAGGGCATCAAGGCCGCTTCCAACTTTATCATGCTCAAGGGCACCCTCAAGGTGGTTCAGAGCGGCAACCTTGTGGCTGGCGACGGCGATGTTGACTACGGCACTTGCGTGAAGACTGGCGGTGACATCCTGATTCATGGTGGTAACGTTGATCTTACCAACACCGCACAGGGTGGCAAGGGCCTGAATGCCGACGGCACTATCACCATCGATGAGGCTAACGCCACAACTACCATCAACATCAAGGCCAACGGCCAGGGTGGCACTGTAGAGGCAGGCAGCTCTAGTGGTGGCGAGACTCAAAATTCTTACAAGGTTTATGTTGCCAAACCCACAAGTGGCTCAGGTGGTACTGGTGGTGGTAGCAATGCGTGGACCAATTCAAGTATGTATCTTTACAAGAGTGATGGAACATTAGTGGCAAATATCACCAACAACACCGTTCAAAAAACTTCGGGCAGCACTACTACCACGTTCTACTACTACGACTTTGGACAAGCTAGCAGTGACACCTATTATATCAAGGGTGACAACTATAATAGTAGTATGTATGGCACTGTTGGTATTCAGACTTCCACATTTAGCGGTCCAACCTCAGGGCAAGATGTTTACTACATGATTACCAACAGCTATAGTCAGGGTGCCAATCCCCGCGTCTATACTATTAGTAATGTTACATCACAATATGGTGGCACAAGCGACATCAGCGAGGACACTGGCACAAGCTACAATGCTGCAGGCATCAAGGCCGATGGCAACATCACTATCGATGCCGGCACAATTACTGTTGCCAACAACGGCTCAATGAGCAAGAGCATCAAGAGCAAGGCTACTGTTACCATCAACGGTGGCGACATCACCCTCACACCAAGCGGTGCTATGCAGGTTATCAATAGCGATGCCAGCTACAGCAGCGGCATCAAGGCTGTTGACTTTGTGATGAACGATGGCGTGCTCAAGATTAACTCGAGCGGTGTGGCTGGTAAGGCTGTTTCTACAACCAACATCACTACTAATGGCGGTTCTATCACTATCAATAACACTGGCACTTCTCAGTCGGCATCGTCGGGTGACTACTACACAGCCAAGGGTTTCAAGACCGACGGCAACCTGAACATGCTGGGTGGTACCATCTACATCAAGATGACCGGCACTGGTGGCAAGGGTATCAAGGTTAACGGCAACTACGTGCAAGGTGTGAGCGGTGGCGAAGGCCCAACACTCACCGTTATCACCACTGGCAGCTCAGCAGGAGGCAACAGCGGCGGTGGTGGCTGGCCAGGCGGTGGCCAATCCACCGGCTCAGGCAGCGCTAAGGCTATCAAGGTAATGGGAACTATCGTTATCAATGGTGGCCAGAGTGAAATTTCTACAGCTACCAATGGCGCCGAAGGCATTGAGTCTAAGACCAGTATCACCATCAATGGTGGCAACCACTACTACAAGGCCTACGACGATGGTATGAACTGCGCCGGCCCCATCAAGTTTGCAGGTGGCGTGACAGTTGTTTACTCCAACGGCAACGACGCTGTTGATAGCAACTACGGACGCACAGGAGCTGTTGAAATTGGCAACGGATGCATCCTTGCCTACACCAGCAAGGGCGCTCCTGAGGAAGGTCTCGACTGCGACAACAATAGCTATATCACCATTACCGGCAACGGCTACGCCATCAGTGGTGGTGCCAACCAAGGCGGTGGCGGCGGCTGGGGAGGATCCAGCGGCATTGGTAGCGCTGTGCAAGGTTACTACCTGAGCACCAGTTCATTGAGTTATAGCACAGGGCGCTACTATACCATTGCCAACAGCAGTGGCACAAACCTGATTACTTATAGTGTAGAGGCTGCATTCTCTAGTTCTCTGTCGCTGTTCACTGCTAAGGGCATGACCAAGAACCAGAGCTACACCATCAAGTATAGCACCACAGCTCCAACCAATGCCACTACAGCATGGCACGGCGTGTATCTGGGCAGCACCCATCAGGGAACAACCTCGTTCACCTCATTTACTGCACAATAAAAGTAATTAGCCTAAATAAACCCAAACTTAATTACTTGTGTGCCTCGAGACTGATGACAGTCCCGAGGCACTTTTTATTGTTTTAAGCAAAGTGACACGTTAAATGGTAAGACGAACTTCCACGCAGTAACTTAGCTTATTTAGCATATTACAAACGTAGTTTAGTTCCACAATCCCGACATCACTCCATAGGTTTAATTACGCTCTCGATATAGGCTATCTCATCTTCACTCAACCCATATTTCTTGTACAACTTCTCATCTGTCCACTCCTCATTGAAGTCTTGGAGGGGGACAAATTTATAGGTGTCTTGTGTCATATTCTTTGTTTTACGAGAACCAACACAGAATCGGAAGAATTTTGTAGTCATATAATGAACTACGTTCTTAGCTTGAGTTTTATTTTTAAAAGGACCTACAACAAGAAATGTTTCTGTGCATATTGATTTTGGTTCTCCAAGTTCCGCTTTACCAATGATTTTTGCTGGAATAGGATTTCCTATTTGTCCAGCAGCCCCATCTGCCTTGCTGACAAACACCTTCCAGCTATTCGCTAATGTATCAATATCTCCGCTTGTTTTTTTAATAGAAAAATCAGTTCTAAGTTTCTTCCAAGTTCTTGAATTGTTAATTCTTGCAAGAATGTTATAACTATATTCCTTGGAATTTTTGCTAATAATATCTTTTTCATCTATTGATGATATTCCAAAATAATTTCTTGGGAAAACACTATTAGAAAATGGTGTAAAAGAAGAATGCTTTATCACTTTTAAAATGATTTCTTCAACTTTTTCTAATCGAATAAAGATATCTGTATCATCATTAGAGAGGAAACGTTTTGAACATTCGATTTCACCATTAATTAAATGGGTAGATACCTTACACTCAGCATTGTGTTTTGAGCTCCATAGGAAGTAGCAAATACCTCCTTCAATTGCAACATTCTTAAAGCAAACGCTTGAATCCACATAATCGTGAAGTATCATAAAATGCTTATCTTTTATGGTCTCAGTTCTAAATTCATCAAGCCCTTTACCTCCACTATACCAACGAGCTGGCATAATCATTGAAATATAATTGGGACAAATAGCTTTAGAAATAGAAACAAAAGCATTATAAATTGGAATAGAGCTACTGCCACCACCTCCATCAACAATCTGATATGGCGGATTTCCTACTATTGCATTGAATTTCATAAAGTTGTCGGTGTTTGCGTTCCAGTAAGTGTTACCTTTCGCGATTTGTTTAATGAATTTATCTTTTTTGTTTTTGATTTGGTTAACGAGATCTTCAAAGTACTTGGCATTGACCTTTGCCGTGCGGAATCCTCGCAATGTCCTCTTGGTGATGGACTTTGCCATCTCGGTCTTGCAAATCACAAATAGATTCTCACGTAAAATCTTGTCCCACAGATTGTATTGCTCCTCTAATGTTGGTTCGTCGCCAGCAAATTTCTCTAGCTTGTTGTCGATGCGGTAGCGGTAAATGCTGTAGGCGAGATTTAGTGGATAAAGTCCTGATTTTGAGTTGATTTCTAGGAGTCGCGTGTTCTTTGCCCCAAATACATTCTTCGTCACCTCCCCTTGGTCCACGAATCGAGGTTCGGCGAGCATTGTGTCGGGGTGGTCGGGTGCGAAGAAATCATAGCCGCCTAGGGTGTCGCTCATGTGCATATTCACCACACGCCAGGGTGTGAGCACTGTTTCCTTGTCGGGGTTACGGAATGACGAGAAGATCTGGCCTATGCGCTTCACTCGCTCGGTGATGGGCATCTGGTCTGAGGCTCTTGCCATGTCACGAATCTGCCGCCCGGCGGCACGGAAGATGTCGGCATCATAATACTTGATGAATTGCGCAAACAGTTGCTTGTCAACGCCTTTGGGCATAAATTCCTCCCATGAGCTGTCATCAACTTTGCTGGCGAAGTTCTCGATGGTAATTTCCTCTTTGTCTTTCAGGTCGGCACCATAAATCATTAGTGGCATTCTTATCGAAATACCTCGCAAAATGCTGATGGCACTATCGCGGTGCTTTTTCTTTTTGCGCAGCTCGGCGAGCAGGGCTTCTTCCTCGGGCGTGCGTTCGCGTTTTGGTTTTTTCTTGATCTTCTCTTCCTTGTCACGCTCCTCATCGGTCATGCCAGTGGTGTTGACGTCAATCTCGTCGGTCTTATGGCTCGCTTTGGTGCTGCCAATAATTTCTTTGAGATGTGCAAACTGCTTCAGTTCAATGCCCTCGAGTTTCAGCAATTGGTCGTTATAGAGGTGGTTGTCCTCAAAGCCTCGACTTACCACGCGGTCAACATACACTCGCTTCAAGTGTTCAAGCATGGAGTTCACATCGTAGTGTGTCATCTGTGTACCACGATAGGAGATGATGGGGCAGAAGTTCAGAAATTCGCCTATCAACGCCTTGTCGCTCTGCTGGTCCTCTTTCTTTTTGCCTTTGTTTGAGAGCTGTGCGGCTTGTGACATCACTTTTAAAGTGCGGTCAGGAGCAAAGTCAAACACGTAACAGTCGGTCTTTGCACGACCAGCTATCTCGGCTGGAGTCTGCACGCGGAAAATGGTCTGCATGTAGCTCGATGCGCTTGTGGAATAGGAACCAGCAAGCATGAGTACTGCGCTCCACTCCTTGATGTTGACACCAGTCGTCAGCTTACCGCACGAGAGGGTGATGGTTTGTGTTTTCTCGGGATGCTCGCCGATGGCTTTACGTACCTCTTGCAACGCTTTGTCGTTACTTTTTTCATCATCAACACTACCCTCGCCAGCCACATTGACAATGGTGAACTGCCCAAACACATCGTGGTTTTTTAGCAATTTAGCAAGAGCTGCACCTTCCTTCACTCCTGGCACCATCCACAAGGTATGGCGGAAGTTTGTTCGATTAGCATCAGTAGAGAAGGGCATATTGTTCTCCTCGTTGGGGCGAATAAGCAAGTTCAGGAAATTATTCACGTCTTGCTCATGCACAAAGTCGCCAATTTGTGCGCCAGCAGGCATTTCGCGATAGTCTTCGGCTTTGTTGCCGCGCCAAGTGCGGAAGAACTCCCTGAAATTGAAGGCTTTATCTTCAATATCGATATAGTCGCCCTCTTTGCCCAACATATCACCTAAGTTAAAGGTGAGGATGTGCATCTGGGGCAATACATCGTAAGGGTTGGGGTCAAGATAGTGGTTTTGTGTCCAGTCATGTTTTGCTTTCTGTTCTTTCACATAGTCCCAAGTGTAGGTGCTGTCGTCATCAAACTCGCTAAACAAGTTGAATGGTGTTCCCGAAAGCAGCAACTCTTTTGTTGATTCGCTTTTAACGGCATCACGCACTGCTTTGCCCAGCTCAGTCTGCAATCCCTCGTGCGCCTCGTCGATGATTACCAAGTCCCAGTTGGTGCCAAATACGAGGTCGTTTTTCTCGTGGTTGCCACCCACAATCTTTGAGCCTCGCAGGTCTTGTGTCGAGGCAAAATAGATATAGCACAAGTCTTTGTCGTTCTTGGCGCGCTTCTCGGTTTCTTCGAGCTCGCTGCCCAGTCGCTTGGAGCTGAAGATGTAATGGCTGTCCTTCTCAAAGAATATTTTATTGAAATCGGTGCTCCAGCCATCAATCACGTCGGGACGATGAGTGAAAATCAGGGTGCGCTTGAAACCGCATTCCTTTATAACCTGCAAGGCGCACAATGTCTTGCCGAAACGCATCTTCGCGTTCCAGAGGTATTTTTTGTGGGTACGGAAGTGCTTCACTGCCTTGTCGATGGCCTCTCGCTGCTCGGGACGGAAGATGATGGGGTCAGGGATTTCGACTGTCTCTAACACATTGTCAAGTGCGCTTTTTCCATCGAGAGCGGCTTCTATTGACGCTTTGGCAGTCTCAAGGTTACACTTAAACCACTCGTTGCTCTTGTTGCTAGTGTTGAAGAACTTGTGTTTTATGCCCGAGCGCGTTAACACCTTGTGCACATCGTGGTCACCAATCATCTTGTAGCCTTTCATTGCCAGTTGCGTGTGTAGCAGCTCATAGGTGATGCCAGCAGTGTTGGTGTACTGGTTTATTCTCTGCTTGGCAGCTTGGTTGAGAGAGTGGCTATTGGGGGTAAGGTCGCCGTGCTTGTCGCTTTCAATGGTTGCCTCACCTATCTTGAGGCAACCTTTGTGCTCTTCATCGTTTATCCTGAAAACATAGATGAGCTTGAATTTGAATGATGAGTATTTCATGCTTATCTTATTATTTGATTGTCAATTTTTTTTGCTATTTTTGTGTTAGTGGTGGTCAAGTTTATATATAGTTTTATGGTTTCGGTGTCTTCGTCTTCGCTACAGTCGTTTTCGCTTTTTTTTTTCGCTTTCCAGTCCCTTATCATACAATAGTCGCCATCGTGCTTAGTGTTGTCGCCAGTGGTGCAGCCGTCGCAGATTGACTTTTGGAAAGGCTCTATCTCGGGCTCTGCAAAGAGTGACATCTGCACCGAAACGGGCTTTGGATTAGCGTTCTCGCAGCTTCGTGGCACCACAAACTTCAGTCCGTCCATCTGCCAGATATTCCAGGAGATGACATAGGCGACATATTGTAGTAGGCGTTTGCTTGGTTCAGATTGGAATTTATCTCGGTAGTTGTCGATGAAAGTGAACAACAGATTCTCTCGTGCAATAAGCAGGCTGTCGCCCTGCCATTCATAACCATAGGTGCTTTGTAAAGCGATTTTTGCCCAATATTCCCATTCAGCGCGGTCGTTGACATTCTCGTTGATGACTCTGAACTTTCGGTCGAGGAGGCCGATGCGAGCATTAAGGGGGTAGATGAACTCGCCAGTGATGGTGTCGTAGCGGCTCACAAGATAGGGTGCCTCGCCGCAGGTGATTTCGAGGCGTGTGTCCTCCACGTAGCGTTGCCACGTCTTTTCTGAGTCGTTGGGGAAAGCTATTTTTCCCTCGGTTGTGTGCCAAGTGTGGGATCCATCAGGGTTGTCTATCTCGCTATTAAACACATTTTTGCGACCAAACCACGCCTCATCAATCAGGTTATTCTGCTTGTTGCACACCCATGAAGGGGTGAACACCTCGGCCTTGTCGCGCACGCGGCGCTGCTGCTCCTCGCGGCTTTTTACTACACGCGGCTTTATCACACCACTGTTTTTGCCGGTGATGCGCTCTATCGTTATCTCATCGTGGAAATGGTAGCCCGTGCCGAGCGGCTCGTAATTGTCGGTGGCCCATATAATAAAGGTGTACTCGCCATCGTCTTTTTTGCGTGTGCGCGACGTGGTGTGGTCTTTGAGAAGCCGCTTAAGCACAGCTTCGCCATAGTTCTTAAGGATATAGTTTTCCTGAATATCTACCTGATTGATGGTGATTTCGTTATCATTTGCCATAAAAGGCACAGGGTGGCGGCAAAGTCCCGATGCCGCGATATGGTGGCACAAAAAAGCGTGGGACTATTGAATTGCTACCGACACGAGGTTCTGGACTACCAAGAGTAAGTAACAAACAATAGCCCACGCTCTGGCACGATATAGTTCACCCAAGGGTGATATAACATGCACATAGCGTGAGCGTTATTGTCTATCATCCTTACTCTTTTTGAAATTGTCCAGATTTCGTGTCAGGATAATATCTTTAACGCTTCCGTTATATGTCTAAAATGTGCTTGCTAAAAGTTGCTCCATCTCTATGGCTCCTGCAAGACAAGTGCAAAATTACAAAAAAAGATGCCATCTTTCCAAAAAAAATGCCATTAATTGACAATTTGCGGTCAATTAAAGGCAATTTGTGTGGGAAAATAATTCAATAATCAAGTGCTAAATCGGCGATTTTTTTACCGATATAGCACTTTATCTGTGATTGTTGTTGATGCGGATTGTCGTCTCGCATTGACAACTAAGGGCGGGGAATTCTACTTTATGTGGAAGTCACGGTAAGTGATTTTTTGGTTGTTGAGGTCGTTGAGGTAAAGGCGAAGGGTGTGGCAGGGGGCGTTGGGGCTTTTCAGGGCGGCAACGTTTACCGACATGTAGAAGTCGCGCCATTGGAAAATGCTGTCGCTAGGTGTGTTGAGGAGGTCGTGAACGAGGTAGGCGTCAACGGTCTCGTTGTACTTTGTCTCGCTGTCAATCATCATGTAGAGCAATCGGCTTTTTGATGTCGCTTCGGCCTGACCATAGAGGTTGATATACTCTCCTGTGCGCCATGCGCTGATGAGGCGTATTGGTCGCATTTGATAAGTGTCAAGAGGATTGGCGTTGACACGCAGAGAGTCGTTGATGATGCGTGAGAAACCAATGGCGTCGATATTCCAATAGGAGTTATCGCTGGCGCGGTGATTGATCGAGTAGGTGAGGAGCAAGCGTTCGTTTTCCTTAACCTTGTTTGGCGCTCCCGCGTTAGAGAAGAGAGTGACCGATGGGTCGTCGTCACGTCCGTCAAGGCGGAAGGTGGCGTGGTTGTCTTGATCAAGACCCGTGTAGGTGACGATGTCAACAACCTGCGTCTCAAAAGTCTCGTCAAGCTTCCCGTCATGGTTGCGGTCGCAAGCTGAGAGCGCAAAGATGGCTAAGATTAAGTAGAGTAGATTACGCATAAGTAACTTGTTTTGCCACTCCTGTCGGAGTGGAAATTGGAGCGCTTCGCGCTAAAATTTTAATTTATAATAATTTTAGAGCCACAGGCTCACTAATTTCCGGCGTAGCCGGCAAGAATCTGCATTGTGCATTATGAATTATGCATTGATTATTAAACCGTCGCGCATGTGGAGCACTCGGTCCACGTTGGTGTTTCCTGCGAGGCCTTCATCGTGAGTGACGATGACAAAGGTGTGGTTAAACTCCTTGCGAAGGTCGAAGAAGAGCTGGTGCAGCTCCTGCTTGTTCTGCGAGTCAAGCGATCCCGATGGCTCATCGGCGAGAATCACCTTAGGGTTATTGATAAGTGCGCGTGCAACGGCAGCCCGCTGACGCTCGCCACCGCTAAGTTGTGCAGGCTTATGCTCAAGTCGGCCACCAAGGCCCAGGTGGTCGAGTAGCTTGCGTGCTCGCTCATAGGCATCACTCTTTTTATCGCCGCCTATAAGGGCAGGGATAGCGACATTCTCGAGTGTGGTGAACTCTGGTAGCAGCTGGTGAAACTGGAACACGAAACCGATGTTGCGGTTGCGGAAGTGTGCTAGTTCGCGTTGCTTGAGTTTCAGCATGTCGCTGCCGTCATACAGCACCTGTCCGCCCTGTGGCGCATCAAGTGTGCCAATGATCTGCAGCAACGTGGTCTTACCCGCGCCGCTAGGTCCCACGATGGCGACAATCTCGCCGTCGTTGATGGTGACCGAGACCCCTTTCAGGACCTCAAGGTCACCATAGCGTTTTGTTATATTGAGTGCTTGAATCATATTTTCGTGATTGTGAACGTGGATCGTGAACGTGATTGCCTCGTTATTATGCCATTCACGATCACGTTTTCCAATCCCTGCGCCAAAGGCGCTTAGGGCTTAACTCCGAGGTTATACATGATAAACGACTGGATGTCGGTATACTCCTCAATTACCTTGCTCATAGGTTTGCCGTGGCCATGGCCGGCGTTGACGTCGATGCGGATAAGCTTAACGGCGTTGCCGGTGTTGCTGGCCTGGAGTTGTGCGGCATACTTGAACGAGTGGGCAGGCACTACACGGTCGTCGTGGTCGCTGGTAGTGACCATGATGGGAGGATAGGGCGTGCCGTCGTTCTTGATGGTGTGAAGAGGAGAGTAGTTCTTGAGGTACTCAAACATCTCCTTGCTATCGTCGCTGCGGCCATAGTCGGGAGCCCAGTTCCAACCGATGGTAAAGAGGTGGTAACGGAGCATGTCCATGACACCCACTTGAGGCACTGCTGCACCCCACAGGTCGGGACGCTGGTTAACTACAGCACCAACGAGGAGGCCACCGTTGCTGCCGCCATTGCAGGCGATTTTGCCCTTTTGGGTGTAGCCTTGGTCGATGAGCCATTCGGCAGCAGCAATGAAATCGTCAAAGACGTTCTGCTTTTGCATCTTGGTGCCAGCCTTGTGCCACTCTTCGCCATACTCGCCACCGCCACGCAGGTTGGCGTAGGCGCATATACCGCCTTTGTCAATCATGGCGAATGGTGTGCGCGCATAACTGAAACCAGGATTCATAGACACGTTGAAGCCACCATAGCCATAAAGGAATACTGGTCGCTTGCCGTCCTTCTTCATGCCCTTCTTGTAGATGAGGAACATAGGGATCTTAGTGCCGTCCTTGCTGGGGTAGAATACCTGCTCGGTGACGTAATCCTCAGGATTGAGGGCAATCTTTGGCTCAAAGAAAGGTGTTGACTCGTTGGTCTCGGCGTTATAGCTGTAGATAGTGCTTGGGAAGGTGTAGGAAGTGAAAGTGTAGAACACCTCTTTGCGCTTGTTTTTGCTGCTGAAGCCTACAGAACCAAGTGTGGGGAGTTTAATCTCTTGCAGTTCCTTGCCGTTTTTGTCATATAGGTAGGCATGAGTGCTGGCATCGCGGTCGTAAGTTACGATGAACTTGTGGTCTGACATCTGAATGCCGCTAAGCACCCATTTCTTCTCGGGGATGAACTCGGTGAAGTTCTTGGGACCGAGGTTCTCGGCATCATAGGCAAGCACCTTATAGCAAGGTGCGTTTTGGTTGGTCATCACATAAATCTTGCCGTTGTCAACGCCGATGGGTCCGAAGGCATACTCGCCGTCCTCGGCAACCTTCACATAATGTGGATTAAGGCTCTTAAGGTCTTTGACGTAGAGCGCATTGCCTTCGCCAGCGCTTTGGAGTATGAAGATGTAACGCTCTTCCTCATCAACACCCACCTGATGGAAAAGAAGCGGGTTGTCGTAGCTGCGGAACTCAAGGTAATCATCGTCTTGGGGTGTGCCAAGTTTGTGGTACATCACCTTGTGCCACTCGTTCTTAGACGACTTGGCATCTTCGGGCTTGTCGTAGGCGCTGTAGAAAAAGCCGTCGCCTAGCCACTGCGCGTCGGTGAACTTCGCCCAGATAATATGTTCGTCGAGCATCTTGTCGGTCTTGAGATCGTGGACGATAATCTCGTTCCAGTCGCTGCCGTTACGGGTGATGGTGTAGGCGGCATAACGTCCGTCCTTCGAGAAGTTGAGGCTCTGGAGTGCCACGGTGCCGTCGTTGCTCAGCGTGTTGGGGTCGAAGACCAAACGCTCCTCTCCGTCGAGCTTGTCTTTGACATAGAGGACGCTCTGGTTCTGCAAACCGTCGTTCTTGAAATAATAGATTTTATCCTTCACATAGAAAGGAGTGCCCATCTTGGGGAAGTTGGCGAGTTCGGTAAGACGTTTCTTCACCTTGTCGCGGAAAGGAATTTTCTTGAGATAGGCTAGAGTTATTTCGTTCTCGGCCTTCACCCACTCGACAGTCTCAGCGCTGTTGTCGTCCTCGAGCCAACGGTAAGGATCGGCGACTTTAGTGCCAAAGTAGTCGTCGGTGACATCGACGGTTTTGGCCTTTGGGTAATTGATTTTTTGCTGTGCTACTGCCGAGCCAGCAATAGTGAGTGCTGCGCACATAATAATGTATTTCTTCATATGGTTGTTATTTTTTTGTTTTATTTCAATGCTCTAGATTTAATAGTTTACTTTTTCTCAAAGGGTTTCAGCCCTTGCTCTTCTTGCTTGATGATTACTGGCATACCTACTCGGGCAAATTGCTCTTTGAGCGTGATTATGTCGGAGTCGTGGAGACGGATGCAGCCTTCGCTGGCGCGGCCAGGCACCGACTCGTCATTGTTGGTGCTGCCGTGGATGCCTATGCCGTTGTGGCCAGGAGTCTTAAGGCGCAGGAACCAGTCACCGTAGGCGAGTATCGCTCCTCGTCCGTCGCCAAAGTCGTGCGTCCAGTCGCTTGCGGGTTTTATGGCATCAATGATGAAGGGTTCGCCGGGTTCGCTCTCAGGCGTCTTCATGTCGCCCTCTTTCTCCTTCTGGCCTTTGTTGAGACTCAGACACACAGGAAACTGCGCCACAGGCACAGTGTCGCCCTCGACAGGAGCATATACGGTTAGCAATAAGTCCTTCTTTGAGATGACTATGAACGTTTTGCTCTTGTCGTAGTCGCCCTTGTAGATGTTCTTATATTCTTCTTTCTTCTCTTTCTTAGGCGATGATTTTTCGTCATCTTTCTTCTTGTCGCCACAAGCTGTGACGCAAGTTAATGTGAGAAGTATGATTGTAAAAGTGAGTATATTTTTCATATCACTTTAGGTAGCAATGTTTTTTGCTGATATAAAAAATGCGGCCATCATAATATGCTTTGTACCAGTCGCCTGTTTGCCCTGCGTAGATTAGCATACATCCTTTGGTAGGGAAAATGGGCGCTCCACGCTTGTCGCGGTAGATGTTGGCATTGGTCGATGGCCCATAGCGCAATCTCACGTTGTTGCCATTAACCACCACGTAGCGTGTGTTTTTGTCGACGGTATATCGACGATTATCATCGTTGTTGACCAGTCGAGAAAAGTCTTTTGAGATAAACAGGCTCTTGCCGTTGTACTCAACATTATAGAAGTCGCGGCCGTCGTTGCCCAAGTAGTTTAATGACTGACCTTTCTGAATATACACTGGCTGTCCCTTGCTGTTTTTGAGCATTTGAGCATTGGTCGAGGGGCCATAGCGCAGCCTAACATTATTACCTGTGCATACTACATATTGAGCAGAAGCACCTATCGATACCAGCGCCATCAGCGCCAGCATAATGAGTCTTGAGAGTTTTGTTTTCATATTTTAGTTTTTTAATTGATAATATTTTATATAGGCGCGAAGCGCTACTGAACAGGCACGGCCTTAGCGTGGGCTTTGAGCTCCCAGGGCCATGTGCCTTCGGTCTCACTCTTTATGATTACAGGCATGTTGAGGTAGGCATATCTCTCCTTGAGGATGATGATGTCGGGATCTCGAAGCCTGATGCAGCCCTCACTGTGGCGGCCAGGCACGCTACTCTCATTGTTGGTGCTGCCGTGGATGCCTATGCCCGTGTGACCAGGGGTGTAAAGGCTCAGGAACCAAGCACCATAGGCCTTGATGTTTCCACGACCGTCATGGAAGTTGTGAGTCCATGCCGAGGCGTTGCGAATTGCCTGGATGTGAAAAGGCTTGCTCTGCTTGCACTCAGGAGTCTTGTTGTCACCCTTGCGCTGTTTCTGTCCCTTGTTGCGGCTAAGGCAAGCGGGGAACTTCGCCATGAGCACGGTATCTTTACCAACAACGCCATAAACATAGAGGCGCAGTTCGGTCTTGGAAACTACGATAAAAGTGTTCTTTTTATCGATTTGTGGCGTTTGGTAAAACACTGTCTTGTCGGCGGGCTTGGTGGCAAGTTCGGCGTCAACAATCTGTGCGTTAGCACCCCATGCCAAGCCGATAAGAACCAATAATGTCAATAATTTCTTCATCTTTTATTTGGTTTTTTAATTAATTTCAAGCTTACAAAGATACAGATTTTTCGGTTAACACAAAAAATAAAGGCCGTGAAGACTGCGTTTTTCTATAAAAATAGAGAAAAAAATAGTTTTTATTGTAGTTTTTACCTTATTAGTGGCGTCTAATAAGTGTAACATAAAAGAAAATGGAGAAAACCGAATCCAATTTCAGGCAGCTGCTTCAGGAGCACAAGAGTACTATTTACTCGGTTTGCTACATGTTCTCGCAAGAGCATGATGAAGTGGAGGACCTGTTTCAGGAGACGCTCATCAACTTGTGGAATGGTCTTGACAAGTTTGAGGGTCGCAGTGGCATAGGCACCTGGGTGTGGCGCATTGCCCTCAACACCTGCATCACTAGCGATCGTAAGAAGAAAAGGCGAGTTGATACTGTGCCGCTGACCATCGACCGCGATTTCTATGACGAAAACACTGCCGATAACCGCCAGGTAAAGCTGCTGCACCAGCGCATTAGCCGTCTCCAGCCCTTTGACCGCGCCATTGTGCTGCTGTGGCTGGAGAATATGAGCTATGACGACATAGCTGCCATTGTGGGCATTACAACCAAAGCGGTGGGTGTGCGCCTGGTGAGAATACGCGAGCAATTGAAACAAATGAATGACAACTAAAAACGATAAGATATGGAAGCTGATAATAACATTACTGAGCTTGAGCAGATGCGAGAGCAAATGAGCATCTTCAAGAGCCGCCTCGATAAGCAGCAGATTATCAATGAGCAACTGGTGCGCAACAGCATGGGCGGCAAGATGTCATGGATAAAGAATTATGTATGGGGAGAGATTATCATAGTGCCAATCTTCCTGCTGTTGTTTGCTCCTTACCATGCCAAATTAGGGCTCTCATGGTGGCTTTTTGCCTTTCTTGCCGTGGGAATGGTTGCCGACGTAATTGGCGACCTTATTATCAACCGCATCCCTAAGAGTCAGCTGCTGAGCGGAGACTTGGTGGAGACAAGTCAGCGCTTGGCAAAGATGAAAAAACAACGCACTCAGTGGTTTATTATAGGACTTATTATTTTGCTGATATGGTTTGTGTGGTTCTGCGCCGAACTGATTATGGCCTCAAAAGCCGCTGGTGATGTGGCTATGTCATACATTGTGATAGGAGGCGCAGTGATAGGCATAATTGTCGGACTCATTTTCGCATTATACATATTCCGCAAGATGCAGAATACCAATAACCAGATTATTGAACAAATAAACCAGATCACTAAGGAGGACTAGGCTATGAAGAAATCTTTTACAATTGTGTTGTCGCTGGCTGTGGGTGCAGCCATAGGATTAGCAATAGTAGCGCTTGGCAAGAGTAGTGGCTCGTCGAGTAGCAACGTTGTTAACCCTATTGTTGATGTCATAGTGCTCTTTGTTGCTGTGGCACTTGCCGCTTACCTGCAGATTATCCTTCACGAGGCTGGGCACCTTGTGTGCGGACTGCTGAGCGGATATAGTTTTGTGTCGTTCCGCATAGGTTCGATTACACTCCTCAAAGACAAGGATGGCAAATTGCGTTTCAAGCGTTTCAATCTGGCCGGCACTGGCGGTCAATGCCTGATGTCGCCACCCGAGAATGTGCCTCTTGACAAGATTCCTACAGCACTTTATAATGCTGGCGGAGCGCTTGTTAACTTGTTATGTGCCATAGTGTCGTTGCTATTGTTGAAATACTGTGGTGGAATGCCTATGGCGCTGCGCTATTTCTTCGCAGCAACAATGGCGATAGGTTTCGTTTTTGCCCTTCTTAACGGCATCCCCATGAAACTGGGCGGTGTTGCCAATGATGGTTATAATATTCTATATCTCAAGCGCGACAAGCAGGCCGTTAAGGCATTTGGCGTTCAGTTGGTTGTCAATGAGAAACTGCAAAACGGCATGCGTCTATCGATGATGCCCGATGAGCTTTTTGACCTGGGAGGAGATGTTAATTTCAGCGACCCATTGCAGGCAAATGTGGGACTGGTGAGAATTTCTCGTGAACTCGACAAGGGAAATATTGAACTTGCCCATGAGCAATTCAAGGAGTTGTTAAATAGTCACAGAAAAGAGTTGCTTCCTTTGTATCGGTTAGAGGCAGGATGCGAATTGATGTTCACAAGCCTTGTCACTGACGACAAAGATGTTGCGCAAAAGACTATTAACGACAATCTGTTGATGAAATACATCACTAAGTACGCTCCAGTGATGTCGTCAAAGCAACGTGTGCTTATGGCAAAAGCTCTGCTCTTTGATGGTAATCGCGCAGAGGCTGAGCGGCTCTACAACGAGGTTGTCGCACGCCGCGACAGTTATCTCATGCAAGGCGAGGTTGAGGGCGACATTGAGTTGATGAAACGCCTTCTTGACACACAAAATGAAGACAAAAATTAAGTAAAATCAACGAATTAACAATTAATAATAATACAAAACGGCATTATTTCTCAATTAATAACTACTTTTGTAGGTTTAATTAATGTCATTAACAATAAAATTCTATTTATATACCTTTTAAAATTTAATGTTTTCAAGTATGAAACTGAGAAAAATCTTTTTTGCAGCCATGATGCTTATAGCTCTTGGCTCAATGGCGCAGGATTTGCCCCCCATCGAGAACGACCCTTCGGTGCGTACAGGCAAGCTGCCTAACGGACTCACCTACTACATCAAGCAGAACAACTGGCCTGAGCACCGTGTAAACTTCTACATCGCTCAGCGTGTAGGTTCGCTACAGGAAGAGGAGAGTCAGCGT
>JAGCRW010000018.1 GCA_017964485.1 Muribaculaceae bacterium | reverse complement strand
CCCGTAAATATTGAAGAGAAATACTCCTTGATGTTCATAATTATGTTTTGTCGGTGGTGTGCTTCTTTTGTGGCACACTAATAACTTATGCCTCAATTTATTTATCTTGAGTGCCACAAGCAAACAGGCATAAAAGATTCACTTGATGACACATTTATTTTTTTTACTATCTCTCCACTTGGCCGCCCAGGATGTCGAGCAACTCGGTAGTGATGCTGTCTTGCCTTAGTTTGTTGTATTCCAGGTTAAGCTCCTCGAGCAGCTCAGCGGCATTGTCGCTGGCAATCTGCATGGCAATCACACGTGACGCCTGCTCCGATGCCGAGCTAGATACAAACACCTCTTGCATCGTGGCTCGCATGTGCAGTGGCAATACACTATTGAAGATGCTGTTGGCATCGGGCTCGAAGATGCATGGACTGCACGCCTGCTTGGCGTCTATGTCCTGTGCCAGAGCTTCGGCGCTCAACGGCAGCAACTGCTCGTGTTGCAGCAATTGGCGACTGCTAGAGACATACCTCAAGTAAACGATGTCCACACGGTCGTACACATGGTCAACAAAGCGACTTCTCAACAGTTCGGTGAAGTCAGACAGTTGTTCCATGGTGCTTCGTGTACTCATATATTCCACATGCTCCACTTTGATGTTCTTAGTCTCTATCTTGCTCACCGCTTTCATCATCTTCTTGCCAACAGGAATAACTGTGATTTTCACGTTTTTGCCATACTGCTTGCGCAACTCGTCGATTGCTGTAAGCAGCTGCTTGAAGATGTTGATATTGTAAGCATCACAAAGGCCGTCATCGCTGCCGAAGACCACAATTGCCACATTGCTAACCTCGCGAGTCTCAATCAGTGGAGAAGAAAATTCCACATCGGTCACAAGCAAGTGACTGAGCACGTTGCGCACCATCTCCCTATAGGGTTGCAGGCGGCGCACTATGCCAGTGAACTTGTGCATCTTGGCCGATGAAATCATCTTCATCGCACTGGTAGTCTTCTCGGTAGAGGCTACCGAACTAATGCGTCCTTTAAGTTCTCGAAGTGTTGCCATTAATAATCACAAATTATATCAAGCTTGATACTTACCTGAAATCTCAGCGGCGGCTTCTTTGAGCTTCGCCATCACCTCATCATCAATCTTGCCGCTCTTGAGCACATCGAGCACGTCGATCTGGTGCTTAGCGTGCAGATACTGGATGAGAAGCTGCTCAAACTCATGCACCTTGTCCATAGGCACGTTCTCGAGCAGACCATTTACACCGCAGTAAATCACAGCAATCTGCTCCTCAACGGGAACAGGCTTATACTGCGGCTGAACAAGCAAGCGCTCATTCTTGCGGCCAGTGTCAATGGTGCGCGCGGTAACGGGGTCGATGTCGCCACCAAACTTGGTGAACGATTCCAGCTCACGGAACTGCGCCTGGGCAATCTTGAGCGTACCTGCCACCTTCTTCATCGCCTTGATTTGAGCGTTACCACCCACACGCGACACTGAGATACCCACATTCACTGCGGGACGGATACCGTTGTTGAACAACGCAGTCTCAAGGTAAATCTGGCCATCGGTAATAGAAATCACGTTGGTGGGGATATACGCGCTCACGTCGCCGGCTTGTGTCTCAATGATTGGAAGTGCCGTCAACGAGCCACCACCCTTCACCTTGCCCTTGAGGGCCTCGGGGAGGTCGTTCATCGCCTCAGCAACCTTTTGGTTCTCATTAATCTTGGCGGCACGCTCGAGCAAGCGGCTGTGCAGATAGAAGATGTCGCCAGGATAAGCCTCGCGGCCCGATGGGCGCTTAAGGATAAGCGATATCTCACGATAGGCGACAGCCTGCTTCGAGAGGTCGTCATAGACTACGAGAGCATCACGACCAGTGTCGCGGAAGTACTCGCCAATGGCGGCACCGGCAAATGGCGCATAGTAGCGCATCGACGCCGAGTCGGCAGCAGTGGCGGCAATCACCACGCTATAAGGCATCGCACCGTACTTGGTAAGCTGGTTGACCAGCGCAGCAACTGTCGAAGCCTTCTGTCCGATAGCCACATAGATGCAATACACAGGTTTGCCAGCCTCGTAGCCCGACTTTTGATTGATTATTGTATCCACAGCGATGGCGGTCTTGCCAATCTGGCGGTCACCGATGATGAGCTCTCGCTGGCCACGGCCAATGGGAATCATCGAGTCGATGGCTTTGAGACCAGTTTGTAGAGGCTGGTTCACAGGCTGGCGGAAGATAACGCCAGGAGCCTTGCGCTCCAGTGGCAGACGCACGAGTTCGCCCTCGATAGGTCCCTTGCCGTCAAGAGGCTCACCCAGCACGTTGATTACGCGCCCGAGCAGTCCCTCGCCCACGGGGATAGAGGCAATCTCACCTGTGCGACGCACTTTCATGCCCTCAGCGACACTGTCCACCTTGTCCATGAGGATCACACCCACGTTGCTCTCCTCAAGGTTCATGGCAACGCCAGTAACGCCATTATCAAACTCTACGAGCTCGTTGGCCTCAACGTTCTCAAGTCCATAGACATGAGCCACGCCGTCGCCCACCTCAAGCACTGTACCTACCTCCTCAAACGACACCTTGCTCTCGATGTCGCTAAGTTGCTGTTTCAGTATGTCGGATATTTCACTTGGGTTTATCATCTCACTCTTATTAACTTAGGAGTTTTAAACGCAATTTTTCTAATTGATTTTTCACCGATGCGTCGAGCACGCGTGAATCGACATCGACCGTGAAGCCTCCAATGAGGTCGGGATTGACCTTCTTGGTAAGCTCTATGGTCTTGTCGCCAAACTGCTCTTTCACCACATCGATGATAGCATTAATCTCGTCATCGCCAAGTTGCACGGCAGTGACGATTTCAACCTTTGCGATGCCATTCTGCTCACGGTACTGCTTCATGAAAGCCAGAGCGATGGAGCGCAAAAAGTCGATTCGGTTGTTCTTGATAACCAACTCCATGAACTTTGCCGATGTGCCACCCAGCTTTGCGCCCGATGCCGCACAAAGCAACTTAAGCTTGTCTTCAACGGGCAAAAATGGGTTGTTCACGGCCTTCTTCAAACCCGCCTCGGCAGCATAGGAGGCATCAAGCTGCTTCATCTCATTGTAGATGGCAGCCGTATCGCCACACTCCTGCAAGAGCTTGTAAAGCGCCTTGGCATATCGGTTAGGGATAAGTCCGTCGTTCATCGCGTTGATTAGTTTTTAGATTCAACCTCGGTCAGTAGTTTCTTCACCAGGTCTTGCTGAGCCTTGTCGTCGCTCATGTTGCGGCGAATCACCTGCTCGGCAATCTGGAGCGCGTAAGCACCCACATCCTGGCGCAACTGATGCTCACTCTCCTTGCGTGCCTGTTCTATCGACACTTGAGCGGCATCGGTCACTTTCTTCGCCTCGACAGCAGCCTCGGCCTTAGCCTGCTCGATGATTTCGGTTTTCATCTTGGCTGCGTCGCGCAAAATATCGGCCTGCTGCTTGCGTGCCTCGGCAACGAGCGCGTCGGCCTCACTCTTGGCATTGTCGAGTTGCGACTTTGCCTCCTGCGCGTAGGCCACACCTTTATCTATCAAGCTGGCACGCTCGTCCATGCTCTTGATGATAAAAGGCCATACCCATTTCGCCAGGATGAAGTAGAGGCAGGCGAATGCCAGAAACATCCAGAATACCAGGCCAAATTCAGGCTTAAACAGTTCCATCTAAAAACCTTGTTTTAAATGATTATTAAACGAAGAGAGCGAGAATGCAAACGATGAGTGCGATGAGTGCAACACCTTCGATAAGAGCTGCAATCACAATCATGTTGGTACGGATGTCAACAGTTGACTCGGGCTGACGGGCAATAGATTCCATTGCCGAACCGCCAATGCGGCCAATACCAATACCAGCAGCGATGGCTGCGATACCTGCACCAATGCAAGCGCCTAATGTTCCAAGGGCTGTTGCTTCAGCTAAAATTAATCCTAACATAGTCTTTAAATTTTAAATTGTTATTATTTGTTTTATTTTTTATTATTCGTTTTATTCGGTTGCGGGTTCGTGTTCTCCATGAATGTGAGCCATCGAGATAAAGATGGTCGATAACAAAGTGAACACAAATGCCTGGATAAAGCTGATTAACGTGTCGAGAAGGAGCATAAACAGTGACAGAAGCACCGATATAACCGCTGTTCCAGCGCCTACTGCTGCTCCAAACATCTCGGTGAAAATCATTATGAGCAATATCAACACGAGCACCACCATGTGACCGCCAAGCATGTTGGCAAACAGACGGACCATCAGTGCCAATGGCTTGGTCAAGATGCCGAGGAACTCAATGAGCGGCATCATAGGCACTGGGCACTTGAGTGCTACAGGCACATCGGGCCAGAAGATATCTTTCCAGTAATGCTTCGTGCCGGTGATGTTGGTGATGAAGAAAGTGGCAAGTGCCAGCACCATAGTCACGGCAAGGTTGCCGGTTAGGTTGGCGCCACCAGGGAATATCACTATCAGTCCCAGTAAGTTCATAGTGAGGATGAAGAAGAACGCCGTAAGCAGGTAAGGACCATATTTAGGCGCCTCCTTGCCCATGATAGGCTTGATGGTGTCAGTATATACAAAGTCAATTACCAACTCAAGCATTCCCTTGGCACCCTTAGGACCTTTCATGCCTTGCTTCTTGTACCAGTTGCGCAGGCTCATCGTCATCAAAATAACGAGAGCCGCTGCAATGAGTATGCCCAGCACATTCTTGGTGATAGAGAAGTCCCACGGACGATACTCACCGCCGTCAACCACCTGCACGAGTTTGCCTTTGTAGCCTCCTTCGGCGTCGGTCGATATCTTGAAACTGGCATCGCCGTCTTGATAGGTCTCGCCACCTGTGACGCGGCTCGACAAGAAGCAATGCAGCTTCCCACCCTTGTCAAAGACGATGATGGGCAGTGGAATCTTCTTCGTGTGCGAGAACGGCACTTCCCAGCCGTAAGCGTCGCCCAGGTGCTCAAAGATGGTCTCTTTGGGATTCACCTTGCCGTCGCTATGGCTTTTGTGAGATGCCGACTGAGCATATCCCCACGCCATAAGCGCGAGTATCACCAGTGTTATTATTATTGTTATTGCTTTCTTCATAAAAGAGAATTACAATAATCTTTTTCTTAATAAAGACAAACACTCACAACATTGTCTTTCACATCGACGATGCCACCCTTTATCTCTTGATTAGTGGTGGTTTCGCCATGCACATAACTCATAGTGCCTGGAACCAAAGATGATATAAGAGCCGCATGGTTGTTGAGAATCTGGAACGAACCCAAAGCTCCTGGCAAGGTGATTTGGTCGATCTCGCCCTCAAACTCTATCTGCTCTGCCGATATGATTTTTAGTGTCATAGTGTGTCAGTTATCATTAACAGTTGTCAGTTATCAGAACTCGGTTGTTTATCCAACTTGCGCAAGAAGTTTCTTGCCCTTGGCGATCGCATCGTCGATGGTGCCCACGTTCAGGAATGCTTGCTCTGGAAGGTCATCAACCTCGCCGTCAAGAATCATCTTGAAGCCGCGGATGGTCTCGTTCAATGGAACCATTACGCCAGGAACACCAGTGAACTGCTCGGCAACGAAGAATGGCTGCGAGAGGAAGCGCTGAGCGCGACGAGCACGTGATACCACGAGTTTATCATCATCGCTCAACTCATCAACACCGAGGATGGCGATGATATCCTGCAACTCATTGTACGTCTGCAACAGGCGAATCACGCGCTGAGCCACGTCATAGTGCTCCTCGCCGATGATGTTTGGATCCATGATGCGTGATGTTGAAGCCAATGGGTCAACGGCGGGATAGATACCAAGCTCGGTGATTTTGCGGCTCAACACGGTTGTAGCATCAAGGAAGTTAAAGGTAGTAGCGGGAGCAGGGTCGGTCAAGTCATCGGCAGGCACATACACAGCCTGAACTGAGGTAATACTGCCACTCTTGGTAGAGGTAATGCGCTCCTGCAGTTTACCCATCTCACTAGCAAGCGTAGGTTGATAACCTACAGCACTTGGCATACGTCCCAAGAGTGCCGACACCTCACTACCAGCCTGAGTGAAACGGAAGATATTGTCCATAAACAACAGGATGTCGCGGCCGCCACCGTCCTGATCTCGGAACTGCTCGGCAACGGTAAGTCCCGATAGCGCAACACGCATACGTGCGCCAGGAGGCTCGTTCATCTGGCCGAACACCAGTGTAGCCTGACTCTGTGCCACAGCGTCCATATCCACGCTGTCGAGGTTCCACTCGCCATTGGCCATCTCCTCCTTGAACTTGTCGCCATATTTTATTACTCCGCTCTCAATCATCTCACGCAGCAGGTCATTACCCTCACGGGTGCGCTCACCAACACCGGTGAACACCGAGAATCCGCTATGACCGTGAGCAATGTTGTGGATGAGCTCCATAATGAGCACTGTCTTGCCCACACCGGCACCACCGAAAAGACCAATCTTACCACCTTTAGAAAATGGCTCGATAAGGTCAATAACCTTGATACCAGTATAGAGAATCTCTTGAGAGATTGACAGATCACTGAAGTCGGGCGTGGGTTGATGAATGGGACGACGGTCACCGCCTTTGAGGTCGGCGAGGTGGTCGATAGGCTCACCAATCACGTTGAGAAGGCGACCTTTCACCTGCTCGCCTGTAGGCACCGAGATGGGCTGTCCCAAGTTCTTCACTTTGGTGCCACGCTGCAGGCCGTCGGTACTATCCATAGCCACACAGCGCACGGTGTTCTCGCCAATGTGCTGCTCCACCTCAAGCATCAGCTCTGTGCCATCGTGACGAGCTACCGACAAAGCGGTATAAATCTCAGGCACTTGGTTTCCCTCGCCCTCAAAAGTCACGTCAACAACAGGACCAATCACCTGTGTTATTTTTCCAAAATTTTCGTTCATAACCACGAGAATTTATTTATGCTGTATTAATTAATTCAGTTTTTATCCTGCGAAATGCCATCCCAAGCTAACCAGAACTGCCATTACAACCAAGTTCACCAGTCCAATAGGCATAAGGTAGCGCCACTCGAGCGCCAGCATCTGGTCAATACGCACGCGTGGGAACGACCACTTGAACCAGATGATGATGAACGACACGAATATCGCCTTGCCCAGGAACCAGATGGTTGACGGGATATAATCCATCACGGTGTTGAAACCTTCCCAGCCTGGTATGTGCAGTGGCATCCAACCGCCCAAGAAGAGCAGCGACGCGATACCCGACACGATAAAGAGGTTGAGGTACTCGGCAAGGTAGAAGAAGCCGAAATGGATACCCGAGTACTCGGTGTGATAACCTGCGGTCAACTCATGCTCTGCCTCAGGAAGGTCAAAGGGACCACGGTTGGTCTCAGCAGTAGCGGCAATCACATAGATGATGAACGCGATAATTGCAGGAATGTGTCCAGTGAAGATGAACCAACCGTTCTGCTGAGCCTCAACAAGACCAGTCACGCTCATGGTGCCCGACAGGCAAACAATGGTGAGCATGGCGATACCAATCGAGAGCTCATAGCTGATCATCTGCGCACCGCTTCGCATGGCGCCGATAAGAGTGTATTTACTGTTACTTGACCATCCAGCGAGCAAGATACCCACAACACCCAGCGACGACACTGCTGTCATAAAGAAGATGCCCACATTGAAATCAATCATTTGCATCCCCTTGCCCCAGGGCAGACAAGCAAACACCACCACCGATGCAATCAACACCAAATATGGCGCCAACTTGTGAAGGAAGTTATCGCTCTTCCACAAGTCCACAACCTCCTTGATAAGCATCTTGATGACGTCGGCAAAAATCTGCAGCGAGCCCCAAGGTCCCACACGCAATGGGCCACGGCGGCACTGGAACCATGCACATACCCAGCGCTCATACATGATATAGAACATCGCGAGCAAGGAGTAGGCAAGCAACAGCACTGCTGCTATAATCACACACTCTATGGTTGTTGCCAACCATTGTGGCATCACTCCTGTCAACAGGTCATTAAACCAAGTTGTGACTACACTAAAGTCAAACATAATTATTATAATAATGTGTGTTGATAATCTGTTTTAATCTCTCTAATTCTTCTTTCCTTAACGGTCGATATCGGGAATCACAAAGTCGATTGACGCTGTGATAGTGATAAGGTCGGCAATCAGGTTGTCCTTGCAGGTGAGGTCTACAACACCCACCAAGTTGAAGCATGGACTCTGGAAGTGGAGGCGATAAGGTTTCTGGAAGGGTTTTGGATCGCCGTCGCTCTCGAGATATACACCGAAAGCGCCACGACTGCCTTCTACCTGCTGATACCAGTGACCGGCAGGCAATTTAATGAGTTTGGGCACTTTAGCGATGTACTCGCCTTCAATACCTTCTTTCTCAAGCATGTCGCAGCACTGGCGCAGAATCTTGATGCATTCCTCCATCTCCTTCATACGAACCATGTAGCGGTCCATTGAGTCGCCATTCTCGAGGATTACCTCGTCAAATTCCACCTCATTGTAGAGTGAATAGGGGTGGCACTTGCGCACGTCGCAATGGCAGCCGCTAGCTCGTCCCGAAGGTCCTGTAACAGCATAGTTGATGGCGTCTTCCTTGCTGAGGAATCCCACACCCTTCATGCGGTTCACGGCAATCACGTTACCGCTGAATAGCTTGTGGTACTCTTTTAGTTTCTCGGTAACAACATCGCAGCAATGACGCACGTCGTTTATGAACTCGGGATGCACATCGGCAACCACTCCACCAATTGTCATGTAGCTCATCGACATGCGGGCTCCACAGGTCTTGTCGAAGATGTCATAAATCAACTCGCGCTCCCTGAAGCCATAGAAGAATGCTGTTGTAGCACCCTGGTCCATAGTCAAGCAGCCGTAGCTCAACAGGTGGCTTGATAGACGCATCAGCTCATCCATCATCATGCGAATCAACTCAGCGCGATTAGGTACCTCAATACCCATCGCCTTCTCGATGCACAAGCACAGGCAGTGACGATTGATGTGAGCCGACATATAGTCAAGGCGCTCAGTATAGAGCAGAGTCTGCGGATAAGTCAGGCTCTCACACATCTTCTCGATGCCGCGGTGAATATAACCGCTCACAACGTCAACCTTTTTTACCAGCTCGCCCTCAATTGAGGTGCGATAGCGCATCACACCGTGAGTGGAGGGATGCTGCGGGCCAACGTTGATGACATATTCTTCGTCTTCAAACACCTTGCCATCGATGCGAGTCACGTTGCCGTTCTCATCTTCCACGAGGCGATAGGTGTTGTCCTCGTTCTGCTCGTCGTCAAGGGGGATGGGGTTCTTCTCGGGACTATCATCGTAATCCTTGCGCAAGGGATAACCTACCCAGTCGTTGCGCAGGAAGAAACGACGCATATCGGGATGATTGATAAACTCTATGCCATAGAAGTCATAGACCTCACGCTCCTGGAAGTTGGCTACTGCCCACAGGTCGCTCACGCTGTGCAGGCGTGGTTGCTCGCGGTCGGTGGTTGCCACCTTCACGTGAATCATATCTTGTGTGTCGGTATTGGTCAAGTAATACATCACGCCAAGCTCTTCTTTCCAGTCCACGCCAACGAGAGCGGTGAGATAGTCAAAGTGCATCTCATTCTTGAGAGCAGTGGCCAGGTCATGCCATTTCTCGTCGGGGACAGTAACCAGCAGGAACTCGCCGCTGTCGTCAAACTGAGCTTCGGGACACAAGTTGCCGATTTGTTCTTGGAAATCTGCCATATATATAAATGTATATTTCTTATTCTTGATTATTCAAATTCTCGTTTGTTGCCTCTTGTGCCTCCTCAGGGCTGCTTGGAGCCACTTGCTGGGCGTCGTGAGCGTAGAAGAGCTCTTTGCGCTTCTCCTTGCGGTTAACGCCGCCAAAGAACTTCTGCACCTTGATCTTGCGCTGAAGCTGCATCAGGGCATAGAACATTGCCTCGGGACGAGGAGGACAGCCGGGAAGATACACATCCACAGGGATAATCTCGTCAATGCCCTTCACCACACAGTAGCTGTTCTTGAAAGGACCGCCGCTCACTGTGCACGCACCGCAGGCAATCACATATTTGGGTTCTGCCATTTGCTCATAAAGGCGTTTCAGAGCAGGAGCCATACGGTAAGTAATAGTGCCTTGACACATGATGTAGTCGGCCTGGCGAGGAGAGTTTCTTGCCACCTCAAAGCCAAAGCGCGCCATGTCATAGCGTGCGGCGCCTAAGCACATAAACTCGATGGCACAGCAGCTGGTGCCAAAGCAGAATGGCCACAACGAGTTGCTGATGCCCCAATTTATCAACTGGTCAAGCTTGCCCACGACAACATTGGTGCCGCTGGCGTTCAACTCCTCAACGAGCTTGTCGATATACTCATTGTCCTTGAAGTCTTCATGCTTCATGCTTTTGATTTTCACTTCCATCTCAACGCTCCTTTCTTCCAGGCGTAAGCAAGACCTAGAACTAAGATGAACAAAAATGTGCCAACTGCCAGCAGCGTGGTAGTGCCAAGGCTTTTAGAGATTGCTGCCCAAGGGAACAGGAACACTGTCTCCACATCAAACATGAGGAAGAGGATAGCAAACAAATAATAGCCCACATGGAACTGTGCCATGCTCTCGCCACGAGTTGGAATACCACACTCGTAGGTCTCGCCTTTCCTCTTTGTGTAGCTGCGAGGACCGATGAGCCTTGCTATCAACAGGGCGGCAAATACGAGGACAACGCCTGTGAGCACCGCCGTGACAGCTAATGTAGTACTTTGAATACCGAGTAAAACCATAAAAATAAATTTATTGAGTTTCTTAAAATAATTTTCTAAAAATAATGAGCCATTGCCCGCACATCATTGCAGATGGCACACGCTATGGCTCATTTCGTTTTATACGATAATTGTGTAAGTGTGAGTGAGCACACAACAACACGTCCTGCGCGTTGATGCACAAAACATTATGCTTGCTATATGTGTATGCTCTCATTAATTGCAATCAATATCTCAACAAGATGGCATTTACTCTGGCTTCATGCCAAAAGCCCGTCGGCTTCAGCCATTTCTTGTTTCGCGGTGCAAATATAGTAATTTTTTCCCATTAAAAAGAAAATATATTATATTAAATTATTAACAAGCGGTCAAAAAAGAATTATTATTGCCAGCTAATGTAAACCACCGCAAGCATAAAAAATCACCATTTTCTTGCCTGAAAAAATATTTTTTGCTACTTTTGCAGTGGCATTTTCCGCTCCATTTCTCAGACCAAGGAGCACAAAATCAAGGGGCAAAAATAGCGATTTTTTGACCACGCCTGCAAGCCACTGTAAGACAGTTTGTTGGAGACTAATATTTTGATTTCTAGACACAATTTTACACTATTTAATGCAAAAAATTGCCGCTATTCGGAAATAAATGCCTAATTTTGCACGTTCTTATTCATGTAGTGACCCGCATTTGAGGTCAACAAGAAGCCCGAGAGCAGGCTTAAATACTGGAGTTCTGCCTCACCTCTCTCATAATTCTTGAATATATTTTTTTTGGCTTCTTGAAACTTTTAAACAACGTAATATGAAGTTATCTTTTAATAGTCTGCGATTAAGTTTCATTGGTATAGCACTTATATCGGTTAGCATCGCAGCTAGCGCACAATCAATTAGCGACTACCGCAAAGCACACCGCGATCTCCTCGCGAAACAGGAGAAAATTAAAGACAAAATCAAGGTTGAAGAGGCTCAGAAATATGCCCAAGACCTTTATGGCGATAAACAAGTTGACAACGCCGACATCTACAGCGAAGCTTGGAACAGCGATCGCGTTAATCCATATCAGAACGCAAGTATTCCTACCTCTAAGGTTCTTGATGTTTCTAAATACGCAATGCCAATAAAGAATAATGCTATCACCTCACACTTCGGTTACCGCAAGCAGTTTGGTCGCATGCATTATGGCGTTGACCTAAAAGCATCGGTTGGTGACACCGTTTATGCTGCTTTCTCTGGCAAGGTGAGACTCACCAAGTTTGAGCGTAATGGATACGGATTCTTCGTGATCGTACGCCACGACAATGGCATGGAGACTGTTTATGGTCACCTATCGAAATTCTTGGTTAAGCCCAACCAGTATGTAAAGGCTGGCACACCTATCGCACTTAGCGGTAACACTGGCCGCAGCACTGGCCCACATCTCCATTTCGAGACTCGTTACATGGGCGTAGCCATGAATCCCGAGAAGATTTTTGACTTCATCAACGGCACAACGTACCACGACACTTTCACGTTCAACAAGAACGAGAATAACAACAGTGGCAACAACCGCCAGAGCGCAAGTCGCCGTCGTCGTTAATGGCAACAAAAACAAGCTTCACAGCGCAGCACTCGAGTGTTGCGCTGTTTTTTTGCTCTCAATTTCAAGTTTTTTATTAATTTTGCACCGTCAAGTATCATTCATTATGGAAGTAATCTACGAGGACAACCACATAATCATCGTCAACAAGGCATGCGGTGAGATCGTTCAAGGCGACCGCACTGGCGACGTGCCTATGGTTGAAACGTTAAAGCAGTGGATAAAAGAGAAATACAACAAGCCTGGCAACGTGTTTTGCGGTGTCACTCATCGCATCGACCGACCCACTTGCGGACTCGTAGTGTTTGCTCGCACAAGCAAAGGACTATCGCGCATGAACGACCTCTTCCGTAAAGGAGAAGTACATAAGACCTACTGGGCCATTGTCAAGAACCGTCCGCCAAAAGATGAGGACACCCTCACCGACTACCTAATCTCAATTGAGAAAAACAACAAGACCTACGTCACTAGCCCCGACACAAAGGGCGCACAGAAAGCGGTGTTGAAATATCGCGTCATTGCCCAAAGCGAAAACTACTACCTTCTTGAGATTGACCTGCTCACTGGACGCAAGCACCAAATCCGCGCACAACTCTCACACCTCGGCTGCCCCATCAAGGGAGATCTAAAATATGGCGCTCCACGCAGCAACCCCGACGGTGGCATCTCGCTGCAGTCGCACCGCATTCATTTCATCCACCCTGTATCAAAACAGGAAATCGACATCACCGCACCTATCCCCAACGACACCCTGTGGCAAGAACTTGAGCAGTGCACGCATAATGCACAGTCTAAAAGCGTCTAGGATTGAGAGATGCAATTGCGAACATCCAGACGCAGCAATTAGTTACAATTCGTTTAATTCGTGTGCCTTAAAAGAGTGCGCAGCAATTAATGCATTATTGAACCACAAGGTCGGCAAAACGTTTATTGGACCATATCACGAAATTGCCTTCGGCATCTACGCTGATTGTCATCACTCCTAGCTTATCGTTGCCTTCCATCATCGTTTTGGTCTTCTCCTCGCCCATTGCCATGCAGGCTGTGGACCATGCGTCGGCACTCATGCAGTCGGGAGCCACGATGCTCACGCTCAGCAGGTTTGACGTCTCGCTACCTCCTGTCTTGGGATTGACGATGTGGCTCAGTTTCTTTCCTCCACTTTCCTTATACTTGCGATAGCTGCCGCTTGTCGCTACTGCCTGACCATCAAGCGTAATCACCAGAGCGCTGCTATGTTGAGCGCCATCGCTTCCATCGGCTTCAGGCATATCAATTGACACGTGCCACGGCTGGCCAGCCTGGTTAACGCCTCGCGCCACCACTTCGCCGCCAATTTCCACCATATAATTCTCCACGCCATTGCGCTCAAGCATCTCGGCTACTTCGTCACATGCCATTCCTTTGGCAATGGAGCTGAAGTCAAACTGCACGCGTGGATCGTCTTTCACAATCTTGTTGCCATTAAGCGAGGTGTGCTCCATTCCCACAAATTGCAAGATGCTGTCGAGCTGCACCTGTGTGGGCATCTCGCCGTTTTTGTAACCAAAGCCCCATGCATTGACCAGAGGCATCACAGTTGGGTCATAAAGTCCATCACTGGCGCGGTTTACCTCAATGGCTTCGTTGTAAAGTTTAACAAAAAACGCATCCACTTCATCGCTCTTGTTGTCGTT
>JAGCRW010000017.1 GCA_017964485.1 Muribaculaceae bacterium | reverse complement strand
TACCCCCTTTCAAGCGGCTCGGCGGTTTCTTTGTATCTATTGGTATATTTAATAAAAAAGTGTCAATTTTTTGTGCCAAATATTACATTATTGACGCTGTTTTGCACCCTTAAATTAAATACTAAATGCAAATTTAGTCAAAATGTAGTAAACTGCAAGTTTTTTTTTATTTTTTTTATCAACAAAATTATGGTTTAAAATAGGTGCAAATGGCATAAATAGGTAAAGAAGTAAGCGTTAAATGCTGTTATTTAGTTGAGTAATAGCTTGTTATTGTGTGATGGATGTCATAATGGGGTATTCTTTAAAAAATGTTAATTTATTTTGGCTAAACTATAAATATGTATGAATTATATCAATTATTCTGATGCGGTTTTTATAAATGAAAAAGATTGGGGAATAGGGAAGAAAAAACTCCCCAAATCCCCAATCTCTGTAGTCAAAATAAGTAGTAGCGTGATCAGTCGTTCATAGTGAGCAACATCTCCTCGTTGTCGCGGGTGCGTTCCATGCGTTCTTTGATGAACTCCATTGCCTCGATAGAGCTGCGGTCACTGAGGAAGCGTCGAACAATCCACATGCGGTTAAGAGTGTCCTGCTTGAGAAGCAGGTCATCGCGACGTGTGCTGGATGCGATGATGTCGACAGCTGGGAAGATGCGCTTGTTGGATAGTTTGCGGTCGAGCTGCAGCTCCATATTACCTGTGCCCTTGAACTCCTCGAAAATCACCTCGTCCATCTTGCTGCCGGTCTCAATAAGAGCTGTGGCTATAATTGTGAGGCTACCGCCGTTCTCAATATTTCGTGCTGCACCAAAGAAGCGTTTGGGGCGTTGAAGCGCGTTGGCGTCTACACCACCACTCAGGATTTTTCCGCTGGCAGGGGCGATGGTGTTGTAGGCGCGTGCCAAACGAGTTATGGAGTCAAGCAGAATCACCACGTCGTGACCACATTCCACCATGCGTTTGGCTTTTTGCAGAACGAGGTCGGCGATTTTCACGTGGCGGTCGGCAGGCTCGTCAAAGGTCGAAGCAATGACCTCGGCATTCACGCTGCGAGCCATGTCGGTAACCTCTTCGGGTCGCTCATCGATGAGCAAGATAATCATATAAGTGTCAGGATGATTCTCTGAGATTGCGTTGGCGATATCCTTGAGCAGTACTGTCTTACCAGTTTTTGGTGGAGCCACGATTAGTCCGCGCTGACCTTTGCCGATAGGCGAGAACAGATCCACGATACGTGTGGAAATGTTGGGGTGAGTGGGGCTGACGAGGTTGAATTTCTCGTTAGGGAACAATGGCACAAGGTGCTCAAAAGGTATGCGGTCGCGTACAAAGGCCGGTGTGCGGCCATTGATAAGGCGAACATCCACGAGAGGGAAGTATTTCTCGCCTTCTTTGGGAGGCCTTATTGTGCATTCCACCACGTCGCCGGTCTTGAGGCCGTAGTTCTTGATTTGCGCTTGTGGCACATAGATGTCATCAGGCGAGTTCAGATAGTTGTAGTCGCTTGAGCGCAGGAAACCATACCCATCGGGCATCACTTCGAGTACTCCCATACCGTTAAGTATGCCGTCGAAGTTGTAGGTGACTTCAGCATAGGGAAGTGCAGACTCTTGTTGTTGGTTTTTGCCTTTTTTCTTCTTCTGTTGCTTGTTGTTGTTCTGCTGCTCCTTCTCGGCCTTAGGCTCTTGAATGAGGATAGGAGCCTTTGCTGCCTCTTCGGCGGCTATGCGTCGTTGTTGCTCGGCTCGGCGCGCTGCCTCCTCTCGCTCTTCAGGGGTGCGAGGCTTGAAGGTCATAGTTCCAGATCCGAAAAATTTTCCGCCTTGCTGTTCGCCCTTGTTGTCGTTGCCACGTTTGTTCTTCTTTCCAATTGTGGCGTTGGGGTTGGTGTTAAACAGGCTCATGAAGTCGTCTTGTTCAGGGTTGAAGACTGGCGACTCAGGTTCAGGCCCCATTTCCATTTCACCCTCAGCAGGGATGAAGTCATTTTGCTCATCGAATTGTGCTGGTGAGGGTTGCAAGGCAGCCGGCAAGGTGTCAACTGGCATTGGTTGGGTCTCGTAGGGGCTGAAGTCGCTAGGTAGAGGCATTCCATCGGAGCTAGCCACTTGTTCGCCATAGTTGATGGTCTCTTGTGCTGTGTTGCGCTCGATGCGCTCACGGCGAGTGCGCTTGGCCTTCTTAGGCTCTTCCTCGGTAGCAGCGCTATCTTCTTTGGTGTCAGGCGCAGATTCCAGTCCTGGAAGTTGCTCTTGCTGGGAGGCTTTTGCCTCGCTCTTGCGAGGACGTCCGCGCTTGCGCTTGGCGGGAGCCTCGATATCAGGTTCCTCGACTTTTTGCTCAATTTGAGTCTCGGCTTGAACATCTTCGGTTTTTTCTTTCACCTTTTTGGTCTTTCCCTCGACAGCCTTTGCCGATTTTTTCTTCTTGTTGTCTTTTACGTTGGCTGGTTGTGTCTCAACGGTATCGTTAGCGGCCTTCTTGGCACGTCCGCGACGTTTTTTAGGCTCTTCGGGCGCGTTCTTTGAGGCGTCGATGGCTTGCTGGTCAATAATTTGATACACTAGGTCTTCCTTAGGTGTACTATTGACTTTCTTGATACCCATAGATTTCGCCAAGTCTTTGAGCTCGGCGTTGGTCATTGAACTTAGTTCGTTAATGTTATACATAATAATAAAAATGAATAATCTTGAAAATCTCAATGATGCATATTGTGTAGCATGACTACACAACTAAAGCCTAAAAACACATATAGATCGTTCGCATTACAATGTGGCGATGTGCTTTGTGAGATTGAGATGATTTAGAAAAATAAATGAAAATGTGGAAATCGCACACCTTAAATAAATATTTTAGGTGATATAAGTTGGTTTTGGATTAGGGGGTATGCTGATTTCAGGTGCAAAGGTAGTAATTTTATTTTAAATGGCAAAATTTTTTGCTCACAATGCGATTTTATATTATCTTTGGGGCATAAAATTCAATGAAATCATGAAAAAACAGGTATTATTACTCATTATTTTGCTAGTTGGCAGTTTTGCTGCTATGGCATGCACTTCGGCGATAATCTCAGGCAAAAAGACAGTTTCGGGCAGGCCTCTGCTGTGGAAACATCGTGATACAGGTTGTCTCGACAATCGTGTGGAACTTATCAAGGCACACGACGACTGCTATGAGTTTGTAGCGATTTTCGACGCAACCGACCCCAACGATACTGCGGCATGGACGGGCTTCAACGAGATGGGGTTTGCCATAATGAACACTGCTTCATATAACCTTAACAACGACGATGTGCCTGAGAGCGAGATGGACCGCGAGGGCGTAGTAATGAAGCTCGCACTGGAGCACTGTGTCACGGTTAATGACTTTGAGAAGCTGCTTCAATCGCTGCCCAAGCCGATGGGCGTGGAGGCGAACTTCGGAGTGATAGATCGTTATGGTCAGGGCGCATATTTCGAGACTGGAAATTACACTTATAAAAAATATGACCTCGCCGATGCACCTGATGGCGTGCTTATGCGCACCAACTACTCCTACAGTGGTCGCCCCGATGAGGGCTATGGCTATGTGCGCGAGGCGAGTGAGAAATATCTGCTTGCACCTCACATCGAAGCAGGCGATTTCACGCCGGCAGTATTCACCGAGGAAGTGTCACGCACATTCTATCATAGCCTTTTAGGCAAGGACTTCACCAACAGCGGCGAGGAGTGGCTGGTGGATCAGGACTTTATTCCGCGTCGCATCTCCACGGCATCGATAGTTATTGAGGGAATAGAACGTGGTGAGCCTCCAGTGCTGACCACGATGTGGATTGCACTTGGCTATCCGCCATGCGCCGAGACGTTTGCGGCACGTGTGGAAGTGGCTGGTGGCGTTCCCGAGGTGCTTAAAGGCACAGGCGAGAATCACCACAGCCCGCAATGCGACATTGTTCGTGCTCGTCATGCAGAGGTGTTCTCTATTGAGCGTGGCAACGGTCAGCATTACCTCAACTTGCGCAAACTCTATAACGAGGAAGGCACTGGCTACTGCCAGCAGCTGGTGAAGAAGAACATGTTTATGTATAAACAGGAATATCAAAAGCGAGCTATGAAAAAAGAGTATTTTAAGATTCGTTATGATAAGAATCATAATAAAAGCGGCAGACGACGCCAGTGATTGATGTTAACTCAATATCGTCGGGCACCTATATGTCGATACTTTATAGGCTGTTCTTTGTGCGCTGGTGGTGGATCTTGCTGCTGCCAGTGGCATTGTGCCTGGCATTAATCGCCGTAGACACACGTTTCGCCTTTGTTGCGCTAATCGTAGCTATGGCGATGGTAATATTATCATTTCCTCTGCTATATTATTTTGCCTTGACACAAGAGTCGCGATGGTCTATACTTGAGAAAACGGTAACCATCACCGACGAGGGTTTACAGCTTGATTTCACGAACGAGAAGATGCGTCAGCACATTATCTTATGGAGGGAAATAGCTTCGTCCACCGCCTTGAATCACTGCCTTGTGCTTCGCTTAAAGAAAAACCGCTACACCTTTCTTGCAATTCCACTCGACGCATTCTCGGGCGAAGACGATCTGCGCCAATTTGTCGTAACGATAAGGGAGAGGATAAACTGATTTTGTAGATAAAAATCTGTGTTTAGTCTATTGTAATAGTCATTTGCTCGTTCAGCGTTAAACTTTTACTGTTCTTGGTAGTCAAAAGGTTGCAAATGACTTAGATTTTCAAACTCTCAAAAGAAACGCAGATAAATGAAAAGAAAGAGGACATTAATTGTGGCTGTTCTGTTGGCGATGCTGGCATCGGTGGCAGTAACTTCGTGCAGCCCATATTGGTATGACGATGGTTATTATTACTACGACTACCCGTATGTGGGACGACCAGGTCTACCACCACCTCCTCCAGCTGGACATCATCCAGGAGGACACCATCCCGGTGGAGGACATCACCCAGGCGGCGGTCATCACCCGGGTGGTCATTAGACCCGAATCGGGTTAAAATGCGGAGTGGCACAAGAAAACTTCTTGCGCCACTCAGTTTTTTCTTTTGAAAGGGGTTAAATGAATAAAAGTTTAGTCATTTGTCCTTTCATTTACTTGCACACCCAGGCTTTGCGGTATTTCTCAGGAAGGAGCTTTTTGGCTTTGACCAATTCTTGCTGGCTGTTGCTCTGCGCTACTACCACATGGTGGTATCCACCTCGGGCTATGGTCTTGCACTTTATGCCTTTGTGGGCATATTGCTTTGCCAGTGCTTGTGCCTGATGCTGCTTCTTGCAAGAGTTGATGACAAGAAAATAAACTCCGTTCTCGTCGCTTGGCATGCCGTCGTTGAACGTCTGTTCGCTAGGTGTTGTGGTGGGCTTGTCAATTACAACCATCTGATTGTCGGCAGTAGTCGCCTTCGTCGCAGGTTTCACAGTCACTGCTGTGGGGGCAGTCTTAACAGTGGCAATGTTAAGACTTGCAGTATCGATGCTCTTGTCAACAACGACAGGAGTAGAAAGCAGTGCACCAATGCCGATGAGTGCGACAATCGCTGCGGCAGTCTTCCAACCACGACGGGCGAAGATGCTTGGCGCCACTTGACCTTGCTCTTTTTGTTCTTGGGATAGAGTGGGGAACTCGAAGTTGTGCAGTCCGAAGAACTCATCGCTCGCCTCATTGTGGAATGTTGGAGTGAAGAGCAACTTGCTATTGTCATCGTTCTTGAAGAATCCCAAACGTCCGAAAGGCACCTCTGAACCCGTTGCCAACTGGCGTCGGAATGCTGTGACATTGTCGGCAATTACCCTGCACGCCTCAGAATAACTAATGTTGTGGCGACGCGCCAGCGATGTAGCCAACAACCCATCGTTGTGAGCAATGCTGGGGTTGAAGCCAATGAGCCGTGATGGCCTGCTGATGCAACTTTGGTCGCTGCTTGCCGGCGAGTGACTTGCAACTAGCGCTCCCCAACCAGGGACCACTACGCAATCGTTGCGCATCATCAGGTATTCTATGTGTTGTGTAAGTGAAATCATCGTGCAAAGTTACTGATTTTTCACCACTCATGCAAGTGTTGTTGATAAGTTTTTACTCCCCAATTAGTGCCTTTGCTTCATCTTTGTCGAGACCATGGGCGATGGCTAGCTTAATGTCGCGTTCCATGTCGTCACGGTTGAAGCGCATCTTGTTTAATTTTGCGCGCAAGATATAGAGGTAGGGATCGTCGGAGTCTAGTTCTAGAGCGTTGGCGATGTCGAGCGATGCGTCGTTGAGTCGTTTTGTAGCGAGGTAGCAGTCGGCTCGGTTGGCTAGTAGGGTAGCGCTGGGTTTCACTTTTATGACCTCGCTGAAACATTCAGCAGCCTTCTCATATTCTCCTGCATGCTTGTGCAGGTAGCCTTGACCCTGCTTTGCCATACCCGAATTGGGGTTTATGCGCAATATGTCCTCAAAGTCCTTCTCTGCAGTCTTATTGTCGCCAATGTTGAGAGCTAGCATCCCGTGAGTGTAACGTGATTCCACATCACTCTCATCAATCATCATAATACGCTCATAATCGGCTTGAGCCCGTGCGATGCTGTCGAGAAGAATATAAACCGCCGCACGGTTGTGGAGAAGAGTCACAGCGTTGGGGGTGAGGTCGATAGCCATAGAATAGTTGCGTATGGCCTCGTTGAGGCGTCCCTGTCGCCGCTGCATGGTGGCGATGTTGGAGAGCAGCAGTGAGTTGCTGGGGTTCCCTGGCTCACTTTTTATGGCTTCGAGCAGAAAATGCTCGGCTTGTTGCCATCGTTCCGCTTTTATGCACTGCTGCGCCGAATCAACAAGCGCGAAATATACTGTGCTTGTGTCAACGGGGATAGTGTTGTCAACCGTTGGTTTCACTTTGATGGGATCGGGCTTTACACCTTTCTCAAACTTCATGTTCTGCTGGTTGATAGTTACTCCCGCTTGTCCCCACGCCACGATGGCGACGAGAAGCATTATTGTTGTTTGTAAAAAACGTTTCATTGCGTTGATTTTTCGGCAAAGATAAATTGCCGCTCAATAACACATCATCGTTGTTTAGTATTTTTATAAATGTTTATATTTTGGGAACATCAAAAAGGAGGCGTTTTTAATGCAAAAGTGAGAATTATTGAAGTAAGTATATATACATAAACAGAAATTTTGATTAATTTTGCAAGTTAAACCAAAAATGAAGACAATGTCATTATCATCACTCATACTTCAAGTGCCAACTGTCAGTCCTGACTCGTTGCCCAAAGATGCCGAGAAGCTGAAGGCATTAACCGACTCTATAGCCGCTGCGCCTCAAAAGTTGCAGGACCTTCAGAATTTTGAATGGAACGCTGTGATTTCAAAACTGGTGGATGTGGGCGTGAGCCTGGGTTTACGTCTGCTGGCAGCAATCTTGGTGTTTATGGCAGGACGATTCATAGTGATAAAAATCCACAACCTGCTTCGCGCCATTATGCTTAGCCGCAACGTTGACCGTTCGCTTACAACTTTCTTGCTAAGCCTGTTTAAAATCACATTCTTCTTTATTCTGGCAATCATAGTCATCAGTATCATCGGCATTGAGACGAGTTCGTTTATCGCCATCTTTGCTTCGGCAGGTATCGCCATTGGTATGGCATTCAGTGGCACGTTGCAGAACTTTGCCGGTGGAGTGCTGATATTACTCTTGAAGCCCTATAAAGTGGGCGACTATATTGAGTATGACAAGTATAAGGGCTTTGTCAAAGAAATACAGATTTTCCACACCATTATCACTACTTATAACAACGAGTCGATTATCATTCCCAATGGCGGGCTCTCTACCGGCACAATCAATAACTACTCGCGTGAGAAATTCCGTAGAGTAGAGTGGCGTGTATCAGTTGCCTATGGCTCGGATGTTGATGTTGCACGCAAGGTGATTCTTGACCTTCTCGAAGCCGATGATCGCATTCTCAAGCCAGGAAGCGAGGCCGCTAATAGTAATAACGACACCGATAACGATTTACCATCGGATGGTGAGATTAAGAAGATGCCGTGGTACAAGCGCTTATTCTATAAGCACAAACAACGTCGAGAGAAACTTGATGAGTGGCGTGAAGAGAAGCGAAAAGAGATAGATAGCAAATTGCCCAAAGTGGATTTCACACCCTATGTGGCACTTGAGAATCTCGATGATAGTTCGGTGGTCTTAATAGTCAGAGCATGGTGCATCTTTGGAGATTATTGGGGCGTACTTTACGACATCAACGAGGCGGTATATAAGCAGCTGCCGGCAAATGGCGTGCAATTCCCATTCCCACAGCTTGATGTACATCTCAAAAACAACTGATGATGAAGAACTTATTTTCACGATTTATATTGCTTGCGCTGGTACTGGCAATGCTTGCGGGATGTGTTGAGAACCTCGACAAGTCACGTTATAGGATAGAGTGCAAAATATCTCCTGAGTTGGGCACCGACAGCGTGTCGCTGATGTTGCTGATGGATGATTACAATAGCGTGTATCATGTTGCCACCGTAGGGCGTGAAAGCGAGAGTCAAGCCTTTGTGTTTGAGGGAAACATTGAAAGCCCAACCATTGCCTACCTTAAATTTAGCAACGACACCATACCAATGTTTTTTGTTGTGGAGCAGGGATTGACACAGATTGATATAACTCCCAATGGATTAGTGATTAGCGGTGGCGATGCCAATCATGAGTATATGACCTACCTAAAAGCCCGCAAAGCACTCACCGATGATAGGCAAAGGCTGCACCAGGAATATCTAGGTCATGTTGCGCCCGACTCAACTATTGATGTGTCACTTGAGAGGCAATACTTCTCTCGCGACAGTCTTCTCACCGACTCGCTCGAGCGTGTAACTGTCGATGCCATAAATCGTGACAATATTGCCTCAAGAATAATCTTTGAGCGGTATGTCAATACCATAATTCATAAAAACTTGCAAAATATTCATAAAAAATAGCCGTTATATAGAATAAATGGAATTTTTATGGGCTTAATGTACTGTCAGTTTTTTGATTATAGAAATTAATTTATATCTTTGCACCCGAATTTAAAATTGATAATAAACATAACACAATTATGAAAAAGACTTCTTTGTTACTTCTCGCCATGTTTATGGCTCTTGCGCTAGGCAGCTGCAATAATGAGAAGCCGATGTATGTATATATTGACTGTGAGACGCTAGAGCTCGAGCCAAAACCTTCGCTGATAGTGGCCGATGACGATGTGACTGCTTTCTATAATTCTTTTGAGGCATTTTCTGAGAATAAACACGACAAAGTGTTTTATGAAATATTGAAGACTAAAGAGGTCTTTGAGGGCGGCAGTGAGGCCTGCGAGAGCGATGAGGCCGATCAGGGCGCAATACCTGTTAGCGAGACCGACGGTGTGGGTGAATTGCTACCTACTGGCGATTCCGACGAGGCAGGAGAATATACCTATTCCGACCTCCTTGACCCCAAGAACAGCACACCTAATTTCAAACTTTACAAGATTACCGACAAGGATGCTCGTAAAGTCGCTCAAGACTTTATTGATAAAAAGATAAGTTTTGAAGAGTTCCAGACTAAAGTGAAGGATAAAGCCGAGGTAATCTATGACAATGAACAGCACAAGGACATCTATGAGAAGGAGTTTAAGAAATGCAAGGAGATAGACTACAACTCCTATGCCAAGATGAGAGACAAGTTCAACAAGAGCTTGCAAGCAGCTGCTCAGAAGAAAGAACAGGAACAAGAATAATTCTATAAATAATAGATAGGTTATGGGGACGCCAAACAATTAGTTGGCGTCCCCATATTTTTATACTGTCACAATGGTTATTGCGGGCTGTGTTTCTTGCGGTACTCCGATGGTGTGAGGCCTGTGTGCTGCCTGAAAATCTTGGAGAAGTAGCTGCTTGACTCAAATCCCCAGTTGTAGCCAATATCGCCCACTGGGTCTTCGGTCTCAAGCAGCATCTCTTGGGCTTTGAGTATTCTCATTTGCCTGATGTAACTTGCTGTGTCGATGCCCAGTACGCTGTTAACCTTGCGGTTAAGCTGACGCTGGCTCAGATTCATAGCGTCGGCAATGAGTGCTGAGTTGAGTTCCGACTTAGCGATGTTCTTCAAAATTATACTCTTAACTTTCTCAATGAAGATTTCATTCTTCCGAGCAATGCTGGAAAGAATCTTTGTGGTGTCAACCGTTTCGATAGTCTCCTGTGGAGTCTCGGGAGTCTCAGGTTCTTCGCCAGTGAGATGAACTTGGTATTTCATCCTGAGAATCTCACGGGTGTGGAGCAGGTTGTCGGCAATGGTACTCCGGTCGTCGCGCTTAACGGGCTTTGTCCAGTAGGCGTCG
>JAGCRW010000016.1 GCA_017964485.1 Muribaculaceae bacterium | reverse complement strand
GACCACCAATGAAGACGGTGTCATATTGTGACAAGTCGCCGACTTCGCCTTCATAGGGTGGCAACTCGCCTTTTCGGGCCTCCTCCTGGGCTAGGTTGATTAGTGGCGTGTAGGCCATGCCGTCGTACTTGTGAGTTACAATCTCAAACTGGTCGGCACCAGCGATTTCGCTTATGTAGTCGGCAACGATTTTAGTGTTGCCTACCTCGATGTTACCTACTGCGTAGTTGTCGCCCGCATGCGAGAAGAACACTACCAATGCTTTACCTTTATTATCCATAGTTTTTTCTTGCTTTATGCCGCCGTTGCATGCCGTTGTTACCAGCAGTGCCAATACGGCTGTGATGATACTTTTGATACTCATTATTTTTAATTTATTTAATCTTCTCTCCAAAGTTTGAATTCCCCAGTGCGAATCGAGGCTATCACGCCACCATCGACGAGCAAGTCGGTTCCTGTGATAAACTTGGCGTGCTCGCCAAGCAGGAATGCTGCAACCTCGGCAATCTCATCGCTGGTGCCTGTGCGCTGTGCAGCCGAGGCGTCAATCATAGCCTGATAGCCTTCGCCACTAGCGCGGAACTCATCGTAGGCCAGCGGTGTGACAATGACACCTGGTGAGATAGTGTTGATGCGTGCTCGACGCTTTCGCCAAGTAGTGGCCGCAGCACGCTGAGCTTGCAAGTGATTCATTCGCTTAGCAATCATGTAGGCTAATCCCGAATCTTTCATCGCCACCTCTTGAATGAATTTAACGTCTTTCAAATCCTCGGTGGCAGTGTTTACCAACTTAAGTTCGATGTCATTAGGGATTGGATACATATAAGCCGCTTGACTCGAAATAATAAGTCCTGCGCCACCCTGAGCCATCACTTCGCCAAATGCATCCACAGCATAGCCCGTGCCCACCATGTCGAGATTTACGATGTGTTCAGGACTGGCCTGATTGGGTGAAGCACCTGCAGTGTCGATGAAATACATCACGGGGCCAAGTTCAGCGGCCTTACGAGCAAATGCTTCCACGCTGTCCTTCTGCAAGGCATTTACCACCATTGTCTCCACGTCGTAGCCACTGCGACGAAAGTCGTCGCCCACGCGCTCCAACGCTTTTTCGCTGATGTCACCCAGCAAAATCTTTTTGCCTGCTGCAATGCGACGCACGATGGCTGTTCCCATACTTCCGGCACCCAAAAGTGCCACTACTGCCTTTTGTTCGTTTCTATCGAAAATCATAGTCTGTCCTCCTAATTGTTATTACTCTATATTCTTGATAAACTTTGCAGGATTGCCGCCAACAATGGTGTTAGGGGCGACATCCTTTGTGACAACGGCACCTGCTGCAACCACGGCATTCTCCCCCACTGTGACACCAGGCAAAATGGTGGCACCTGCGCCAATCCATGCTTTCTTGCCTATGTGCACAGGTTTGCAAATGAGCAACTGGCGGTCGTGCAAGTCATGATTGTTGCTGATGAGCTGCACATTGGCTGCTATCATTGCATCATCCTCGATTGTAATGCCACCTCGCGACATCATAAGGCAATCGGGCATAATCATCACATTCTTGCCAATGTACACCCTATCGAAGCACACGCCCTTGAGTGGTGGCATCACCATGGCTCCTTCGCCCAAATTATCGCCAAAAAGCTCCTTCACCAGGTTGTTATATTCCTCGGTGTAGGGCATAGTATGGTTAATTGCAAAAACCAGTTTCACATCTCTCATGCCACGCTCCATCTCTCTAGGAGTGGTTTTGCGGGGGTCAACAATGATTGCTTCCATTTTTCTCTATTTTTTTAATTACACTGCAAAATTACTACTGTTTTTTGACTTAAAAGTTTCACAAAAAGCACTACAATTTTCACTTTTTGCACAAAACATTATTTTCCTTCTAAAATATTGTGTATTTTTGCAACAAACAAAGTTACAGGTGAGAGGGGAGAGTGAGGGGGGAGAGTTTCCGATTCCCTCCGAAATTTGCAGGTGAGAGGGAAGAGCTCCCGAAGCCCCGAAAAACGATAAACGACATGAAGATAGATTTTCTTTTTTCAGAGGATTTTTATGGGATGAATGCTCCCGAGCTAAAGCACACTTGCATGCACATGCTGTGTATGGAAGGCGAGGGAAGTTTTGTGTTTAACGAGCATTGCTACCACATCGTGAAGAATGACCTAGTAGTGATGCCCTACCCTCACCGCGCGCGCAATCTTGCTGCACACCCTGATATGAAAGTGGAGTGGTTTGCTGCCGACAACAAGTTCTTGCAGAGCCTATTGCCCTCAAACAATTATAGCATTGGTGGTAGCATAAGCCTAAACTACAATCCAGTAATTCCTCTCAGCGAAGAGCACGCTATGCGCATTCTTGACGATTTCCACCGGCTGCGCGACCGCATGGAAAACCGCCATCACATGTTTTACCGTGAAATGATGGGGAGCCTGTGCCAAACCATGATGTATGACATCTTTGAATCGCATTCACATCGCGACACCACAAGCGAGCACAGCGACCGCACAGGCTATATTGTGAAATCGCTCATGGAACTACTATCAACTGGAGTGAGCAGCACCGAGCGCAGCGTTAACTACTATGCCGAGAGCCTGAACGTGTCGCCCAAGTACCTCTCGGCCACCATAAAGAGACTGACAGGGCACAGCGTCACTTCGTTCATTGACCGTGCCACTGTACCCATACTTAAAAGTTTTCTTGAAGACGAGCGCCTATCGCTCTCGCAAATTGCTGAGCGCATGAATTTCGCCTCGCTGAGCTACTTTAGCCGCTACTGCACCAAGCACCTGAGGATGTCGCCCAGCGATTACCGCCGCAGCCATCAGCCCAAAATAGAGTGACAACCAAACAAAAGTCCCGAAACATTGTGCTTCATGTTTCGGGACTTAAAAGTTTAGGGTAAATAATCTCTCTATTCTTCGACAGAGTCAGCATTCTGCAGTTTAGCCTTTGTTACCTGTAGAACACCTGACTCGTTATAGACGAAGGCTATCACTGAGAGATTTTCTATTTTCCACTCAACATCGATGGGGAAGGTGTATTCCTTGTCGATAGCATATCCTTCTTGAACGGTAATATCATCGCCCCACAGGCCGTTGACTGTAGCTCGGAACACGTGACGATGAGTGTAAGTGTCGTTGCGCGTGCCGTCAGGCATCATTTGGAAAGCAGTAACACTATCTTCCACAACCCAAACCTGGAGTTTTCCCTGAATGTTGCCGTCCACACTCTTGACCTGTGTGTTAATTGAGAGTTGAAGGCTGTCGTCATAAGCAACACCTAGGTCTATCTCCACTGGCGCGGTCTTCTGCAACTCCTCCCTTATGAGTGTGCCCCAAGAAGTAAATTCGGCAGGTGAGCCACGGTCAATCAGTCCCACAGGCTGGAAATCAAAGCCCCAATGGGTATATAAGGTATCTCCCACATCAGTGCTCAGTCCGTAAAAACGGGGATTAGTATGGAACCCTAATGGTCCAGAGTGAATGCTCACGGCGATTATGGCATCCTCGCCATACTGCTCTATCAGCTTCTCAAGTTCTAAACTCGCTGTGGGGCAGTTAACGCAACGCTGCCCGGTGAAATCCTCCACCAAAACACAACGCTCCACAGGCGCGGGTTTCACATATATCAGTCGCTCATCTTCGTCGATGTTGCTGCACGCCGCCATCAGCAGCGCTACCACAAACAATGTTATGTAAGCTTTAATCTTCATAATCAGAATGTGTAATTATAAGACAATGTGAAACCTCTACTTGCTGGAACATAACGGCAAACACCTCCCGAGCAGTTATATCCCGCGCGGGTACGACCGAAGCCGAGCATAACTCGATGCCCCGAGGCGCTAAAGGTGACGTCGCCGTGATAATAGTGAATTTTGGTCTCGCCCACGTTATACATATCGCTCACCGAGAACATCCAGTGGGGTGCCAGCGAGAACTCAAGCAGTCCATAAGCCCAATCGCCTTCATCATCGGGAGTTGTGAGATACTGAAGTTCGGTGCGAAGAGCAGTCTTCTTCGAGAGCTGGAACTTAGCGTCGGCAATGAAAATATTGGAACGCACCATACCTCCGTGACCCTCAACCACAGTCTTGTTGTAGCGCTGGTTCATATACATCAAAACGAGCTTTACAACACTTGAAAGTTTGCGTGTCAACGTCACATCAATGTCCTGATAGAAGGTCTCACCCTCCCAACGCACGTGAGAGAAATTGAGTTTCAAGTTCATACCATATTTGCCACCCAACTTCGACTTGCGCTTGAAGTTATAACCCAGCTCAGCCTGATAGGCCCACTCGCCTCCTGCCAACTGTGTAGCATATGGATAGAGAGCCGCCAGGGCATACGTCTGCTCCTGGGTGAACGCCGGCAGATGGTTGATGAACGATGACGTGCCAATCATGCTTCGACGACTGCGGAATGACATGTTCTCACTGCGTTTTGCCTGAAGCAATACACTAAGGCCATTATTTGCATATGAACCCGAGAGTACTGCGGCAGTACCCTTCTCGTAGTTGTAACCGTTATCGAACGACGGGTCTTGCGTCTTCTGGGCATACTCGGCATGCACGCTCCAAGGGCCAGTATTAAGCGAGACTCTCACGTCCCAAGCGTTGACAAACTTTGGCAGGTTGAGCTTGTGAGTAGGGTCAACGAAGATGTCTTCTTGCTTCTCATATTTGTTTACCCAAGAGCCGCCAACCATTAGTTCAGTGCCGTGGTCACGCATAGCGGGAATCCACTCGTTGATATTGAGCTCGGCATCTGCTCCGCTCACGAGGCCTTTGTTCCACCCCCAGTAGCGGCGCTGGCGACCTGAGAGGGCTTTGATAGTTACGCCCTTTGTTGGCCTAACAACCAGTCGCGCTCCCAGCAGCGAGTTATCGATGCCCAAAGAGCGTTCCTCATAGGTGCGCAGGATAAGCCCCAAGCCAAACTGCTCGTAGAACGTGCCCACAGTCAGTTCGG
>JAGCRW010000015.1 GCA_017964485.1 Muribaculaceae bacterium | reverse complement strand
TTCTCATTGCACTCTTAGGCATTTTGCCCACATGGGTCTTGTTCCGCGACGCGCCTCGCCACACCCGTCACACCTTGCCTCAAGGCTTTTTCATCCAAGTATTTTTATGTGTGCTTAATCTGGTTTTGTCGTTCATCATATTGCTGCCGTTCCTGCTGATTAATTATGTGGTCTATTTCTATGTCTCATGGGCTATACTGCTGCTTTATTATGTGATTGCCTACAAGCAACTGTTCGGCTATGGCATTTGGGGCACACTGTGGCGCGTAATCATTGTCCATGCGTTCATTATCTTCGCGTTAGACGCTGTAATGTATCTTATTTTCGGGCAATTTGATCCAAATGAACCCGCCGCCGAGAACAGCCATTATATCAATGCAGGCATTTCGATGGCCTATGCCTTGGGCGCGTTAGGCGTGGGCTGGGCCCTCAACCTCATTTCCCAAAAACTATCCCACAAGAAATCATAAGCTCTCCATTTTTTCACATATTAAAGCAAGTGTTGTAGTCGAGGTTGCGGTAGCCGATGGCTTCCATGATGTGGTGGGTGCGGACGGTGATGGTGCCGTCAAGGTCGCCAATGGTACGTTTGTCTCAATAAATATCTTGTGCTGTAAAGGTGCCTTCGCCTTTTAGATAGCAATTGAAAAACTTCAAAACAAGAGAGTTGACTATCATCATTGACTCTTCGGTGCTGCGATCGCCACTACCCATATCACCAAGCAGATTCGCAAGCGTGGGAGAAAGAAGGGGAAGGTCGGTAAAGTCCATGTGCCGCGTGTCGCGCAATGTGGCAGAGAAACCCTCAGCGGCATTACGGATTAGCACATCGTTCGGGTATATTTTGCCTTCTTTGCGATATTCAGGCAGCAAGGAGTAGCTATTCCAATTAACGAATTCAAGCACTGGCACATCGTAGGGCTCGTCGCGGACTTCAAGCTCATTGTCTATGACGCCCGTATACTCTGAAAGCATAGTACCATCAATGTCTATGACGGCAGACACATCGCTACGTTCTCGGCCTATAGCTACTGCGGTGGCACCACCTAGGGAATGGCCCATTACGCCTATTTTCGAGATATCAATCATTCCAAGCACGGAACTGATAGCGTCGCTGTCTATACCTGAGATGAACCAACTCTTGTCCAACGTGCTAGACTGAACAGCTGCTTTAAGTTCATCAAGCACGAAACTCATATCTGCCACGCGCAGCTCCATCCACTGCGTATATATCTTATACTCCTCCTGCGCATCGGTTATATCGCCGAGTGACAAGGCAGTGTTCATAAAATCCTTATCCACGATAACGGTATTGCCATCAGTGTCCTTCGTGAAAAAAGCGTGATGCGGATGGTCAAGCGCGACTACGACGTAGCCATTGCTCGCCAGTTCCATATAAGTTGAGGTGTTGCTCTGATAGTAGCCGAAGGCACCATGCGAGAAAACAACGAGAGGGCATCCCTTCGCAGAGCCGTCGGCGGGATAATAGATGTGTACTGGCACCTCGCGAAAACTTCTGTCCTGCTCAAAGATATCATGGCGGGATCTGTCGATAAGTATAGCAGACGTCTCAGCAATCTTGTGGTTGCCAGAGACAGGCAGACCGTTATATCCAGTGAATACAAAGGCGGGGATGAGCAGCAGTGCAATGAGTACAATGTTAAGTACACAGGAGACAATCGCACTGCTTTTCTTTTTCATGCCGTCGTCCTTGTTCCGCATGATGAGTGCTTTCGCTCCAGCGACAATAAGCAGTATTGCCAGTAAGCCCAAAATGGGGACGAAACGCCACTTCTGCCCTACTACCAGCATCGTGACAATGACGAGTATGACCTGTGCTGTACGAACTATCAAACGTTCTTTACGCCATTGCTTCTTTTCTTTTTCGCTTCGGCACGCTCTTACTGCGAGCACGATTTCTAAAGCAGCCAAGATGATAAAAAGTATAGGTCCCATATGTTTCAGATGATTTTATTATTTGAAATATATTAATGACAATTTTGTGCAGTCAGAATGCAAGTCGTCAGCGACATCAAATGTGACGTGTCAACAGCAATTTCATGCCGCAAAAATAGATACTAAAATTAGGCCTGCCAAATTTATGGGACAGACAGCTAGAACCGCGGACAGATAACTAAGCCCGCTGACGAATGACAAAAAAAAGGATGATTGATTAAGCTATGAAAGAACGGAGTTTAGGCACGTAGGTACGCGATACAGGTATTATGGTTGAGTCATTGCCGAGTTTGAGTTGGTAGCCGTTTGAATTGCCCCGAGCCGACGAGATATTGTTCAGGTTAACCACGAAAGAACGATGACATTGGAAAATATTTTCATACTCGTGCAGGTCGGTGAGCACAGATGTCAATGTGGTGTGTAATACTGAGGTGTGTGCTTTGTCGTCTTTCATGTAACATACCGATACGTTATTTTTCTGTGCCTCGATATAGAGCAAGTCGTTAATGGGCAACTGAAGGTCGTTCCCTCTTACACTGGTGTCATGGATTGTGACAACCACGTCGGTCTGCTCTTCTGTGGTCTTGTCAATTAGACTCTCCAGTTGATTGCGAAGATGCCGATAATAGCTGAAACCGACCGAGAAAACTGTTATGATAATACCTATAATAAGGGTCCAATAAAGAAACTGCAGGAAAACGCTGAAGGAAATAGGATAGTGAAATAATAATGAACATGCGATGAAGTTACAGAAACCTATAAACAAGACATTTGCCAACACCGACAATGCCTCATGCCAAACAAGCCAGGGAGATGTTTTTTTGTGTAACGGTTTTATTGCAAGTTCGAACAGATAACAGCACCCAAATGTGATTGCTCCAAAAAGCAGTGAAACCAAGAACTTGTTCTCCTTATACATGTTGACTCCAAACGGCTGCAGCACATATAATATCAGAAAAACGATGGCACCATACATGGCACAATCTAGCAATATATTGCTTTGTGAGACTGGGTATTTGCGTGTAAAAAACGACATCTTGCTTTGTTTTGTGCTTGCAAATATACACATTTTGCCTTAAATACAGGGCAATTTTACAAAGAACAAAAATAGTGCGCCAGACTGATTATTTATATTATCTTTAACAGATTATGCTTTGTGCATTACATGTTGAAGTAGTTGCTGCGGTCGAGATTGCGGTAGCCGATGGCTTCAATGAATTGTAGGTTTGTGGTTTTTGTGTTGAAAATGGGAGTGTTGTTTTGTGAGGTGATGAAAAAATGTGTATATTTGCGGTGGAAATTTTTCGGAGATTCTATTTAATACTATGATAAATAACTAATAAACTATATGTCATGAAAGGGTTATCTAAATCACATTACACTACGTTATGCCAATGCCCTAAGGCGCTGTGGCTTAAAGTTTATAAACATGAATGTTTGCCAGATGTTGATGACGCTCTGCAGTCGCGCTTTGATATGTGCCACAAGGTGGGCGCCCACGCCAAGGGGAATCTTATGTATAAAAGCGGGCTGTTGTCCATTGTGATGGCTTTATTCATCGCAATGGGCGCGGCAGCCCAAAACAGGATTTCCTATGTCCCCGACCCTGCCATTGAGCAGCGCGTGGAGCAAACGCTCTCACGACTCTCGTTAGAGCAGAAGGTGGGGCAGATGACCGAACTGGTGATTGACGTGCTGGGGCATTGGGAAGGCGACGTTTTTGTCCTTGACAAAGACAAACTTGAGCAAGCCCTGAGCAAATATCAGATTGGCTCGGTGCTCAACTCGCCTGGACCGGTAGCGCAGACTCCTGAGTGGTGGCAACAGACTATCCGCACAATTAATGATTATTCCATTAAGGCTTGCGGTATCCCTTGTGTTTATGGATTGGACCAGAATCATGGTACCACCTACACAATGGGAGGAACGCTGTTCCCACAGAACACCAATGTGGCGGCTTCGTTCAATGCTGATTTGGCAAGGCAAGCGGCAACCATTACCGCTTATGAGACAAGGGCGGGTAACTGCCCTTGGACCTATTCGCCCACAGTAGACCTCTCGCGTGACCCTCGTTGGCCTCGCGTGTGGGAGAACTTTGGCGAGGATTGTCTGGTCAATGCCGTGATGGGACGCGCTATGGTGCTCGGTTTCCAGGGTGAAAACCCTAACCACATCGACAAGTACCACATCGGCACCTCGATTAAGCATTATATGGCCTACGGAACGCCGCGCACTGGCCGTGACCGTACTCCTACCTATGTTCCCGAGTGGGAGCTGCGCGAGAAGCATTTCGCGCCGTTCCTGGCGTGTGTTCAGGCGGGAGCCACTTCGGTGATGGTCAACTCTGGCTCGGTTAATGGTGTGCCCATGCACGTGAATGCCAAGTATCTCACGCAGTGGCTTAAGGAAGAGACAGGCTGGGATGGTATGATTGTTACCGACTGGGCCGACATCGACAACTTGTGGAAGCGTGAAATGGTGGCTCGCGACAAGAAGGAAGCCATCGCAATGGCTATCAATGCTGGTATCGATATGTCGATGGATCCCTATGACCTTTCGTTCTGCGACTTGCTTGTTGAGCTCGTCAATGAGGGCAAAGTGAGCATGAGTCGCATCGACGATGCTGTGCGCCGTGTGCTTCGCATGAAGTACAGGATGGGGCTCTTCGATATGCCTAACACCAACATAAAGGATTATCCTAAGTTTGCCTCTGTCGAGCACAGCAAAGCTGCGCAAGACGCTGCAGTTGAGACTATGGTATTGCTCAAAAACAACGGCATTCTGCCGCTGGCGCAAGGCAAGAAGATTCTGGTGACAGGTCCTAACGCCAATTCTATGCGCTGCCTGAATGGTGGTTGGAGCTACACTTGGCAAGGCAATGACGCCGACAAGTATGCCTCACAACACAACACCATCCTTGAGGCCATGCAGCAGCGGTTTGGCAGCGCCAACGTGACCTATGAGCCTGGTGTTACCTATAACTTCGAGGGCAAATACTGGGAAGAGAACGAGCCGCAAATCGACCTCGCTGTGGCTGCTGCCGCTGACGCCGATGTGATAGTGGCTTGCGTGGGTGAGAACTCCTACGCCGAGACTCCCGGCAACCTTGATGATTTAGCGTTGTCACAAAATCAACGCGACCTTGTGAAGGCTCTTGCAGCAACAGGTAAACCTGTCGTGCTCATTCTCAACGAGGGACGTCCACGTCTTGTAGCCGACATTGAGCCTCTCGCTCAGGCCGTAGTTGACATCCTGCTGCCGGGCAATGAGGGCGGTAACGCGCTAGCACGACTGTTGGCAGGCGACGACAACTTCTCGGCACGCATGCCTTACACCTATCCACGTCACTCGGCATCGCTCACCACCTACGATTATCGTGTGAGCGAGGAGTCGGGAACTATGGAGGGTGTATATGACTACAATGCGCAAGTGAATGTGCAGTGGCCTTTTGGTTACGGACTCAGTTACACCAAGTTTAGCTATAGCAACCTGCAGATCGACAAGACCAACTTTGGCCCCAACGACGTGCTCAACATCTCGGTTGACGTGAGAAATGACGGTAGCCGAGTAGGAAAAGAGGCAGTGCTGCTCTTCAGCCGCGACATGGTGGCAAGTATAGTGCCTGAGAGCCGCCGACTCAGAGCGTTCACCAAGATAGAACTCCAGCCAGGCGAGATGCGCACTGTAATATTCCAGCTGCCGGCTAGCGACTTGGCATTCGTTGGTGATGATGGCAAGCGCCATCTTGAGCCCGGCGAGTTCCTAATCCAGATTGCCGACCAAGCAACACGCATAAATTGTAAGAGATAAATGCAGTAAACAATACCCTAACCACACCCTTTATTCACGAACAACGCAGAGAAAAAGTTTACCTACTTCTACTATGAAAAACATCGTGCAATAAAGGGACGCATCACAATCGTCAAGCGACGATTGCTGCAAGTGGAATGACAAAGCTGGGCATCACGCCCAGCTTTGTCGCTTTTTATAAGTCTTAGTTCTGTCTTATTTCTAAAAACGCTTTCACAAATTAAAATAATTGCTGCAGTCGAGGTTGCCCTCTAGCCTATGGCTTTCATGATGTGGTGCTGGCGGATGGTGACGCTGCCCTCGAGGTCGGCGATGGTACGGGCTACTTTCAGTATGTGATTAGATAACTTTGTTGTTCCAAAGACGATTAAAGAACTGCTCAACAGGCCAAATTTCAATGTTGTTGAATTTACGAGGTCGCTCTTCCAATGAGAGCAAATAAAGTTTTGCATCGGGGTATTCTTCACCAAATGCTTTCAATCCTTTAGTGTCTTTTGAGGTGATGTTTTTAGAAGATTTCACCTCAATGCCTACCTCAGCTTGACCGACGACAGCATCTACCTCATACTTGTTGTCCAACGTGTGCCAATATGAGAGGGACTTCTCTGGGCAACGATAAGAAAGATATGCCCTTAATTCCTGAATCACTAAATGCTCTAAAGCGTGACCATAAAGATCTGTTCCCTGCAGCAATGGAACACGATGCAGGAGGTGATTTGGTATGGCTACGTCAAAGTAGTAGAACTTGGGTGACTGGATGACCCGGCGCTTAATGACTTTTGTGTAAGACGGCAAAAAGAATCCGAGCATGGTTTCCTCAAGAATAGAAAAATATTCCTTGACTGTCTTGGAAGAAATGCCACAATCTCGAGCGATATTGGTGTAATTGACAATTTCGCTGTTACTTAAAGCAGCGACCTGCAAAAAACGGGTAAATGAATCCAGCCTTCGAACGATAGCCTCTTCTACGATTTCGTGTTGCAAATAGTCTCCTATATATGACTGTATTCTCATCGTGGGATTATCCATCAAATAATGATGTGGCAACATGCCATGATTCAAAGCTCTATTAAGGTCAAAATCTGGTATCTCGGCACTTACAAGAGGGAACAATGTCTTTCGCAATGCTCTACCGCCAAGCAAATTTGCACCACTACGACGTAATTTGCGGGCACTTGAGCCACTTAAAATGAACTTCAGCCCCTTGTTCTCTATAAGCCAATGCACTTCATCGAGCAGAGCTGGTACCTTCTGAACTTCATCTATAATGACCAATTCACCTTCATCAAGCAGTTCACATTCTTCACGAAGCAAGGCTGGGCGCATTTGAAGTGCCATGCGCACATCGCTTTTCAGCAAATCATAAACTAAAACTTTAGGAAAAAGCATTTTCAGTAACGTGCTTTTCCCTGTCTGCCTTGATCCCCACAGGAACAGACTGTCGTCCTTGACCTCTTCTAACTTTAATATTCTTTCAAGCATAGACAATTGGAGTTTGTTGCGGCAAAGATACAAATGAAAGTGTAAATACGCAAGAAAAATGAAGAAAATCTGAAGCGTTACTTCAAAATTTCAGCGAAAATCTGAAGTGGTACTCCAAAAAATCTTCACTTTTGCCGATTTTTAAAGACGTTCTATAAATTAAAATAGCCGCTGCGGTCGAGGTTGCGGTAGCCGATGGCCTCGTGGAGTTTTTACATTTTATGGTAGGATACTACCTAAAATGGTATTTTTATTATGTATATGGTCTAAAAACTGTCTATATTTCAACCACTTTTTTGTGGTTTGGAATTCAATGTATCTTGTTGATGTCTAGAGAAATATAGATTGATTGGGGCTATAATGCTCCACTTTTTATTACTTATTAATAAATATGCACGCGTTCTTTATTTAAATTTGCGATTGGAAAAACCGAAACAATTTATCACTAAATCATTAACAATTAATCAAAAAATGGTATGAAGAAAAACAGGTTTCTATTGTTGCTATTGGCGCTGATGGTGTCGATGGCAGCGAGTGCCCAAGTTATCTTGGGAACTGTGATCGACGAGTCGGGAGAGTCCATTATTGGGGCCTCCGTCGTCGAAAAAGGCAACCCTAAAAACGGTACCGTCACCGATATTGATGGTCAGTTCGCGTTGAACGTGAGCCCGGGCACGCCTATTGTGATTTCGTATATTGGCTATGCATCCCAAGAGTTGACAGCCAGCAACAACATGACCGTAACGCTTCTGGAAGACAAGCACGCGCTTGATGAAGTAGTAGTCATTGGTTATGGTACTCAAAAGAAGAGCGTTGTGACCGCCTCTATTGCAAAGGTCACATCAGATGACTTGGCTGGAAAGACGCGTCTGCGCGCCGACGATGCCCTGAAGGGTTTGGCTGCTGGTGTGAACGTGACCTCATCATCGGGTCAACCTGGAGCCCAGTCAATGATTCGTGTGCGTGGTGTAGGTACTATTAACAACTCCAATCCCCTCTACATCATCGATGGTATGCCCGCCGACCAATATGGTTTGGAATCGGTCAACCCCTATGATATAGAGAGTATTGAGGTGCTGAAGGATGCCGCCTCGGGTGCCATCTACGGTGCACGCGCAGCCAATGGTGTAATCTTGGTGACCACCAAGAAAGGTAAAAAAGGCAAGCCCCAAATTAACTACAACTTTTCTTATGGCTGGCAGAGCGCATGGAAGCACCGCGAAGTTACAGGCGCCACCGACTATGCCATCCTCCAGAACGAGAAGTATGTGAATGGTGGCATGGCTCCACTGTATGCCGATCCGGCCAACCTAATCGATGCCAATGGTAATCCAATCACCGGTTTTGGCACCGACTGGCAGGAACTGCTGTTTAACGACAATGCACCTATCGTTCAACACGACGTGAGCGTGAGTGGTGCCACTGAAAGGGTAAACTACTACCTCTCGCTGGGATACTTCACACAAGATGGAATTGTGGGTGGCAACTACGGACGTTCTAACTACGACCGCATCACCATTCGTTCAAACAACATGTTCAATATTCTTGATGATACTCAGGAACGCAATTTCCTTAACAAGATTGATTTGGGCGCCAACCTTTCTTATATGCGCGTGCATAGCACGGGCGTAGATGCCAACTCCACTTGGGGTTCTCCGCTGGGTTCGGCCCTATATCTGGCTCCCACACTGCCCGTGGTTCTTACTGGCTCTATCGCCCAACAGATGATTGACCAGTATTCAGCCTACGATCTGTATCGTGACGAGAACGGTAATCCTTACACGATTCCTGGTTTCCTTGGATCATATAATGAACAGAACAACCCCATTGCAATGATGCAGGGACCTCCTTCTAAGGGATGGTCGCATAAGTTTATGCCCAAATTTTCTCTCGATGTCCAACTATGGGACAACCTTAAGTATAACTTCACATGGAGCGCCGAGCAGTCGTTCTGGGGCACTGACGCTGCAACAACTAGCAAATTCTACCTGTCGGGTAATAACAACTCCGACCACACCCAAGCTTCTTCGGAGAAGTGCAACAGTACCAACTGGCAAATTGAAAACACCTTGACCTACGATAAGGTGTTTGGTAAGCACACACTCGGTATCGTACTTGGTCAGAGTGCCATGAAGTATAAAGGCAGTTATGTGGGTGCATCGCACTGGAATTTGATCAACGTCGACAAGCCTTATGTAGACTACACCACTGGCGGTAGTGTTCAAACCACAACCGATGCCGAAGGCAACATCATTGGTGTAACCTCACTGGTGAATGGTTGGGCAGGCCCCTATGTGGAGCATCGTTTGGCTTCGCTCTTCGCCCGTCTCTCTTACAACTACGATGAGCGTTACATGTTCCAGGCAACTGTCCGTCGCGACGGTTCAAGTCGCTTTGGCTCTAACCGCAAATATGGTGTTTTCCCATCATTCTCTGTGGGCTGGAACATCATGAACGAGGCCTTTATGGAAAGCACCCGCAGTTGGCTCAACAACATGAAGCTGCGTTTCAGCTGGGGTAAGAATGGTAATGAAAATATTGGTGACTTCCGCTATACCGTACTCACCACTAGCGGTGGCACAAGCAACTACTACTTTGGCCGTCAAGCTGCTATGTATTATGGTTCAAAGGCTAATGGACTTGCCAACGAAGACTTGAGATGGGAAGAAAGTGAACAGACCAACGTTGGTATTGACTTTGGATTCTGGAACAACAAGCTGACCTTCTCGATGGATTACTACATCAAGAAAACCAACGGTATGCTGATGGAAATGCCTATCCCATCTTATGTGGGTGAGGCAAAACCCATAGGCAACGTGGGTGACATGAGAAACTCCGGTATTGAGTTTGAGTTAGGTTACCGATGGAACATCGGCGATGCACAATTTGCCTTCAAGGGCAATGCGGCTTACTTGAAGAACGAACTCAAGAATCTTGGTAATGACACAGGCTTCCTGAACTATGGTATCAGCCAGTTCAGCGACGGTGGCACTCGCGCCGAAAACGGACAACCATTCCCATATTTCTATGGATATAAGACTGCTGGTGTGATACAGAATATGGCTGAGGCCAATGAGTATAACAGCAAGTATGGTGCCAGTTCAAATCCTGGCGATTTGATTTTCGTTGACGTGAATGGTGACGGCAAGATTACTTCTGACGACCGTACCAATATTGGCAAGCCCACACCCGACTGGACCTTCGGTTTAAATCTCAATGCCGAATGGAAAGGCTTAGACTTTAGTATCTTCTTCCAAGGCGTAAGCGGTGCCGACATTTTCGATGCAACTTGGCGTCAGGACATCGCTTCGGGTAACTATCCCACTTGGGTACTTGACCGCTGGACTGGCGAAGGCACTTCTAACAAACTGCCTCTGCTGAAACTTGGTGACGCCAGGAACTGGGTGTGCAGCGACATCTATGTGCAGGATGGTTCTTACTTCCGTCTGAAAGATGTCACATTGGGCTACACACTACCTCGCCGTCTCACTCGCAAGATACGCGTAGAGCGTTTCCGCATGTATGTTCGTGGTGAGAACCTTGTAACTTGGACCAAATATTGGGGATTTGATCCCGAAATTGGTTCTGGAAGTACTTCTATGGGTGTGGATTACGGTGTATATCCGCAAGCACGCACATTTACCGTAGGATTCAATCTCTCATTCTAATCTAAACATTCAAAGAAAGGAAATCATTATGAAAAAATATATTTCAATTATCGCAGGAATTAGTGTGACAGCTCTTGCTCTCACATCTTGTAGCGACGACTTCCTAGAGGTAACGAATCCCACTGGCGAACCTCTTGAGGAATACTACAATACAGACGAGCACCTGAACGAGGCGCTTACATCGGCCTATGCTCCTCTACACTGGCCCGACTGGGACGGTGTGGCATATAACGATCTCACCATCGATGCCGAAATCATGGGCGACGACTTTTGGGTGGGCGGAGCAAATATCTCCGACAACCAACACTGGCACAAACTCTTCAACTTTGAGGGTGATGGCAATAACACGCTTAGCACGCTGTGGGGCGATTTCTACAGTGGTATCAAGCGTTGCAACGACGTGATTAAGTATTGTTCTTGGGGTGGTGGCACCGAGGCCAACCGCAAGTCATTTGAAATGCAGGCACGATTGCTTCGCGTGTACTATTATAACATTCTGTGGCATTACTATGGCAATGTGCCATTCTATTTGGAGAATCTTAATGAGCCATACACTGCTCCACAGCTCTCGGCCGACGAGATTTACAACAATTTGCTTCCCGAGCTAGAGGAGATTATCGCCTCTAACGTGCTTCCCATGCGCTGGACTGCCTCCGAGAGTGGCCGCGTGTCGCAAGCAATGGCCTACATGCTCTATGCCGAGATGGTGATGTATCAAAACGATCAGTCTCGTTATTCTCAGGCACTGGGCTTCATGAAGCAGATTATCAACGATGCCAACTACTCGCTCAATCCTGACTTCGCCAACTTGTGGGCCGAAGCTGGAGAATGGTGCTCGGAGTCGATTTTTGAAATCAATTACGATGACGACAACGGCCAGCGCGACTGGGCCTCTGGATCCAATCCCACTGCTCCGCTCAATGCCGGTGGCACAGTGTTCCCCACGCTCTGCTCTCCCAATGGCTGGGGCGGTGGCGAAGGCTGGGACGGCGGCAACGATGGCTGGGTTTCCTGCCCATGCGTGTTGAAACCTATAACATGTATGCCGACAACGATAAGCGCCGTGATGTTACATGCTGGGATCTCCGCGGTTACACCTACACCGAACGCTATCAAGATACACACATCTGGCACGGCAAATATCGCCCACAGAGTGTCAATAATCAGGACTGTCCTACATCGAAGAACCTGAACTACAACAATAATAAGCGCATCTATCGCTATGCCGAGACGCTGCTCAATGCAGCAGAATTGTTGTTGCAAACTGGTGGCGGCGCCGGTGAGGCACTGGGTTATGTAAACCAAGTGCGCGCCCGTGCAGGCCTCAACAACCTCACCACTTTGAGCATCGACGACATCTACACCGAGCGTCATCTGGAATTCTGTGGCGAAGGCAAGCGTTATTTTGACTTGGTTCGCGCCGAGGGCATCAATGGTGCCATACAGAAGGCTTCGACAATGCTCGTACCCGATAGTTATGGCTATCGCACCAAGACTTGGACTCCGAGCAAGAAATATATTCCGTTATCACAATCGGAGCTTGACGCCGATCCCACATTGGTTCAGAACAACTACTAAGATTCATTGATAATTAATCATCTAGAAAATTAATCATTATGACGACTAATATATATAAACTTTTCTGTGCTGCTATCGTGAGTTTGAGCTTGATGGTAGGCTTTACTTCCTGCTCTCCCGATAGTTTTGATGTTGCTGATCCAACCGCTATTCCCACGGTCGATGGCGTTGACTTCGATATCAGCGTAGATCAGGAAACTAACCAGATGATTGCCACTTATACTCCACTCCCCGGAACCTATCCGATTTGGATTATAAATGGAACCTCATATTCCACTCTGCAAGAAGTGGGTTATCAAAATCCTGAGGCAGGTACTTACACCATTGGCCTTAAACTTGGCAACCGCAACGGCTTCAGCCAGGGTACTGTTACTAAGACTTTCACATTCAATGAAACCAAGGTTGACTATACTGCCGATTTCCGTCGCATCACTGGCAAAGAGTGGCGTTTCGCCAATAAAGAAGTGGCCCACTTAGCCTGTGGTCCAGCTGGAACCGCCGGCACACAATGGTGGGCGGCTGCTCCCAATGAGAAGGAAGGCACTGGTATGTATGATGACCGCATCAGCTTTACCGCCGACAATCGCAAGGGTGGAACGTTCACTTATAATCCTGGAGAAGACGGTCTCACTTACGTGAACTATGGTACTACCAGATGGGGTTCAGAGAGTGCTGACTTTGATGCTAGGATTGGCGAGCAGACTTCAACTTGGAGTTTTGAAGTTTATGACTGGGAAGATGCTGAAGGAAATATTACCACGCAGACCTATATTCAGCTAGCACCAAACACTGTTTTCCCCTACATCAGCAGCGACGCTCAGTATGAGAATCCCAAGTTCCGCATCGAGGAGCTCACTGCCAAGAAGTTGATCCTCATCTATGAGGCCCCCGACCGTTCTATAGCCTGGCGTTTCATCTTTACCAACGGTGAAGATGAACCCGACGTGCCCGATCCTGCAGCAGTTGTTGACTGGGATCCCGCTTCGCCAGCCAACCTCTGGCTTCCTGTTGAGACAGGAGAAGCCTTCGATGCCGTTGGTTGTTGGTTTGCCAACGATGGTTGGGCACAGATTTCTGATCCCGAGTGGTCACACAGCGATGGCGAGTGGAACATCCTCATCCCCGAAGGCATGGGTGGCTCGCAGTGGCAAGGTCAGTTCCATATCGACACTAAACTAACCGCCAGTGCTGCTAAGAGATATAACTTCTACTTGGTAATGGAGGCTGATAATGACTGTCCGGGAGTGACCTTTAAGTTGACCGACTCGGGCGATTCCAACTACTTCTTTGAAGTACGCAAGGACGTTGAAGCCGATAAACCCTTCGTGTTCAAACAAGAGAACGTGACACTTGCTGAAGGCAAAGATGCAACAGCGCTTCGCATGTTCTTCGACTTCGGCGGAAGTCCTGCTGGCACTCATGTGAAAATCAGCAAGATTTACCTTGAGGAAGCGGTATCAATATCTTATGACGATCCCGACAACCTCTGGAAAGCGGTAGACGATGGTTCGATGTTTGATGCATTCGGCTACTATTTTGCCGACAACGGCTGGGCTGGAATTCCCTATGACCCAGTAACACATAACGGAGATGCTTATGAGTTAACTCTTCCAGAAGGACTTGGAGGCTCACAATGGCAAGGCCAGTTCCATATCGACACTAAGCTTACTGCTAGCGCCTCTAAGGCCTATCACGTGCAGGTACAGATTGAAGCCGATGCTGATTTGCCACAAGTCACCTTCAAGTTGACTGACTCGGGCGACTCTAACTACTTCTTCGAAGAGCGTAAAGACGTTCCAGCCGACACTCCATATGTTATCACTTGGAAAAATGTGAAACTGGGACAGGGCGCCGATGCCTCTGCGTTGCGATTCTTCTTTGACTTTGGAGGTTCCCCCGGTGGCTCCCATGTCAAAATCAGTAAGATTGTCTTTAAAGAAGCATAAATAATGAAACGTTATATGTTTGACTCATTATTGCTATCTCTCACCGTAGCCCTGTTGGGCTGCGGTGGAGACGGCGATGCCCCCCAAGCCCCTGTGACCATCACTACCTCGTTTGAGGCTATCAATGCCCCCGATGCTGGGGGGACCTACGTCATCAACGTGTCCACTACTGGCTCAGAGTGGGATGCCTATGCTAATGGCGATTTCTTCACCATCACTAAGCAGGGTACTAGTTCCAAGTCGGGCAGTGTGACAGTTACGGTTCCCGCCAATGCACTCACCGAAACGCGCAGTGGTTCAGTGGTTCTGATGTCGGGGGCAGCCCGTAAAACTATCACTGTCACGCAAGCTGCGGCCGAAAAACCTGCCTATGATGCACCCGATGGATACTCACTGGTGTGGAATGATGAGTTTGACCATGGTACAGACCTGAATGCCGACTATTGGACGCACGAGGTTAAGAATTCGGGATGGGTCAATCACGAACTGCAGAACTATGTGAATCACATCACTCCTGGTGGCTCCTACGTCACTGAGTTGAAAGATGGCAAACTGCGCATTACCTGCCTGAAGGAGAATGGCAAGATTTATTCGGCTCGTGTCTATGCTAAAGCCAAAGAAGGCTGGAGATATGGCTATATTGAGGCAAGTATCAAGTTGCCAAAAGGTAAGGGCACATGGCCTGCCTTCTGGATGATGCCTGTAAACTTCCAGTCTTGGCCCGCCGATGGCGAAATCGACATTATGGAAGAGGTGGGATACCACCCCAACTATGTGTCCTCCAGCCTCCACGCTAACGCCCACGTTCACACCAATAACACGCAAGTGACCCACGAGATGCTGTGTCCTGGCGCCGAGGGCGAGTTCCACAAGTATGCCATCCTTTGGACGGAGCACAACATCACTACCTACGTTGACGATAAGGTTCAACTGTCTTACGACAACCGCGGTTTGGGTCACGACGACTGGCCCTATGATGCTCCTTTCTATATCATCTTCAATCTCGCCTGGGGCGGTGATTGGGGTGGCGCTCAAGGAGTTGATGAGAATGCTCTTCCAGTAACCATGGAGGTGGACTACGTGCGCGTGTTTCAGAAGAAATAGGCACTAACAGTATTGATAATAGTCTTTTTATTGATTGTGGCCGTGAATGGCATGATCGCATTCTTCACGGCCACTTATCTAAAATGAGCAACTTATGAACAGATTGATGGTTTTCCTCGCATTGGCCTTTTTGGCAACCGTGTCATTCGTTGTCAAACCCGCAGAATTTGTTAGGGTAGATGGCCCCAATCTGGTAAAGCCCGACGGGACGAAACTGTTTATACAAGGCACGAATCTTGGAAACTGGCTGAATCCCGAAGGATATATGTTTGGACTTAGCCGTACCAATTCCGCATGGATGATCGACCTGATGATTAAGGAGGCTGTTGGCCCAGATTTTGCCGCTGAGTTTTGGCGTCAGTTCAAGGACAACTACATTACCCGCAAAGATATTGAATTTATTGCCTCACAAGGAGCCAACACCATACGTCTGCCCTTTAACTACAAACTCTTCACCGATGAGGATTATATGGGGTTGACTAATAATCAGGACGGTTTTGCCCGCATCGACTCGGTGGTGGCATGGTGTAGGGACGCAGGGTTGTATCTTATTCTTGACATGCACGATTGTCCTGGCGGACAGACGGGCGACAACATTGACGACGGGCACGGTTATCCGTGGCTGTTTGAGAGCGAAGTCAGCCAATCACTGTTCTGCGACATATGGAAATGCATTGCTTATCGATACAAAGACGAACCTGTTATCCTTGGCTATGAACTTGCCAATGAACCTATAGCCCATTATTTCGAGAACAAGGATGCGCTCAACCTGCTTTTAGAGCCCCTTTATAAGCGAGTTGTGAAAACCATCCGCGAAGTGGACGGCAACCATGTGATTCTGCTGGGTGGTGCAAGATGGAATTCCGACTTCTTCATGTTTACAGATTGGAAGTTTGACCACAACATCATGTACACTTGTCATCGTTATGGTGGAGACCCCACTGCCGAAGCCATTAAAGACTACATTGACTTCCGTGACAAGACTAATCTGCCGATGTACATGGGTGAGATAGGACATAACACCGATGAGTGGCAGGCGCGGTTTGTTGAAGTGATGAAAGAAAACAATATAGGTTACACGTTCTGGCCCTACAAGAAGATTGACAACTCTTGCATGATGGGTATCAAAAGGCCAGAGCGATGGGACGACATTGTGGTGAAATTCTCGGAAACGCCGCGCGGCACCTATAAGGAATGGCGGGAGGCACGTCCCGACCAGGAAACTTTCAGAAAACTCCTGTTGCAATATGTGGAGAACAGCCGGTTTGAAAATTGCCAACGCCAGGACAGTTACATCCGCTCGTTGGGTTTGGGCAGTTCACGACCTTAGTAAATTCAACATGTTTTGATAATATCTTATAAGATGAAAAAAACTGTTTTCACTATAATAGCACTGCTTTTGGTGGCCATGACTCAAGCTTCCAACCTGCCAGTGTATCTCGATGAGAGCAAACCCCTGGAGCAGCGGGTGGAAGATGCGCTCAGCCGCATGACTCTCAATGAAAAAATATCCATTATCCATGCACAGTCTAAGTTCAGCAGCCCTGGTGTGAAACGCTTGGGTATCCCTGACCTCTGGACCGACGACGGGCCTCATGGAGTGCGCCCCGATGTGCTGTGGGACGAATGGGAGCAAGCCGGGCAAACCAATGACTCGTGTGTGGCTTTTCCGGCACTCACTTGTCTTGCCGCAACATGGAATCCCGCTATGGCGCGCCTCTATGGCGAGAGCCTGGGAGAAGAGGCTTTGTACCGCGGCAAAAACGTGATTCTTGGACCTGGTGTCAATATTTATCGCACACCGCTAGGCGGGCGAAACTTCGAGTATATGGGCGAAGATCCCTGGCTCGCCTCACGCATCGTGGTCCCCTACGTTCAGGGATTGCAGTCGAAGGGTGTGGCAGCTTGCGTTAAGCACTATGCGCTCAACAACGATGAGGAATACCGTCATCAGGTGAATGTCATCATTAGCGACCGTGCTCTGCATGAGATTTACTTACCAGCCTTCAAAGCAGCTGTGCAAGAAGGTGGGGCATGGGCTATAATGGGCGCTTATAATCTCTACAAGGATCATCACAACTGTCATAATGAAATTTTGCTTAACAAGATATTGAAGCATGACTGGCAGTTTGATGGCGTTGTCATCTCAGACTGGGGCGGCACTCACGACACTGAGCAAGCGATAATGAACGGTCTTGACTTGGAGTTTGGCACATGGACCGACGGTCTCGCCTTCGGCACATCTAATGCCTACGACAACTATTACCTCGCTCTCCCTTATATGCGACTCATCAATGATGGAAAACTGACTACGAAGGAACTTGACGAGAAAGTGCGTAGGGTGCTTCGTCTGCACTTCCGCACTACGATGAATCGCCAGCGTCCTTATGGCTTCTTGTGCAGCGAGAGCCACTATGATGCAGCATTGAAGATAGCCCAAGAAGGCATTGTACTGCTCAAAAACGATGCGCCTAAGGGTAAAGGCATGACGCCTATTCTGCCACTTGATGCGGCCCAAAAACAACGCATTCTTGTAGTGGGCGAAAATGCCATCAAAATGATGACTGTGGGCGGCGGTTCCTCGTCGCTGAAGGTGCAAAAGGAGATTCTGCCACTTGACGGTATCAAGGCGCGTTTCAACAATGCCGAGGTCGATTATGCACGCGGTTATGTAGGTGACACGGTGCAGAGTTACAATGGTGTGACAGTTGGGCGCAGCCTTTATGAGACACGTTCTAAAGATGAACTGTTGAATGAAGCTGTTGAAAAAGCGAAGAATGCCGATGTGGTAATTTTTGTTGGTGGTTTGAACAAAAGCGACTATCAAGATTCCGAAGGTCATGATCGCAAGAGTTACGACCTTCCTTATGCCCAGAACGAGGTGATAGAGGCGCTGGTATCAGTTAATCCACGCTTGGTGTTTGTGGGTGTCTCGGGTTCAGGGTTTGAGTTGCCATGGCTGCCCAAAGTGCCTGCTATTGTTCAGGGATGGTTTGTGGGCTCTGAATCAGGTGAGGCTATTGCCAGCGTGCTCGCAGGCGACGTCAATCCCTCGGGCAAGTTGCCGTTCACTTGGTATGCCGACCTCAACCAATGTGGCGCACACGCTTTGAACACTTATCCTGGCGTGTGGCGTGAGGGACATAAGATTATTGACGAAGAATATAAGGAAGGAGTCTATGTGGGTTACCGCTGGATTGATAAGCAGAAGCTGAAACCAACGTTCCCATTTGGATATGGGTTAAGTTATACCACTTTCAAACTTGGCAAGGCCGTTGCCGATAAAAAGGAGCTCACCGCCGACCAACAGATTTCGTTCACTGTGAGTGTTACCAATACTGGCAACCACGTGGGTGCCGAAACCATCCAGCTCTATGTGAGTGACAAGAAAGCAAGTGTGGACCGTCCAGTGAAGGAGCTGAAAGCGTTCCAAAAAGTCTTCCTCCAACCTGGTGAGACGCGCGACGTGACACTTACCATAGATCGCAACGCTTTGAGTTTCTTTGATGAGGTATCTGGACAATGGAAAGCCGAGCCGGGCACTTTTGAGGCGTTGATTGGCACTGCTTCCGACAATCTTCCCACTAAATGTACCTTTGAATTAAGATAGCAACATACGCACTGCAAAAATAATTAATGATTGAAAAGAGTCTGAGAAAAGTGGTCTTTGTCTCAGACTTTTTTGTATCTTTGTCGCCAAAAGTTTTAAGACAAGATGAAAAAGACATTCGTATTACTCAGTTGGTTGCTACTTATGGGAGCAGGGATGTCGGTGGCTCAAGATTTCAATTTACAGGACTATTACTTGCAGATTGATGAGGCTATCAATCATTCACCGGAATATGTGGCAAAGCATGAGGTAAAAATAGGGGTACAACGTAAGGCACTCGAACGGGAGACAACTCCAAGCGGGAAGTTCCAATGCAATTATAGACTGTATGAACTCTATAAGCCTTTCGTGAGCGATTCGGCGATATATTTCCTCAACCAGTGCATTAAACTTGCTGAGCAAATGAACGACCCGTCGGCATTGGTGCGCTGCCGGTCGTTACTCGCCATACGAAGCGCTAACATCGGTATGTATGACGAAGCACTATGCATGCTTGATTCCATCAACACCGAAGGAGCCGATACCATAGCATTGGGAACTTACTATGAGGCCTATAACAATGTCTATAGCGAACTATCCTACTACACGCGCTTGGACGACATGCGAAAAATCTACCTTGACAAGGCGCACCATTACGAACAACTGATGATGAAGCATTTGCCACCCACGAGTGAGGCTTGTTTCTTGAGGCGCGAATTGCGTGCACAGGGTGAAGGGCGCTTTGATGAATCGATGAGAATCAACAATGAATGGCTCGCCACAGTGGAGCCAGGATCTCACCCCTATGCTTTGGTGGCGCTCTACCGATACATTGAATTTAAACTCCAAGGCAATAATCAGGAAATGATGCATTGGCTCGTGGAGTCGGTGTTGACCGATATCAAGAATGCAACCATGGATCAAGGTTCGATGTGGGAGCTCGCCAATGAATTGATGTTACAGGGTGACATTGAGCGCGCATCGCGTTACATCAGTTTTACCAGCGACTGCGCCAACCGCTACGGTTCTCGACAACGAAACTGGCAGATAGCGCCGTTGCTCACAGCTATCTCTAAAAACTACAAGGAGAATAGTGAGCGCACTACCACACAACTGCGCATCACCATCGCCCTCGTTAGTGTGCTCGCTCTGTTGCTGCTGGGTGCTCTGCTCTTCTTGCATCGCCGTCACAAACAATTAAAAGAAGCAAGAAACAAACTGCACGACACCAACAGCCAGTTAGAGACACTCAATGAGAATTTGAAAACTGCCAACGAACAACTGTCGGAAAAGAATGAGCAGTTCTCGGAACTCAACGCACAACTCTCGGAGAGTAACCGTGTGAAGGAGGAATACATTGGGCGATTCATGAGCCTTTGCTCTCAATACATCGATAAACTTGATGCCTACCGAAGGATGGTGAACAAGAAGATGAGAAACAAGGAGCTCGATGAACTGTTTCAAATTTCGAAATCAACCGAACTCAAGGAAACAGAGCTTGAAGAACTCTATGAGAATTTTGACAGTGTGTTTTTGCATCTGTTTCCACACTTCGTTGAGGATTTCAACGCATTGCTCCAACCCGAAGCACAGGTGCACCCAAAAGAGGAGAACCGACTCACCACCGAAATACGCATTTTCGCCCTCATCCGCCTGGGCATTGAGGACTCGTCAAAGATTGCCGAATTCCTGCACTATAGCGTCAATACAATCTACAACTACCGCGCACGCATCAAAAACGGTGCTATTGCCAGTCGTGAACAATTTGAACAACACGTCAAAAAACTTGGCCAAATCCAATAAAGAAATCCACGTTTTAAAATATGAAAATTCTACAAGAGTTGGTGTTGAGCCAGCTCTTGCTATATCCCTATAAATTAAAAGCTAGTTATATTCCCCGCGGTGTGAGATAAATGCCTCCTCCTACTAAGGCGACGGCACAACTATACGAAAATGTGGTGGGATAAATAGCCTTTTTGCCATCATAACATGCTTAATTTCAATCTTTTCATTTGATAAGGTAAAATTTATTATTATGCTATTTATTGTAGTTGGAGCGGTTGCGGTAGCCGATGGCTTCCATGATGTGGTACTGGCATAATCAACAAAAAACTTTCGGCCCAAAATATAATTGCAAAAAATGTGATTAAATATTCATTTTTTAAAAAGTTTTATTATCTTTGCGGTCAAGAGATATTTATTAACTAAATTATTCTATTATGAAAAGATTTTACACAACACTTGCAATGGCGTTGGTGATTGCCGTTGCATCGTTTGCACAAATGATTCCCCAGGGAGCCATAATGACCTACCCCGGAATTAAGAGAAGCAATGCGAATTTCACGAAAGACAATGTTCTGGTAACGTTGCCTGAAACTGCTGTGGTTGAGACCGACTGGGCAGTAGAAGCTATCTACTATTATGGAGAAAACAATACTCCGTATGTTAACGATAACCCTATTTCGGTTGCCTTTGATGGTGATGATGTCTATTTCCAAGGTGTGGTCTATACTTGTCCTAATGCCTGGATTAAAGGAACTATTGATGGCAATATGGCCACTTTTGAGAACGGACAGTACTGTGGCACCTTTGGCGACTATAATGTTTATGCCTGCGGCACGGATGATGCTGTACATTTCGGCAGCCTCAAGTTCCAATATGATCAGGCTGCAAAGATGTTCACACTTACCAACTTCTATCTGGAGAATATCTATCCAAACCTGCAGGGTTTCATATTCTATTCTTACGGAATGGTTGTGTATAAGGACTTCAAAGTTCCTGCACCTACCGACCTGACTGTAGTTCCCGACGTGAATAGTGCCGAAGTGTCGTGGACAAGCGATGCTAGCAAGTATAACCTGCGCTATCGTGAATATGTTGACTTGTCGGGCGCCAACCACTTCTGGGACTTTGAAAATGAAGACCAGGTAACAGATTTTACTTTTGTAGATGCCGATGGTGACGGCAAAGGTTGGACATGGATAGATTCGAAGGTGAAGGCACATAGTGGCAATAGCATACTGTACTCGGCAAGCTATGACAGCAGTACTGGTGCTCTTTCACCCGACAACTGGATTATCACTCCAAAGGTAAAACTTGGCGGGCAATTTTCGTTCTGGGCAGTAGCACAGGAAAATACTGCCATGTATGCCAACGAGCAATTCCAAGTCTATGTGTACGAAGGCGACGAGTGGACCTCGGTTGACGATTTTGTCGCAATCTCCGATATTTATACCAGTTCCATTAATTATCAGGAATACAGTTTCGACTTGAGCGAGTATGAGGGCTATGGATATCTTGCCATTCGTCACTTTAACTGCACCGACCAGTTCTGGCTGAATATCGACGACGTGCATGTGATTGTCCCCGATGCTACCGAAGTTGTGCCGCCCGAATGGATTGAATGTGACGATGTGACCAATCCCTACACTATTAACAATCTTGAGTCGGGAACCAAATATGAAGTCCAGGTGTGTGCCATTGAAGACGATGTAACAAGCCTCTGGACACCGAGCGTAGTATTTACCACCCTTTCAGAGAGCATTCCTACCATTGACGAGCTCTACCTGGTGGGCAGCTTCAATGGCTGGAACTGGCAGAATGAAGAGGGTCGCGTGCCATTAGCATTTGAGGATGACGTATTTACTGTTGAAATCAACCTCGAGGACGGTACCGAGTTCAAACTCATCACTCCCGATGAGACTTCGGTCAACGGCTGGAAGTGGTTCGGCGGTGTTGACGCTAACCAAGTTGGCTACTTTGAGATTAACGACAATCTGCTCGACCAGCCAATTGAGCTCGTTGACGGAGCAAACTTCAAGGTTGTTGGCGCTGGCAAGTACACTATAACTGTTATGCAGCCTTCTAACGGCAAAGGTCTTGTCGAGCCTCTCGTAATGACTGTTTCGAAAGAAGCAACTGGTATCAGCACCGTAGGTGTTGACACCAAAGCCGATAATGCTTACTACAATCTCTTTGGTGTTAAGTTCAACACTATGCCAACCGTTCCAGGCATCTACATCCACAATGGACGAAAAGTTGTGATTAAGTGAGTGGAGAACTGAGCTTGCTCATGTTATCCCAACCGTGAACAACTTCGAGCAAAACTCAACGTTGTGATTAAGTAAAATAAGTGAGATTCAAGACGAAGCATCTTGAACTCAACAAATGCAAAACGGAACCGTCACACACTGTGGCGGTTTCTATTTATTTCAAGCTACATTATCTTTACTGCGGGTCCTCAAGTGGCTGTCGCATCACCTCAAGCACGCTGAGATTAAATTCAGGAAGCTCGTCAAGGAAAAGGACTCCATTATGCGCCAAACTTATTTCCCCAGGGGTTGGATATGAAGAACCTCCGCATAAGGCTACGGCGCAAGTATACGATTATGTGGTGGGATGCTTTGTGCTATCAATTTGCCGAATATAATTTTAAAACTCAGCGAAATTCAACAAAAAATATTCATTTTCGCTGATTTTTAAAGAGGTTTTTGTATTGTTTCTTGAATTGATTTTAGTTATACCGCCCCAAAAATGGGTTTAAAAACGTAATTTTGGGGAGGTATGATTTTTGTATTAAAAAACAATGCCAAATAAGCACAATTTCTCATGCTTATTTGGCATATAACATATATTGTATTGATTTTAAGTATTATATTTTTGGAATTTAAAAGAAGATTATTGTCGTTTTTTATAAATCATAGTTTGTGGAAACAAGTTAAAACGAACTGCTATAAAGCAACTAGCCATTTGTTTAGTTACTACATATTAAAATAGCTGGAGCGGTCGAGGTTGCGGTAGCCGATGGCTTCCATGATGTGGTGCTAGGCGGACCTGCATCATGACAGGCTAATCATTATCAATGAGCCAGGAACAGCGAACTTGTGTATTATCAACTTCTTGTTCGGAGTATCCAAAAGCCGTAGAGCTTAAATCCTTAAGTTCATTATCGGATATTTCATAGCCAGGGTCAAACGCCTCTCCTAAAATTTTTGCCATACGATAAAGAACGATATACTTACGACTGTCCTCAATAACTACTGGTCCTCCAGTTCTCAACATAAAGGAGTTAAAACGGCATCCCTCGTCTTTGAGTCGATAACCGATAAATGTCTTGGAAAGGGGAAATCTCATATTTTGCGACACATCCAAATTAAATTCTTCGTTCATGGTGTGTTTAAATTTCTCTATCATCTGGTTAAAACTGGCCATTTGGTCGGGATTTATTGTAGAATTTGAACCATCGTCGGCACTGTGGGCAAAATGGAAGCTCGCTGTATTTGACGTGCTGTTCATGATCATGGTTAAATTGAAAATCAACCACGAATCATCGCCTTGGCACAAGCTCTTGAGGTCGGCTATAAAGTCGGAACGATTCTTTTCTTTAATCTCCATGATCTTAAGTAATTTCTTGTTGGTCTTGGAGTTTTCCTCCAGTTCAGCACGTGTCATTCCGTTGACTTTAGGCTTTGAACTAAGGTTATAATAAGAGTCTATCTCGTCGGGGTCGGGTTCAATCTCTTTGCTTATAAAGTTGAAACCTCCAAGTTTCGCAAGATAGAATGCGAACCAACCAGTGCCGACTTCAATTGATGATGACGTTGACACGATAGTGATTTTTGAACCTCGGTTTACAAAGAACCCATAGCTGCGGTTAATGGGGAAATGAGCCACGACCATCCTGTCTTCACGCCGCTCATCGCTATTCTGAGCATTGGCGGTGTTTGCCAAACGGAATTCTGGGAATCTCTTAATGGTGTCCATAATATCCTCAAAGCTCATACCGTTGCGCACATGATAGTGTGTTACTGGACGCATATCAGGGACAAAGAGAAATTTACGTCCCTTGTCTGGATGTCCGTCAGGAAGATTGTTTAGATACTCCCTGAGCGATACGTTTACCAGGCGCTTGAACGACTTTTTCATTCGTTCGCGACACTCCAGCAGTTCCTTGTCGCGCTTCTCTTCTCCCATTGCATCAATCAATCCCGAACCTATCAATCCTGCAGGAACAGCAAAGATTGCAATGCCTAGAACACCAACCAGCGAACCTACAATCTTGCCTATTACAGTCATAGGAGGATCAACACCAATCTCGGCGGGATCATCAATGTATTTGATGAATGGCCATAATAGCGCATCACCAAATGAGTAGTCGGGATGCTTCCATTCGGCAAACCATATCAGTATTGAAAAAATCACACTTAGAACCACTAGAATTCCAACTGACACAAAAATTTCCCGTTTTGTGGCGCGATAGGCTCTGCTAAACAGTCTGCCTCCTCCTATAAATATCTTTTTCATTAGAATAAAATTTACTGTGTTTGCAAATATATAATTTATTTCTGAATGCCAGCAACTATTTACCAAAAACCACTCCAAAAGGTTTGAAGTGGTTAAGTGTTATTGAGTTTATGAGTGTTACACAATAATTATTTAAGCATGTCTTCGGTAGCGACTTCAATGGCGGCGAATTTCTTCCAGACCGCCTTCTTCTTATAGGCCGTGACGCTCTTCTTGTCGGGAACATAGAGTGTGGCTTGATGACCGCCCAACTCTACACCGCGCTCAATATCAATTTGCGACGGGTCGGCAACACGCATGATAATTTGACTGAGGTTGTCGCAACCCTTGAAAATACCATTAAAAATATCATTAACCGAGTCGGGAATGGTGATGCTTGTCAGTCCAGTGCAGCCTAAAAAGGCTTCTGTTTCAATCCTTGTGACCGAATTGGGAATGGTAATATTCTTTAGGCTTGTGCATCCCGAGAAAGCTTCCGGGCATATTGCTTTCACTGAGCCAGGTATAGTGATACTTGTCAGTCCAGTGCAGTTTTCGAAAGCATTCCAGCTAATCAGCTTGAGCGAGCTGGAGATGGCAACACTTGTCAGACCTGTGCACCCCTTAAAGGAGGAGGATCCAATTTTTGTTACCGAGTCGGGAATGGTGATGGAGGTCAGGCCTGTGCAGCCTCCGAAAGCGTCATTTCCAATCACAGTCACCGAGTCTGATATTGTAATGCTCGTCAAACCAGTGCAGCCCTTAAAGGTGTAGGCTCCAATTCTTGTTACCGAGTCGGGAATTGTGATGGAGGTCAGACCCGTGCAGCCACTGAAAGCACCACCGGCAATCTCAGTCACCGAGTCAGGAATGTTAATGCTCGTCAAGCCTGTGCAGCCATTGAAAGCTGAATTGCCAATTTCAGTCACCGAATTGGGAATAACGGTAGTGACGCAACCTTTTACAATGCAGTTTTTTTCAGTTTCAATGATGGCATTGCAGTTGTCACGGGAATCATAAACCTTGTTTCCTTCGGCGACAACAATGCTTGTCAGACTTTTGCAGTCATCAAAAGCAGCGGAACCAATCTTTGCCACCGATGAAGGAATGGTGATGTTTTTCAGACTTGAGCAAGACAATAAAGCATGGTCACCTATCTTCGTTACAGAGTCAGGAATTGTAACACAAGTCAGGCTAGAGCAGTCAGCGAAAGCCTCATAGTCAATCTCTGTTGCCAAGTTGGGGATGGTAATATCGGTAAGATTCGTGCATCCTTTGAAAGCATTAGAGCCAATCACTGTCACCGAGTCGGGGATGGTAACGTTCTCCAGTCCTGAGCATCCCGTAAAGGCATAGTCAATCTTGGTCACCGAGTTGCCTATGGTGACGCTCGTCAGACTCGTACAGCCTCTGAATGCACCGTTAATTTCGGTCACCGAGTCGGGAATGATGATGCTCGTCAGACTCGTGCAACCTTCAAAAGCACTGTTAATTTCGGTCACAGAGTTGCCTATTTTGACACTCGTCAGACTTATGCAACCCTTAAAAGTCTGAAAACTTAGCATATTCACTGAGTCGGGGATGGTGATGCTTGTCAGACTTGTACAATCCTCGAATGCATGTCCTCCTATCTCGGTCACCGAGTCGGGGATGGTGACGATCGCTAAGTTAGGGCAATCATAGAAAGAGTAACTGCCTATCTTATTTACTGACGAGGGGATGACAACTTCGGTCAGACCCGAGCAACCCTCAAAGGCACGGTCGCCTATTACTGCCAACGAGGCGGGCAAGGTGATGTTCGTCAGACCCTCACAACCATAAAATGCATTATTCCCTATCTCGGTCACCGAGTCGGGGATGATGATGCTTGCCAGGTTCTGGCAACAATAGAAGGCACGTTCTCCAATCTTAGTTACCGAGTCGGGAATGGTGACAGTTGTTAATTCAGCGAATTCAAAGGCACACTTTTCAATTTCTGTCGCTCCTTCAGGGATAATGCCCACTCCATCTTTGATTTCATATTCTGCCATATTGTTGTTTTGCGATTTCCTTCACATCGCGAGGTTTTATGTTAATGAATTTATGTTTTATAGAGTTGGAGAGAATGACATGTTACTCTTAAAACGGCAAGTCGTCGGTCAAAACGTGGTCTTGATTGCCGTGCAAGAGTCGTTCCTCCTGTTCAAACTGCTCATCGGAAGGAGGCCAGGTGTCTAGCGCGATGTCCACGCCCAGATCAATCATCTCTTGCACGCGCCGCTGGCGGCAGCGTCTCAGTTCGGCCCAGTTTTCCTCTGTGGGACCCGTGAACGGGTCTTCGACATCTATTCCCCACCGGAACATCATCTCAATGATTTCCTCGTGGTGATCTACAAGCACGATTTTACCGTTAATGTTCCGCCCCCACCAGTAGTCGGATTGGTCGGTCCACGCAATCATGCGGAACGGTGCCTTGGGAAATGTCTCCGCCAGTTTTGATGGTATAATTAAAAACCATCTGTCCCACGCGGTGCCAGGACCACTAAAACCGATTGACAAATTCTTATCGTCACACCACAATCCTAACCTGAAATCTTCATGGCGGTCCTTGTTGATTTCTTCAAGGAGAGGCTTGACAAACTCACAGGAGCGGCAGAGGTCATCTTTGTCTTCAAAAACCAATTTGGTGTTATAATGCATCGGCATAACTTTCAGTCTAAAAGGTTATGGTGTTTACTAAAAAAGGCATCCTTGCCCAACAACCATAAATAGGTGTCTATCTGAGTGAGGCTAAAATCTTCAAGACCATAAAAAGTTCTAAAGGTATTAATAATATCAACAAATTTAGGGTAGTCTTTGAGATCTTTTTTGGCAAACTTATAGAAACCGTCTCGATGCATAAAATAAGTTAACATCTTGTCGACAAAAGAGTCATATATTGGAAACACATCAGGGCGATGATGACTGCAATATTTTGAGGCTAAGGAGTAGAAATTCCGTTGTTTGCCACCAGTGTTGACAAGAGCCAAATCGTTGACAAGCTTCAGGTCTCTATTTTTGATGCGTTTGTCAATATCAAATTTTGAATAGTGGCACCCAACTTCATATGTATTGTAGATTTGGGTGCTATAGAAATCGTTTAGGGTAGAGCATTTTATGAGAATATCCTCTAAATCCTTGTTTATTGGGCATAAGTCATTAAACAATCTTTCCAGAGCTTCTTCTTGGTCTACATATTTTGGTAGATGAGCCCGAACGTTTTCATAATACTCAACCGATTTGGAACAAGGAAGTTTAGCCTCTATTACAGGATTATAAATATAATACCCATCAGGTTGTATGGGCTTGGGATATTTAACTTTGCTTCGTTTGTAGGCGATATATTTTGCCATATCTGCCTTATTGGTTTGGCGTGGGAGGCTTTTAATGGTTTCAAGTGTTATTCCATTAAGGACCCTTACCCAATTATCAGGTGTGAATACCTTTACTTTAAGATTGAAAACTTTCATTAAAGATTCCTCAAAACTGCCCACGGTGCGACTCGTGCGGTATTCCATCGAACCTTCTATTGCCCCCAGCGAAACTAATGTGTCATTTTCATTAGCTTCACTTCGGTTTTTATAAACTCGCAAATACCCACTCACGTCTTTGTTGAACTGCTTCTTCAATTGTGCGACAGTTGTTGACTCTGTAATATGAATTCTTACCATATTGTTTGTTGATTAAATTTTTATTATGTTTTGAATATTAAATCACTTAAGATGATAAACCTTAAAACCTTGCAGGTCAATGTTGGGATTATACTCATAACTGTTGGTCAGAAAAACGACTGGAAGTTGATGCTCACGTACTACATCCAAGGCATATTTCAAGGCCTCGGGATTGAACTGGTCAACATAACGGTGGAGGAGCAGGAACTCTGTTTCGGGCGTAACAGACTCCGGCAGTATCACCCGATTGAGTAACTCGGTATGGTCGGATATCTTCTGCTGGTTACCATCTTTGTCAAGAAAATACTCATTACCCTGCTTGAAGGGATGACCTTTTGAGTCAACGCTGTTGCATACTTCATGTACCCATCTTTTGCATTCATCTAAACGGCTATTACCCGATTCTTTACCAAAAATCAGCATTAATGGAAATGCTTTGTCTGATTTTTCCAAATAAAAATGAATCAGAAGAACGAAATTTCTGCAATCAACAATGTGGCATGTAAACGGTTCCAAGAATGAAGGTTTCTCTTCACAACGCATTATAAGACGATTTTTGTATTTGTCAAAATCGATAGTTCCAGTGCGACAGATATGTTCACTTCCTTTATCGACATAGAGAATGTTTTGGAACGGGTCATATTCCTCACCTTTTGCAATTAACTTCAAAAGTATCTCAAAAACATCTTTTTCCTCAATATCAGGGATTTTGTCCACGTTGTCAACCAATAGGTAGTCAATCTGACCATTGACAAGCGGCAGAACATATTGCTTTACAAAAACTTCATAGTCTCCAGACTTGCATTGTGACATGTCATAATAAGCAGTCGGTCCTTCCAAGACGCCTTGTAAATAGTGTAAATCAAATTCATCATGAGGGTCAAAAAGTAAAACCGCATTGTTGCGATTAAGGCCAACTTTCACCTCGTCAGCAATCAAAGAATGCAGATAATTCCGGAAAACATCTTCATCTTTAATGTCAAAATCTGAACTTAAAAGACTCATAATTCTATAGTTTTGAAATTCTACACATATATAGCAACAATTGCTCAAATATTTAGTCTCAAGAAAGTTAAAAAGAATTAATGTAGACAAAGCATATAAACAACGTCCCATTATGTGTGCAAAATTATTGTTTTTTTTTCAAATAATAAAATAATTTGGTTGTTATTGAGACTCTAATATAGAGTTTTCATCGTTTAGGCTTTCTTACATATTAAAATAGCTGGAACGGTCGAGGTTGCGGTAGCCGATGGCTTCCATGATGTGGTGCTGGCGGACGGTGACGCTGCCTTCGAGGTCGGCGATGGTGCGGGCTACTTTCAGGATGCGGTCGTAGGCGCGGGCGCTCATGTTCATCTTAGTGATGGCTTCGCGGAGTTTTTCCATTCCTTCAGCATCGGGTTCGGCGTATTTGTGCTGCAGTGCGGTAGTCATCTGTGCGTTGCAGTGGATGCCTGGGTGGTTCTTGTAACGCAGGCTCTGTATTGCTCTCGCTTTGATTACTCTTTCCCTAATTGCTGCGCTGGGCTCTCCCGGAGCTTTACTCGACATTTGGTCAAAATTCACTGGCTGAACCTCAACCTGCAGGTCAATTCTATCCAACAACGGACCCGAAATCTTGCTCATATATTGATGTCGCTGATGTGGTGTGCAGATGCACTGCTTGGTTGGATGGCCATAGTAGCCACAAGGGCAAGGATTCATTGATGCCACAAGCATAAAC
>JAGCRW010000014.1 GCA_017964485.1 Muribaculaceae bacterium | reverse complement strand
TGCTGCGCCAGTAGGCGTCGCGGCTCGAGGTCTTTGTCTTGCGCAACACCTCTTCAACTATCTCACCCTGCAAAGCATTATAAATTTGCTTACCTAGCTGTTTCTCTAATTCTAATTTAGGATTAAGTTTGCTCATATAATTATGGTTTTAGTTTTTTAAAGAATTTATAAAGTGCAAATATAACAATAATTCTTTAACTAGATTATAGACAACTAACAATTTGTCACTATTTAACCTCAATTACTGTTGCGGCGGTGTGAGCCGTTACTTGTGGTGAATATTGGCACTGCGCCGAGGCGATGCCACTGGCAAATGTGCCAATGTTGGTCACCATCACGTCGTAGGTTATTGTGTGTACGCCTTTTCGTAAACTCGTGACAAAGAGGTTTGTCTTGCTGTCTTTCACCTCGTTATAGTAAAATACACCCTCGCCCCATTTGTAGCCAGAAATCTTGTCAACAGGCTCGAAGCACGCAGCGCGCTCGTCGGTAACGGTGATATAGTCCAAGTCCTTGCGTGCATCGAGAGTGATGCGAACCTGAATCTTGTCTCCAACATTGAGGGTTGTGAACGGCTCTAGTTTACCATCCTTATCATAGCGCATGAAATTCTTAGTGACAGATAAGTCATCAGTATGGAAGGCTTTAACATCAGCCATTTGAGCATTGTAAGCCGAATATATCGCTCCCCATTGCGGGTGGGTTTTCTTGGCAAAACTAATGGTCTCGCCCGATGTGATCTCCCTCACCGAATAACCCAGCGAGTCAGTCAGCCACGTATTTCCTCCATCGGTCGTGAGCAGCGCATAAATAGCATGAGCGGCGAGGCTGCTCGAGCCCCAATCGTTGCTCTGCTTCATCAACAGCATCCACTTGTGTACTTGAGATATCTCATCCTCGCGCGGGTCAACAAGTGCAAGTGCCTCTAGCACAGTGGCGGTGAGCGTCACTTTGTCGTAGAAAGCAGCATTACCCTCTTGCAGGTTGTCCCAATGCATTCCCTGCTGGTCGCTAACTGCAAATTCCCGCAGCGACTGCACTATCTTGCGTGCATCGTCTTTCTTGCCACTGCGATATAGAACTATAGCGGCATAAGCACGGTCAATGAGTGAGCGGTCTTTCCATTTCGCTACTACTTCTTTTATGCTACGGTCATGTATCGCTTTGTTTTTCTTGCTCATTTCCACTTCGGGGAACATAGAGCGCACATAAGCATAGCTCAAATAATCAATCTTATCGCCTTTAGAGAATTTATTGGAAACCACACTATCACAGTACAGCACTCCCCTCTCTACCATTTCATCGAGGTCATCATCAATGTCACCCTCTGTTATCATCAATTGTTCGCCAACGAGCTCTAGCACGCCCATTGTGGTGTATAGCGATGACTCACACCCTGGATAACTGAACCAAGTCCATCCGCCATCGCTCTGCTGCAATTTGCCAAGCGCCTTGACAAGACGCTTATGCTCGTCATCCATCTTGGTAGAGTCAAGCAGGTTGCTTAACTGGCGCATGCGTAATGTCTCACGCTGAGCAGCGCCAACAAAGGGCGACGCCATAAGGTCACCAATCTTGAGATTGGGATTTTGCTCCAGCATCGACACCACCGTAGTGTCGGCATGCCAGGAACGGATGGCATTAGCAATTTCGGGAGAGCTGTGAGCTAATTCTCTCGCTACACTCTGAGCATAGAGGCTATGAGCCACACAACTGGCAACCTTATCGTTTTCGCTATAGACGGTGGGCAGTGCCATGACAGCATACCACAACGGGTTCTCACAAGTCTCAAGCGTTATATGAGCTTTATCGTGATGTGACGGTACGGTCATTGTCATTTCCTTACCAGGATCGATGTAGAACGACTGTGTTTCTATCACTGGTGAAGCGGCTTCAAGCACAGGAATAACAATTTGTTCGCCATCTCCCCACCGCTCAGTGGCGGCCTTCACGCGCATTCCTACCAATGCCAAAGTGTCGGGGACAGTCCAAGTGACCTCAACATTGCGCGTCTCTTTTGGAGAAAGTGTAAGTAACTGGTTTGATGTGTGCAAGACGGCGTTGGTGCGAACATCAAACATCTCAACCACAGCATCGACTGTTGCATCTTTGTCATCATCGTTCTGTACCTGTGCCTTGAGCGTCACCATGTCTCCATGACGCAGGAACCGAGGCGCAATAGGCTTCACCATGAGTGGACGACTCGTTATCAGTTCGCCAAAGAAATTACCAGAAATAAGGTTCTCATTATAAGCAATCGCCTGAACCACCCATGTGGAGTTGTTTTCGGGAGCTGTGAACTCCACCGCTACCCTACCGTCATCACCAGTGACAAGCATTGGTTTCCACAACGCGGTTTTCACGCCGGGCTCGCGTGCTTTCACTATTGACATCATTTTATCGCGGGCAAACTGCTTGCTCTTGGTGTTGACAACTACCACACCTGCCATAGCACGAGCACCATAGATCGATGTCGCAACGTCACCTTTCAAGACTTCAAAACTATTAATATCATCAACATTAAGACCTGTAAGAGAACTGGCAATTAAGAGTTTTGCATCACCACCAGCAAGAGCATTAGCATCAAGTTCCACGTTATCCTCAATAATCACACCATCAACAACCCATAGAGGGCGGTTGGTACCATATATGGACGTAGCGCCACGCACACGAATTGTGGTTGCACTACCAACTGTCACCCGTTTCATCTCAGCGTCATCATCGGTTGATACGCTCACTCCTGCGGCACGTCCCTCAAGTGAACGAGCAACATCGCCTGTATATAATCTTTTATCAACATTTTGATATCCTGCGACAACCACCTCCTCAAGTGATTGTGCATCTTCCTCAAGCACAATCACTTGAGGGAGTTCTGATGGTTTGAACTCGTAGTCCTGAAAACCAACATATCTAATCAATATCACACTAGTAACGGATGGCACAGTAATCGTGAACTTGCCATCGAAGTCAGTTGCCACACCATTGGATATACTGCCTTTTTCACGCACAGGCGCTCCAATAACGGGTTCGAAATCGGTGGCAGAATACACATAACCTGTCACCTTATACCTTGTGCTGTCGCCACTTTCCACTTTTGTGGCAGTCAATGCCATGTCTTGGCCTTGAAAACCTTTTGTCAAAGTGAACCAATTACGGTGATATGTGTTCAATTCAGGCAGTTTCAGACTATATTCTTCCAAATAAGGTCGGTGCCAACTGGGTCCTATAGTCTTTTGTCCAAGATTAAAATATATTATTTGTTGTTGATAATCAATAACATCAGTATTCCAACTAGAGAATCGAGAATACCAGGCATTGTATTTTAAGTCATAAATGGCCTTGTCAACCATCTCCAGCATGAATGCTCCTTTCTGCAGTTTGTCTTTATTGTCGAGAACAGTGAATCTCCATTGCTCATTTTCGCCAGGGATAAGACGGTCGCGGAAACTCTCAATCCTGATGTTCAATTCAGAAGGTGGCACAACTGCCTCAAGACGCACATCCTCTCTAAAAGAATATTTGTGATAAACATTATAGAAATGCACTGTTACGCTCTCATCTGCACCTTTAGGCATGTTAATTGTGAATTTGTGAATGCCAGGCTTATAATGTAGCCATCCGCGAGAAACGATGCGAGTGCGAGTTGTAGCAATATAATAAATGTGTGACTCATCTACCGAGGTGCCTATCAACACCTCTCCCTTACCTTTTTTGCTCACTTTGCTGCCGCCAGGCATAATCCACAACGACTCATTCTCAAGATAACATTGCTTGTCGCTCAAGCGATATAGCAACAGCTCACTAGTAGTGTGATTAGCGTCGCCATCGGTCCACACCTCAAACTCATAAAGTCCAGACGGCACACTGTTCCAGTCCACTTTCACATTGTCACTCATTAGAGTGCCGCCATATTGTTCTTTGCCCGTATTATTATCTTTAATCTTGTAATGAACTGTCACAACATCGTTTTTAGTACCAAATACAGTGATAGGAGCATCTATCGGTTTGCCATCAAGCAATAATCTGGCATCATTAGCCCTTACCTTTGTGGACGTTTCTTTAAGCACAATTTCCACCATATCTTGATCAGCATGCGTTTCACCTTGGTCGTTTGTGACTTCCAAATGATAGCGATAGCGCACGATTTCGTTATTATAGAAATCCTCCTTGTCTTCATCTTTAGTGTCCTGTATAATTAAATCAGCAGGAATTACAAGCACGAAACGTCCAGTAGCATCGGTTGTCACTATTGTATCGGGCATTTCCACCTCATCTTCATCATGCCATACTGGGCTCTCAACTTCTATATGAACTTTAGCTTCAACCACCGGCATACCGCTATAGCTTGTGACTTTTCCACTAATCTCCACATCTTCGCCAAGATTATAACGACGAGGCTTATCGAGTAATAGCGAGAAAGTGGGCACTTTATATTCACTAACCTCTATATTCTTGTGCCCAACAAACTCGTCATCAACAAGCAGTCTAATTCTGAAAGTGCCGTTCATCTTATCCTGTGGCAATGAGAAAGTGCCTGATGCCCTGCCCCAACTATCTGTAGTTAACGATAAGGAGTCAAGTAATTGGTCATTAGCATCATAGAGCTCAAATCTCACATCTTCATTGGCTAGCAATTTGCGATGCTCTTTGCTAAATGAATATACTACCCCCACAAAATTCACCTTCTCGCCTGGACGATAGATTGCTAGGTCGGTATAGATATTTGCACCTAACACAGTACCATCTTCACTTTTGAAGAAATACACATAGAAATCTCTATTCCACTTGTCGTCACCTTTTGTGACATAATATTCGTGGTTCTTACCGCTAAAGTCATTGTGAACGGCAATACCGTCACGGTCGGTGACACCACTCCAGTCTTTGTTGCTCACGGTTGCGCCTTCCACCGGGGCGCCAGTGGTCATATCGACAGCAATAAATTCCTTGACCCGCGCTTCCCTGTTGATAAAGCTCATCAGCATCAAGTCATGGACGAGAAATTTGCGAGGGCTAGCAGTAATGAAGTCATAGTTAACATTGATGCCATAATCGTTCTTGTAAGTAGGAACGAGAATATAACGGCCATAAGTGAGCGGAGGGAAATATACCAACATATAATCTTTTCCCTCATTATTCTTTATGATAATGTCTTCTTTTTTATCAACCAAAGTCAGGTCGCTCGTTCTGTAATAATTTGACTTGCTGTAATCATAGTCATCGTTAACACGATAGAGCGCGACAGTCAACGTATCAATATTCTTGGCTCTTATCATCACCTCTATAGAGTCGTGGGTGGAGCATTCATTCCATGTACTGAGGGTTACGTCTTTAGCTCGAGCCTTGTTGATAATGTTGGTGGCAGTGGGAGTATAGCGGCTATTAGGAAAACGCGACACATAATCTTCACATAGTGAGATTGCCTTGTCGCTCATATCTAAAAACGACAATAGCACACCCACTCCTTCCTTGTCTATATACTTTTCCACATAACTCATTGCAACATAACTTCGACTCGTGGCATTAGTCTTCTTTATATGAACAGGCGAATTAAGCGACCTCCTTATCACTTCAAAATGGACGTCACTGCCTGGCTCGCAGTTAGCGATAAGGCGAGTGAGGATTTCATCATTACTGGTCATCTCATATCCTTCGAGCGCAAGAAAATGATAAAGCGATGGGAATACTCCCTGCGGATCTTCGCTAATCAACCCTGAATAGTTGCTCAACGACTTGGCAAGCAGTGGTTTCTCATCTTTGACCGACAGGCGCACAAGCTCGTTTATCTTTCCATTTATCTGACTCCTGCTCCATAACTCATAGCGTGCAGGGACAGTGTCAACAACTTGCCTGGGAGCGCCATATTTGGCATAGTACTGCCTAAGCACCTTTGCTTCAAGATGATAGAGCAATGCTTTGATGTCAGCACGCTTCTCTTTGACGGTCAATTGCTCTATGCGTGGCAAAATGGTGTCGATGCTCTGCTTGGAGATGCTGCTTTGGGCAATAGAATAGCGAATCATCGCATCAACCACAGCATTACCGTCTCCTTTTTTCAACGCCTTGTCGAGCTGCGTCAACGCCTCCGCGCTCACCTTGCGAGGGTAAGCAAAGTCGGCCACACCATCACCCCATGCTGTCGCCACCACAGCAGCCACAACAAATATAAACAATATCAATTTCTTTCCCATATCAGCATCTTATTAAATAACAATCGCAAAAATACTTAATTATACTGATAATAACAAAACAAATCGAGTACTTTTTCAAAAAACACAAATTCAAGCTTCAAAACGTGCTTTGGTCGTCTATCTTGCGCCAGCGGGACAGCGTTCGCACATTATGCATTGTTCTTTTGAATAAACAACTGATTATTATGATAAATTTGATTTTTTAAACAGGTCAGAATTTTCAGAGAATCAGTTGTTTTTAATTTTCCCTCCCAGCGGGCACAAAAATGACAACTGGCACTAGTTTTGCTTATAGAATTATTTTTAGTAATTTTGCACCCCAAAACACACAAAATGATATGATAGATTTTAATAAAGATATAGATTACGAGATGAGCGATGGTGGCGCCCATGCGATACCCATCTTTGCAGAGATACATGCCAATGGCGACGACAAACTTCTGAAAGAAAAGGAGTTGAAGGACGTGCCAGTTCTTGCTCTGCGCAACATGGTGCTATTTCCAGGTATGACAATGCCAGTGATGGTGGGCAGAGCCAAGTCGCTTAACGCTATCAAAGACTCACAGCGAACAGGTGAACCTTTGGCAGTAGTTTGCCAAATTGACAGCGATGTAGACAACCCCGACAAAAATGACTTATATCCTGTAGGCACCGTCGCCGAGGTCATCAAGGTTCTGAAACTGCCAGATGACTCCACTAACGTCATCCTTCACGGCCGCTCTAGTTTTGTACTTGAGAAAATCACCACTCGCGAGCCCTATTTGCGTGGCAACATCTCGCTCTTTAACGAGAAATTCCCCAAGAAGAATGATGGCGAGTTTGAGGCTATCATCAGCTCTATCAAAGAGTTGACATATGATATGCTTAACAAAATGGGCGATGCTGGCCGAGAGTTGAAATTTGCCATTACCAATATCGATGATCCTGTCTACCTGATGCATTTCTTGGCAACAAATATCCCCTTTGAGGCACGTGACAAGCAAATGCTGCTTCAAGAGAGCGATATCAAGAAACGCGCCTATCACCTCTTTGGCATCCTGAGCAAAGAGGCTCAGCTCATAGACTTGAAAGCGAGCATCCAGCTTCGCACACGCGAGGACCTCTCACAGCAGCAGCGCGAACACTTCCTGCAACAGCAAATTCGCACTATCCAAGAGGAACTTGGCACAAATGATGACGACATCCCAGAGCTTGAAAAACGCGCTAAAGAAAAGAAGTGGGACGAAAGCACCCAAAAGCACTTTGAGAAAGAACTCAAGAAACTCGAGCGTCTCAACCAGCAGTCGCCCGATTACTCCACACAATATGCCTACCTCGACACCATGCTCAATCTGCCATGGAACGAGTACACCAACGACAACTTCAACCTCAAGAAGGTTGAGGCGAAACTCAACCGCGACCACTATGGGTTGGAGAACGTGAAAGACCGCATACTTGAACACCTATCGGTTCTCAAACTGCGTGGTGACCTCAAGGCTCCAATAATCTGCCTTTATGGCCCTCCGGGCGTTGGCAAGACTTCGTTAGGACGCTCTATCGCTGAAGCGTTGCATCGCAAGTACGAGCGCATATCGCTAGGCGGTCTGCACGACGAGGCCGAGATTCGGGGGCACCGCCGCACCTACATCGGCGCCATGCCTGGCCGCATCGTCGAGGCGATGATGAAATGCAACAGCTGCAACCCTGTGATTGTGCTCGACGAGATTGACAAGGTGGGCCAAGATTTCAAAGGCGACCCTGCATCGGCTTTGCTCGAAGTGCTCGACCCAGAGCAGAACGGCCATTTCCACGACAACTACCTTGATGTGGATTACGACCTCTCAAAGGTACTGTTTATAGCCACTGCCAACAACCTTGGCACAATCTCCAAGCCATTGCTCGACCGTATGGAGGTGATTGAGATTAACAGTTATATCCCCGAAGAGAAAATCGAGATTGCCAGCAAGCATCTCGTGCCTAAGCAGCTGCAAGAGAACGGATTTGAGAAGAGAGAAATCTCATTCCCCAAAGCGACCATCACAGAGATAATCGACGGATACACCCGCGAGAGTGGCGTGCGTGAGTTGGAGAAAAAAATCGCTAAAGTGCTGCGCAAAGTGGCACGCAAAAAAGCGACCGGCGACGCATATCCTAAGAGTATAAGTGTGGAGAGCCTGAAAGATTTCTTAGGCGCACGCGACTTCAACAGCGACCGCTACGAAGGCAACGAGTTTGCTGGCGTGGTAACTGGTCTGGCATGGACCGCCGTGGGCGGCGAAATACTCTTCATTGAGAGCGCTCTGTCGCGCGGCAAGGGCGAGAAACTCACCCTAACCGGCAACCTGGGCGACGTTATGAAGGAGAGTGCCATGATTGCGTTGCAGTATCTCAAGAGCCATAGCCAATTGTTTGACATTGACTACGAACTCTTCGACAAATACAATGTTCACGTGCATGTGCCCGAAGGCGCTATACCCAAGGACGGTCCATCGGCAGGTGTGACAATGGTTACATCGCTCGTGTCATCGTTCACCCAACGCAAGGTGCGCGACCATGTAGCGATGACAGGCGAGATTACCCTGCGCGGCAAAGTGCTGCCAGTGGGTGGCATCAAAGAGAAAATACTTGCTGCCAAGCGCGCCGGCATCACCGATATCATCTTGTGCCGCGACAACAAGAAAGACATTGACGAAATCAATGACATCTACCTCAAAGGCCTTACCTTCCACTTCGTCAACACAATCAAGGAGGTCATAGACTTCGCCCTCCTCCCCGACAAAGTGAAAGACGCAATAGAACTTTAAGTCACTGGCGACTATGGCATAAAGCAAGCGCAGGACAATTATCAGAGGTTGATGAACAACAAATCGCCAAAGAATAAGCGCAAGAAGAGAAATTATGCCTACCTTTGCAGTCAAAATCTGAAAGACATGAGTGATTTTATTGGCATTGTCATTACTTCCATAGTAAGTATCATTCCAATAGGATTGGGCATTTTCGTCTTAAGTGGATGGGGCGACTCTTTAATTGCCGGCTACAATACCGCAAGTAAGGAAGAACAGCAGAAATACGACATCAAGCGTCTTCGTCTTGTCGTTGCGTTAATTCTCTTTATTGTGCCAGTAGTGATTTCAATACCTTTCTTTCTTGGAAAAGAAGATAACGCAATGGCTCACATTTTAACAACGATTGTTTGTGTTATCGTTGTGATTGTAGGTGTAGTTCTAGCAAATACTTGGTGCAAGAAATAATAGTATGCGTCTTTTGAAAGTCTAAGCGGTTGGTTTACATTTGCATTGTAAATCAACCGCCTTTCTTTGTGGCGGTCTCTAACCACTAAACTCTAACCTCCTTCAAAATCTTGATTTTGACTATTAACGGACAACAGGTTGCACTGAAGAAGGACGCGTCGATAGAGTACGTCTCTGAGAACCTGATATGTAAAAAGAGATGACTCGATGCATTCACTGCGTCGAGTCATCATAGTAAAACGAGTATATGAAATGAAAAAAATGTGTTGTGATTTTTATTATTGTGTATTTATTTGATATATTTCGTTTTTGTCTTTTAATTATGCATTGATTAGCCCAGTTCCCGTCATTTCGGCAGGCTGCTCAAGCCCCATAATCTGGAGAATTGAGGGTGCCACATCGGCAAGGCGGCCACAAGCGACCTTTGCATCCTTATTGTCGGTTACATAGATGAAAGGCACTGGGTTAAGCGAGTGAGCAGTATTAGGTGTGCCGTCCTCGTTGATGGCATGATCGCAATTGCCATGGTCGGCGATGATAATCACCTCATAACCTGCAGCGCGAGCAGCCTCTACTGTTGCTTTCACACATATGTCAATAGTCTCAACAGCCTTAACAATAGCAGGATAAACACCAGTGTGTCCCACCATGTCGCCGTTAGCATAATTCACCACGATGAAGTCATACTTCTTCTCCCCTATCGCTGCCACGAGTTTGTCCTTTACCTCGGGGGCGCTCATCTCGGGCTTGAGGTCATAGGTCGCAACTTTAGGCGATGGCACTAGGATGCGGTCCTCGCCCTCAAAGGGAACCTCACGTCCACCATTGAAGAAGAATGTAACATGAGCATATTTCTCGGTCTCGGCAATGTGCAGTTGCTTCTTGCCTTGCGAAGAGAGATATTCGGCGAGTGTGTTGTCCACATTATCCTTCTTGAAAAGAACGTGAACTCCTGTAAACGAAGCATCATAAGGTGTCATGCAGTAATACTGCAAGTCAGGAATTGTGGTCATTCCCTGATCTGGCATATCTTGCTGAGTGAGCACAATGGTTAGCTCCTTGGCGCGGTCGTTGCGGAAGTTGAAGAAGATCACAACATCGCCTTCCTTGATGCGTCCATCTACGGTAGTGTTAACAATAGGTTTAATGAACTCATCGGTCACGCCTTCGTCGTAGCTCTCCTGGATAGCTTGAACCATATTGTCGCTCTTGCGACCCTCACCATGCACGAGTTGGTCGTAGGCTAGCTTGATGCGCTCCCAGCGTTTGTCGCGGTCCATCGCATAGTAACGGCCTGTGATGGTTGCCACCACACCTGCGCTCTTGGCGCAGTATTCCTCAAGCTGAGCCACAAAGCCCTTGCCACTCTCAGGATCGGTGTCACGACCGTCCATGAAGCAGTGGATGAACACGTCGCTGAGCTCATAATGCTTGGCAATGTCACACAATGCATAGAGGTGCTCGAGCGAACTGTGCACACCGCCATCGCTGGTAAGACCCATGAAATGGATGGCTTTGCCATTCTCTTTGGCATAAGTGAAAGCAGCAACAATCTCGGGATTGGTCAATATCGACTTGTCACGAATTGCTTTGTTGATTTTCACGAGGTCTTGATATACCACGCGACCACCACCAATGTTGAGGTGCCCTACTTCGCTGTTGCCCATCTGCCCATCGGGCAAACCCACGTTCTCACCGCTGGCCTGTAGCTGGCTGTGAGGATAGGTTTCCAACAAAGAGTCCCAAAAAGGTGTTGGAGTCGAGAAAATGGCGTCACTTTTGGTCTTGTCGCCAATTCCCCAACCGTCTAAAATCATCAACAATGCTCTCTTTCCCATTATATTATAGGTCTTTAGGTCAATATTTTATAAAATCGTCCTATTTGTGGACTGCAAATATACATTAAAATTGGCGCAAAACAAAGAAAAAAACATAATTTTTTTGACATTTTTTTTGACTATAAAACAATATGCACCTTAAATCAGTGATGATTAAGGCGCATAAATATCAATCCGAACTATTAGGCCCGGTCGTAAGTTATTAGCTGTCAGTTATCAGGTGTCAGTTATTAGTTGTCAGTTGGCGCAGCCACTTAACACTTAGTTTTCAGTTGCCAGTTGACGCAGCCACTTAACACTTAAAACTTAACACTTATAACTTACTTATTATCGTCTTTCTTGGTGAGCTTGTCGGTCAAGAAATCTACTGTCTTGTCAACCACTTGCTCCACCTTAGGATCGAGCGAGTCGGGAGCGATCTTCTGACCAAACTCAGTTACTTTCTTCTTGATTTCCTCAGGATTCTTCAAGATTTCACCTGCTTTGTCCTGAATAAAATCTTTTGCATCACCTGCTTTGTCCTGGATAAAATCTTTTGCTTTATCAACTATTCCGTCTGCCATAATAGTATAGTTTTATTGGTTAATAATAAAGGAGTATTTTACTTTGTTATATACGTCGTCGCTAACCTTCTTGAGTTCGAGAAGTTGTTGGTTCAGCTTTCCAGCCTTCTCCAGTTCATTGAGTTTCTTTTGGATTTCAGCGATGCGCTGCTTGGTAGCCTCATCGATGACCTTTCCGTTCAGTTTAGCATCAACGCATTTATTTACCTCGTCGCCATATTCCTTTACCACTTTTATCCCCTCCTTATATTTCACTGCATCCTCGGCACTGAAAGGCGCCTTGGGCTCTTGCTTTGGGGTAGCGAGATTCGCCTGGTTGCCGTTAGGCTGTACAGCAGCGTTAAGAGTTGACATATCTGCTTCTTGTGACGCGACCTCAGTAGATACTTCATTATTTGTCACCGAGGCCGAAGCCTCAACATTCTCGCCACTGGCATTACTACTTTTAGATGCACTCGACTCATTAGCCGTGTTGCACGCTGCCATCGTCATCGCGACAGCAAGCGTAAGGATATAAACAACTTTCTTCATTTGATATTTATTAAATTATAGTAATCTCATTAATGTCGTAACCCCTTCTTCAATTGCTCGTTCTCAGTCTGAACTTCCTTGATTTTATTGAGGTAATATATGCGCTCGGCTTCCAGTTCCTGAATTCTCTCATTAAGTCCTTTCACGCCTTTCTTCAGTGCCTCATTCTCAGAAGTTAGGTATTTCACCTGATTGCGCAAGGCCTTTACATCATTGGAACAACTTAAAGCAACTCCATTTGAAGAAACTTCCTGAAAGTCAACCTTCATGGGCTGATTGCGGTCAACAAGAATAGCAGTAAAATTCCTATAATCATAATTTACTCTTTTCATCGGGTCGATGGTATAAGAGAACACCAACTTGTTGCCTTTGTGCTTAAGCGACACAGGTTCAATGGTCGCCTGAGCCAAATTCTTAGGCAAAACCACGGCAATAACAAAATGTTTGTCAAAATCAATTATAGGTGTTGGCGCTATAATTCCTGGAGGGCCAAATACGCGATCAAGGTCTTTCTTATTTTTTATCACAAGTGTAAGAGTGCCATCTTTTGCGTCTTTGAGGGTGCTCATGTGAGGATACTCTTCGTAACTGACATCCTCGCCACTTTGCGCTACTGCGTTCGACGAAAAAAACGACAATAGCATTGTAGCCAGAACTGCCACAAATGGTTTGAAAAACATTGATTTCTTCATGATTATCAATATATCAGTTAGTATTAGTTTCTTGCTTTTATTTGTCGCAAAGGTAGTCAATATTTTTAAACATTCAAACAAAAACGCCACAAATTTACCGAAAAACAAATATCAATTCAAGGAAAATCTGTGGCTATTAAAACAAAAAGCCGCGGCAAGTTGCAACTGCCACGGTTTTTGATTTCTTTTCGTTTTCAACAAAATGATGCTTACTTAGCGGCATTCTTAACGAAACGACGCTCTTTGATGCGAGCCTTCTTACCGGTGAGACCACGAAGGTAATACAGCTTAGCGCGACGAACGCGTCCGTACTTGTTGATAGCGATGCTGTCAATGAATGGGCTCTCCATTGGGAAGATACGCTCTACGCCAATGCCGTCGCTAATCTTGCGAACGGTGAAACGCTTCTTTGCACCCTCGCCGTTGATCTTGATCACAACGCCACGGTACTGCTGAATACGCTCTTTGTTACCCTCTTTAATGCGATAAGCTACTGTGATTGTGTCGCCAGGAAGAAAATCGGGCAACTCCTTGCCTGTAGCAAACGCTTGTTCTGCAACTTTAATTAAGTCCATTGTAAAAGAAATTTCTTAAATATTTTTTTAATCACACTTCGCAATATTCACAAGCCACTCTAATAGACTCACGCCTAAACTTCTTGCCAGAGATTGCGAAAAGCGGGGCAAAGGTACTA
>JAGCRW010000013.1 GCA_017964485.1 Muribaculaceae bacterium | reverse complement strand
CTCTCACCGAGATTCCACAGCAACTTAATGTTTACATCATTGGCGAGGTTAACGGCAACTCATGGGCTACCAATGTTGGTGTTCCTATGAATACTGTGGATGGCCAGGTTTACACTGCCGATGTAACTCTCGTACGTCCTGCCGACGGCGCTATGCTCATGGATGTAGGTGAGGCTAACTACTGCTACTTCAGCTTTGCTACTAAGCTGATGGAGGCTGCTGATGATTGGAATGGTCTTGCACCTTACCGTTTCGGCGCTGTTAGCGATGGTGACTTCCAATTCTTCCGCTACATGCTTGGCACACCACTTAATCTGACTTATGACAACGGTCAAGCATTCATGGTTCCTGAGGGTGTATACACATTCACTGTAGACCTCGATCCTATGACTCTCACTATTGAAGGCACAATCTCTGCTATCGAGACTATCAATGCCGACATGAGCGCTAAGAGCGGTCGCTACAACCTCCTCGGTCAACCAGTAAACGAGAACTACAAGGGTATCGTAATTGAGAATGGCGTGAAGAAAGTTCAAAAGTAATTAGATAAAATGCTCAAGCTCGCAAGGCATTGAATAAATTCAGCCTTGACTCGCTTAATCGCATTTTTGACACCACCATTCCCAATTGACTCTTTAGTCAAAGATTTTTAAGGGTATTCATCTTTTTCTCAGGTGAATACCCTTATTTTTTATATTTGAATAAATGTCTTGGCTAATGGTTTTTTTTAGTTATAATACTAATCCAAGTTTTTTCTCGTTATAATATATAATGAGAAATATAATAACGAAGATTGCCCTGCTAATGGTGCTTGCCACTACGGCATTGGCAATGAACGGACAGATTAAAATCACAGGAACGGTTGTCGACGAGTTTGACAACCCTATTGAGTTTGCATCGGTGCGCATCCACGGCACCATGCTCGGTGTGAACACCGACCTAAATGGCAAATATGAGATTACCGTGCCCGAGAAAGACACTATTGAGGTTGTGTTCTCGTGCATGGGCTACAGCGATGTGAAGCGCCGACTCATCAAGCCCGTGAGCCCTGTGAACCTAAGCCCAAAACTATATAAGACGACCATTGAGCTCGCTGAGGTGCAAGTCACAGAGTATAAGAAGCAGACCAACACAATGCAGGATATTGATGTTGAAGTCGCCAAGATGACTCCTAGCGCCAGCGGCAACACCGTGGAAAACGTGCTCACCACACAAGCTGGTGTGAGCAGCAAGAACGAGATGAGCGCACAGTATATGGTGCGTGGTGGAACCTACGATGAGAACAGCGTCTATATCAATGGCATAGAGGTCTATCGCCCGCAGTTGGTCACCAATGGTCAGCAAGAGGGCCTCAGTATCATCAACGGCGACATGGTGCAAAAGGTGGCATTCTCCACTGGCGGTTTTAATGCCGAATACAGCGACAAGATGTCGAGTGTGCTCGACATCACTTACAAAGAGCCGCAGAGCTTTGAGGGCAGCCTCAATGCCAGCCTGCAAGGTGGCTCTCTCACCCTGGGCCATAGCACCGGCAAGTTCTCTCAGATGCACGGTGTGCGCTACAAGCGCAACTCATCAATGCTAGGCTCGCTGGAGTCGAAGGGAGAGTACGACCCTCAGTTCTTTGACTACCAAACACACATTGTGTTAAAGCCTAGCAATAAGTTCAAAGTGTCGTTGTTGGGCAACGTATCGATAAATGACTATCGCTTCACTCCCGCCAACCGCGAGACGAGTTTCGGTACCTCGACCAACGCCAAGTCGTTCCTCGTGTATTTCGACGGACAAGAAAAAGACAAATTCCACACCTACTTCGGCGCACTACAGATGAACTATAAGTTCAACGACAAAGGCACCGACTTAACCCTCACCGGTAGCGCCTACCGCACCGACGAGCTGGTGGCTTACGACATCCACGGAGAGTACTGGCTTGACCAGGCAGGCACCAGTGGCGAGGAAAGCGTGGGTGGCGAGCTGGGTGTGGGAAAATATCACGAGCACGCCCGCAACCGCCTGAAAATTAACGTATATAGCGCATCCATCAAGGGAAACATTGGTCTGAACAACAACAATATCAGTTACGGCTTCCAATTGCGCCACGACGTGTTCTACGAGCGCTCTCGTGAATGGCAATGGCGCGACTCGGCAGGTTACTCCCTGCCACACATTCCCGATGAGGTGAACGTAATCTACAACATGAGTTCAAGCAACGACTTGAGCACAAACCGCTTCTCGGCATACGTTCAGGACACCTACAAACTGTATTCAGGTGCTGGAGCCTTCACCTTCAACGTGGGCGTGCGCTACAGCTATTGGGACTTCAACAAAGAATCGCTCATATCTCCCCGCTTCAGCATAGGATACGTTCCTGAGCGCAACAACCGATTCGCCATGCGACTGGCGGGTGGACTTTACTACCAATCGCCATTCTACAAAGAATACCGCATAGAGACTATTGACGAGCACGGCAACTCTGTTATAACGCTCAACCGCGACATCAAATCGCAGCGGAGCATACATGTGATACTTGGTGGCGACTACTCGTTCCGAGCCTTGAACCGTCCATTCAAACTCACTGCCGAGGTTTACTACAAGAACCTGAGCAACCTGATTCCCTACGAGGTTGACAACCTCAAGATGAACTATAGCGGCGTGAATTCGTCAAAGGGATATATTGCTGGACTCGACTTCAAGATTTTCGGACAGTTTGTTGAGGGCACCGATTCATGGATAAGTTTCTCTCTGATGAAGACACAAGAAGAACTCAACGGCGTGAAAGTGCCGCTGCCTACCGACCAGCGCTACAGCGTGGCGATATTCTTCACCGACTATTTTCCCAAGTTCCCGCGCATCAAGTTCAGCCTTAAGGGTATCATTAGCGACGGTCTGCCCACCACTGCCCCACTGCGCACCCGCGACCAGGGATACTTCCGCCAGCCGTCCTACAAGCGTGTTGACGTGGGAGCGTCTTACCTGCTCCTGGGCGAGGGACACAAACCTGCATCAGGCTTCTTCAGCCACTTCAAGAGCATCTGGCTCGGGCTTGACGTGTTCAACCTGCTCGACATCAGCAACGTTAGCAGCTACTATTGGGTTACCGACGTGAACCGCATTCAGTATGCAGTGCCTAACTACCTCACCCGCCGCCAGATAAATGTGCGACTGACAATGAACTTCTAGCAAGAATTTAAACGAAATAAAATAAAATTCATTAACTCATTAAATCAAAAAACATTATGAAACCCTATGTAATTGGTATCGACATGGGCGGAACTAACACCGCTTTTGGAATCGTGGATGCACGTGGCACAGTGATTGCCAGCAGCTCAATCAAAACTGGTAAACACTCTAAAATTGAGGACTATATCGATGAACTCTACACCGAGATCAACCGTATCATCGTGGCAAACGATGCAGAAGGAAAAATCAATGGTATTGGCATTGGCGCTCCTAACGGCAATTACTTCACTGGAATGATAGAAGACGTTATTAACCTACCTTGGCCCACTCCAATACCTCTGGCTGACCTCATCTCAAAGAAGTTTGGCATTCCTTGCCTTATTACAAACGACGCCAACGCTGCTGCAATTGGCGAGATGACCTATGGCGCAGCACGTGGCCTCAAGGATTTCATCATGATTACTCTTGGCACTGGCGTTGGTAGCGGTATCGTGGTTAACGGACAGATGGTATATGGCCACGACGGCTCTGCTGGTGAGCTTGGCCACGTTATTATGAAGCGCAACAATGGCCGTATGTGCGGTTGTGGACGCGCTGGTTGCCTTGAGGCTTATTGCTCGGCAACAGGTGTTGCACGCACTGCACGCGAGTTCCTCGAGATTCGCGACGAAGACTCTTTGCTGCGTGAGTATGACATCGATAACATCACATCTAAGGACGTTTATGACTGCGCTGTTAAGGGCGACAAGCTGGCTATCGACATCTTCAATTACACCGGCACCATCCTCGGTGAGGCTTTGGCTGATTTTGTCACGTTCTCGAGTCCTGAGGCATTCGTAATCTTTGGTGGTCTCACCAAGAGCGGCGACTACATCATGAACCCAATTCGTGAAGCCTTCGACAAGAACATCATGAAGGTCTTCAAGGGCAAGGTAAAGATTCTCATCAGCGAACTCAAAGAGAGCGACGCCGCAGTACTCGGCGCATCAGCCCTCGGCTGGGAGATTAAGGAAGACTAACTTTAAGTGTTAAGTGCTAAGTTTTAAGTGTTAAGTGCATTAGACTCTTAGCACTTTTCACTTAGCACTTAATTTTTTGTTTTGAAAAAGACCGTTTTATATATTATAGGTGTCATTGTGCTGCTAGGGGTGGCGATGGTGCTTTATGTGCGGGCTAATGAGCCTGAGGTGCCTGAGCGTGTTATCATCGCTCATGCAGGAGGCAATATCGACTCGCTCACTTACACCAATAGCCGCGAGGCAGTGGAACACGCCATTGAATGCGGTGTGAAGTACATAGAACTCGACATCGTCATTTCCCCCGAGGGTGAGCCTTTGGCTTTCCACTCGAGCGATGACATGATTGACACGATATACTCCTGCGATCCACCACACATCGGCGAGTTTACCGCTTCACCACTACGTGGAAAGAACGGCAAGACTTATACCCCCGTCACCTGGCGCGAAATCAACGAGATCTTCCTCGCCCACCCCGACCTTATTTTTGTAGTGGATAAGACCGACGACCCTGCCATCCTCGAGAAATACTTCCCAAAGCTCAAAGACCGCATGATAGTGGAATGCTTTTCGATGGAGCGCTATAAGGAGGTCACTAGAGCTGGTTTCAAGCAGGCGATGCTCAGTGAGGAGGCTTTCTCGCCTAGTGCGATTATTTGGCAAGACATCAAGCACCTGTTCAACGACGATGAGCCACGTGTAGATTTAGTGGCGATAGGTCGCGACACCTACAATAGCGATCGCGCTACACGTTGGTTCATAAAACTGTGCAACATCCCTATGGGAATGTGGAGCGCCAACGACCGCAACCGCGCCAGCGAGATGTTCAACAAAATTCCACAAGCACGAATGCTTTACACCAACGAGGTAGAGAAATAAGTGTTAAGTGTAAATTCTCTAAAGTTTCTAGAGAATCTAAAAACAAAAAATAATACACCCGCAGGTCGCGAGTGCATTATTTTTTAGCTTCTGAAGAAATTGATTACTTGATAATCACTTTCTTGCCGTTGTTGATGTAGATGCCAGGAACGCTTGGCATACCATTGAACTGAACACCCTGGAGGTTGTACCATGTGTTGTCAACCTTATCGGTTGCAACAGTCTCAATAGCATTGGGCTCAGACTCGGTCACCTTCAAAGCATAAGAAGCAGCCTTCTCAAGCTGGCTTGGAAGAATCTCGAAATCATAAGTACCTGCGTTCTCCATGCGGAAGTTAGCACCATCTACGAGTTGTACTGGAACGTCCATCAAATCGCCAGTGAACAGGAAGTAGCCAACACCGTTAGCATCCTCGCCACCAAGCCATGTCCAGTTTTCGCCATTAGGAACGATAACCTTGAACTCTGCGCCAGCCTCAAGCTCTACGCCAGAAGCGGTGAGAATACCGTCAACATCCTCAAATGCTACGCGGCCACCCTCTTCAGTCTGATTCCAATCGTTGAAAGTACCTACCAAGTAAGCCTCGTTAATCTCCAATTCCTCCTCACCGATTGTCAGCTCATAGGTCTTAAAGAAGTTGCCAGGGAAGTACTGATAGATGATTGCCATGTTCTCGTTAACAATCTCGGCATTGAGCCAGTTGCACTGGAAGCCGTTGGTTACGAAGCCAGGAACCTCCTCAACAACTGCGATAGCCTCCTCGGCGTTCTTCTCGGCGATAGCCCAAGCGTTGCCATAGTTTGGCAGCATGGTGTAGATAACCAGGTCTTTGCCGCCGAATGTCAATGGGAAGCAGCCGTTGGTAGCGCCCTTGTTAGGCAGAGTGAAGCTGGTGCCAATGAAGCCATCCTCAGTGTCGTTCATAACCAGGTCAACAGCAGCTGCATTGCGGGTCCAGAGCATGTAGTGCTTGGTGCCGTCGACAGCGATGTAGGGGTTAACTACGGTTGAGCTGGTTGGAGCAAGAGTAGCGCCCTCAACTGGGAACAGAGCGATGTGGTCGGCATCGATTTCGCCACCCAGGAATGGAACCTTGAGAATGCCGGTAGACTTGGCTGTTACGAGCCAAAGGATACCGCCCTCGTCCTCATCCATCACGTTGCCCTCAATGAAGCTGAAGAAGTCGCAACGGCCATTCTCAGCCTCAAAGTCAGCGAAGATGTTGCATTCAACATCGATTGCTTCTCCACCGCCAGCGGGGAAAATCTTCATAACAACAGTGTCGGCCATGAAGTTGCCAGGCCAGCTGTTGTCAACACGAGCGATGATGTTGCCAGCCTCATCACGAGTGATTGCGGGCCAGCTAGCAGTAGCGCCAGTATAGAGAGTGTTCTCAACTACGCCATCTTCAGCGGCATAGAAGTTAATCTCACCAAGCACCTTGTCCATAACGACGAACTTGCCGTCCATACCAAAGCCCTGACGATTGTTCAAGCGGTCGGTAGGAACATTGTTAGTGCTGGTCACCTCAGTGAGCGTAAATTGTTGTGCGCTCATCGTGAATGCAGCAAAGAAAGCTGCGAGAAGTAAAAATTTCTTCATAACAGATGAAAGTTTTTGGTTAATAAAAAAATTATCTAAATATCGTTTTTGTTTCTCTTCAAGTCCCTGCAAAAGCACATAAAAACACTAATGTGCCATTTCAACTAACAAAATTACACATAATTTTAATAATGGCAAATAATTTTAAAGAAAAATCAACAAAAACCACCAAAAAACATAGAATACCCCCTTAAGGTTGCACTATGTTGGGTGCGTAGGGGTCACGGCTGATGCGGTCCACATAATCCCAGAAGAACTCGTTTATCAAGTAAAACTCGTTCTGGCCCGCCATCATCTCAAATCGCCGCTTCATGTCGGGATAACGCTCAAGCAAGTAGAGCAGGTAGTTTTTATCTACCAGAAAAACCGTCTTGTTCTCTAAGTCGATGACAAAGTGCGCGACATCGGCGACACCACCTGGATACTCCAACAAGCTGCTGCGTCCCACACCCACATAATACTGGAGATTCTCGAAATTGTCAATCTCTACATCCAGATATTCAATCTCAGTAGGGAGGTACTGAAAAAACACAATCTTCTCACTGAAGTACAAAGGCAGATAATCACGGAAATACTTGTTATACCCACCTTGCAAGCTGTCTTTCAAATACTTGCTGTTAACGAGCCACACCGAGTCACCTATGGCGACCGCCACACTCTGCTTCTCTATCATCTTCGACAGCGGTTTGCGGTCCTTCTCTGTGGGTTTGAACTTATACTGGAAGGGCGAGGAAATTTCTATATTAGGGTTTATGGCCATAGTGTCGGGGCCAGTGTAGAAAACCGACTGCCACGAGTTATACACCATGAGAGTGTCGGTGCCCTCGTCATGCTTGCGGTCGCTATAATATTGCGCATGAGCAACTTCGGCAAGCACCACCGCAAGCAATATTGTTATCAAGAGTTTAGTTTTCATAAAAATCCATGTTAAGTTTTTCTAGAGACACAAAATCATCTAGATTAGGAAATTAAAAAAGGAGAACCAACTGCCTAAGCGGCACTTGGCTCTCCTCTTGTGACTCCTGCAGGATTCAAACCTGCAACCTTCTGATCCGTAGTCAGATGCTCTATTCAATTGAGCTAAGGAGCCATCATTTTTCGTTTTGCGGTTGCAAAGTTAAGCACTTTTTTTGACATGGCAATAGTTTTTCGCCACTTTTTTCAAAAAAAATTTTACTCACTTCCGCACCACGCTATGCAGCAACAAGTTAGAGCAGCCACGTCGCTATAGCCCAAGCCACAAGAATTGCGAGGGCGATAACGGTTGGCACAGCCAGTGTCTTGTAGTCAACAATGTAGTAAGTGGGTTTTGGTGCGTCAATCTTCTCGGGCTTCTCCTCGGCAACTGCCAGTTTGTGCTCATCGATAGGATCAATCGCCTCTTCCACTTCGTTGTATAAATTAGCTTTCATATCAGTATTTTTCTTTGTTATTAACGAACTGCAAATTTACACAGTTTTTTTTATTATCACATCTTTTTTTCTAAAAAAATGATTTCTTTTTACTACTTTTGCAGCGCAAATAAAAAACAACTATACTATGATTTCATTTTTGATAAGCATTGCTGCCCTGATATTGGGCTATATGATATATGGTCGCGTGATAGAGCGCATCTTTGGTCCTGACAATCGCAAAACTCCTGCCCTTGCCCACCCCGACGGAGTGGACTATATTGCCATGCCTACGTGGAAGGTGTTTATGATTCAGTTCCTTAATATCGCTGGCACGGGACCTATCTTTGGTGCCATCATGGGCGCATGGTTTGGTCCTGCTAGTTACTTGTGGATTGTGTTTGGCTGTATCTTTGCCGGCTCGGTGCACGATTACCTTAGCGGCATGATGTCTATTAGGCACGATGGTGCTGGCCTGCCCGAGTTGGTGGGAAAATATATGGGCAACACCATGCGCATCATCATGCTGGTGTTCTCAATGCTGCTGCTATTGATGGTGGGAGCGGTGTTTGTTTACAGCCCTGCCTCCATTCTTGCTGGTATTGGCGGTAACGAGATATTGTGGTTTGTTGTGATTTTCATCTACTACATCATCGCCACCTTGCTGCCAATCGACAAGATTATCGGAAAGATTTATCCAGTATTTGCCATCGCATTGATATTTATGGCGATAGGTCTCTTTGTGTGCCTTATCATCAAAATGCCTGCCATTCCTGAGATTTGGAACATCGGCAACATGGACACTTGGATGACAGCACAGACTCACAACGGCACTGACTTGCTGGGAATGGAAAAATATCTCACTGCCAACACCCTCTTCCCCGCCATGTTCATCACTATTGCTTGTGGTGCCATCAGCGGTTTCCACGCTACTCAGAGCCCACTCATGGCACGTTGCATCAAGAGCGAGAAACTTGGTCGACCAGTGTTCTATGGCTCGATGATTACCGAGGGTTTTGTGGCTCTAGTTTGGGCTGCAGTGTCATCGTGGTTCTTCTATAGCGGCGGTTGGCGCGACGTGCTTCCACAAGATGCCGTCAACGAGTTCCTCGCCCAGGTGGGCAACACCGACGGCAAGTCGCTAATTCAGCATTTCAACGCCCCTGCAGTTGTGAAACTGGTGTGCAGCAGTTGGCTGGGCGTTGTGGGCGGCATACTCGCCATGCTTGGTGTGGTGGCAGCTCCCATTACCAGTGGTGACACCGCTTTGCGTAGTGCCCGCCTCATCATCGCCGACTTCCTTAAATTTGACCAGAAGCCCATCGTAAAGCGCCTGATGATTGCCGTGCCAATGTTTGCTGCTGTGCTGTTGCTCCTCATCTGGCAACTCGCTAGCCCTAATGGTTTCAACATGCTGTGGCAGTACTTCGGCTGGTCAAATCAAACGCTCTCGGTATTCACCCTGTGGACCATCACCATCTTCCTGCACAAATACAAGAAATGCTATTGGGTGACACTCATCCCCGCCATCTTCATGACAGTAGTAAGCGCCACCTTCATTATCCAGCAGATTATAGGGTAATCAAGATTGGGAGAACGGGAACGGGATCGGGTTCTCTTTGTACTTAATTGTGCATTATGAATTGTGCATTACGCATTAATTAAAGGTACCTTGCCGTAATTGAATCTTTTGCGGCGAGCATTCCCTGCGGCACGCCTGAATAGATGATGTTGCCGCCTTCTTCGCCTGCGCCGGGGCCAAGTTCTATCACATGGTCGGCAGCCTTAATTACATCGGTGTTGTGCTCCACCACATAGACTGTGTTGCCCTCGTCAACCATCTTATTGAAGAGGTCGATAAGGTGATGCACGTCCTTGAGGTGCAGACCGTCGGTAGGCTCGTCGATGATAAAGATGCCACGCTTGCCTCCATTGTCTATGGGCGAAGTGTAGGACTGTAGATAAGAGGCAATCTTCATGCGCTGCAACTCGCCTTCCGAGAGGGTGCTCAGCGCTTGGTTGAGATGCAGATAGTCAAGTCCAACAATCATCAATGGCCGCAATTTTTCCTCAATAGATGTCCCTGCGAAGAACTCGCTGGCACGGCGCACCGATAGGTCCATCACCTCGGCGATGTTCTTGCCATCGAGGGTGTATTGCAGCGCCTCTTTCGAGTAACGCAGACCGCCACACGCCTCGCAAGTGGTCTCTATGTTGTCCATGAATGCCATCTCTGAAATAACCACACCCTTGCCGCCACACACGGGACAGCCGCCCTTGCCGTTGAAGGTGAAATACTGCTCTTTCATCTTGTGGGCTTTAGCAAAGCGTTTGCGTATGTCGGGGGCGACGTCCATATAGGTCGCAGGCGTGGAACGAAGACTCACACCGATATTTTTCTGGCTTATATAGACAATACCCTCATAGTTGTTACGGAAGCACTCCATGAGCGAACTCTTTCCTGAGCCGGCCACGCCAGCCACAACAGCGAAGATGCCGAGCGGCAAGTCGATGCTCACGTTCTTGAGATTGTGGAGCGATGCATTGCGCAATGAGAAGAAGTCAGAGGCTTTGCGGGGCGAGGTGTTGAACTCTCCGCGCTGACTCAGCATCTGCCCTGTGCTGGTGCCGCTATGCAGCAATTGGTCGTAGTTGCCCTCAAAGATTATCTGTCCTCCCCTACTTCCTGGACCAGGTCCAAGGTCCACGATATGGTCGGCAATGGCTATCATCTCCTTGTGATGTTCCACGAGCAGTACAGTGTTGCCGGCATCGCGCAGGCGACGCACCGAGTGCTTCATTTTCTCGATGTCGTGGTCGTGGAGGCCGGTACTTGGCTCATCAAGGATATAAAGCACGTCGGCAAGCGACGAATTTATATATTTGGCAATCTTGCAACGCTGCGCCTCGCCACCTGAGAGAGTGCCCACAGCGCGATCAAGACTCAGGTAGCCCAAACCAATCTCCTCGAGAGCCGTCAGTCGCGCGCTTATCGCCTTCTTCAGGTCCACTGCCAACGGCGAAGTGTGAGCCTTTACCCATTGGTTGAGCTTAGTAATTGACATGGCGCACGCCTCGGCGATGTTGATGCCGTCGATTTTACATGATAGCACTCTCGGACTCAGGCGAGTGCCGTGGCAGTCGGGACACACGCCCATATTGAGCATGGGGTTTAGCACAGCGGCATGGAGCAGCCCCTCTTCACTATTGATGATGCTGCGGTACATTCGCGGAATTATGCCCTCATATTTTGCGCTCTTGGGCCAATTTGACGGCGGGTTCTTGAGGCGAATTTGCGGACTGTTGAGGAACAAGTCCAACTCCTCGGGGCTGTAGTCCTTGATTTTCTTGTCGAGGTCAAAAAGTCCGCTGTGCGCATACCTTATCCACCGCCATCCGCCCTTGCCAAAGGCGATGTAGTGGATAGTGTCCTCATCGTTGAGGCTCTTGTTGAAATCAACGAGTTTGTGGATGTCAAGCTCACGAATCTCACCTAGTCCCGAACAGCGCGGACAACTGCCCTCGGGATGGTTGAAGCTGAACGACTCGGCATATCCCACCCACGGCTGTCCCACACGCGAGAACAACAGTCGCAGCAGTGCGGCGATATCGGTATAGGTCGCCACAGTGGAACGTGAGTTCTGCGCAGGTTTCTTCTGGTCGATGACGATGGCGATGGGCAGGTTCTCGATGGCATCGACATGCGGGCGGCCATATTTGGGCAGATACTGCTGCACAAACGACGGGAATGTGTCGTTCAGCTCACGCCGCGACTTGGCGGCGATTGTATCGAGCACCAGCGAACTCTTCCCAGAGCCTGACACGCCCGTGAACACAGTGATTTGATGCTTAGGAATCTCGAGCGACACGTCTTTGAGGTTGTTCTCCCGCGCGCCCCGAATTATGATTTTGTCGATGTCCATGAGTTGATAATACTTGTTTCAACTGCAAAGGTACAACATTTTCAGCAGTTCACAAAAATCAGGAATGACTAGGAAAATTCATTCCTAGCCATTCCCTGTTATCAGTACATTTTCCTTAGTACTTTATCTTTTTACCAGATGATGGTACGGTCGTTCTCGTCGAGCCACATCTTGGCGCCGGGCTTGATATCGAAGGCCTTGAAGAAGGTGTCGATGTTGCGCAGAGTAGCGTTTACACGATATCTGCCAAGCGAGTGTGGGTCGCTCTTAGTCTGCTGATAAGCTGCCTCTGGAGTATTGTTCTCGGCCCAGATGCGACCATAGCTCAAGTAGAAGCGCTGCTCGGGAGTGAAACCGTCGATTTTCTCGCCAGCCTGAGCCTGTGGAGTCTTCATGAAAGCGTCATATGCGATACGGAGTCCACCCTGGTCGGCGATGTTCTCGCCAAGTGTGAGGTGGCCGTTGGCATGCTCACCGTTGCCCAAGTCGATAGCGTCGAACTGTGCAGCGAGCTTCTCGGCAGCGGCAGTGAACTTCTCGGCATCCTCTTCGGTCCACCAGTCGGTGAAGTTGCCCTGATAGTCAAAGGTGCGGCCCTGGTCGTCGAAGCCGTGAGTCATCTCGTGGCCAATCACCACGCCAATAGCGCCATAGTTGGTAGCGTCGTCGGCCTGAGGATCAAAGAATGGAGCTTGCAGGATGGCTGCTGGGAACACGATCTCATTGTTCAATGGGTTGTAGTAGGCGTTCACGGTCTGGGGTGTCATGCCCCACTCTTCGCGGTCAACAGCTTTGCCATATTTCTCAAGGTTACGCCTGGTTGCCCACAGCGAAGCGGCTTTCATGTTCTCATAGAGAGTCTTGCTTGGGTCAACCGTGAGCTTGCTGTAGTCTTTCCACTTGTCGGGATAGCCCACCTTAACGGTGAAAGAGTTGAGCTTAACGAGGGCATTGACCTTAGTCTGGTCGCTCATCCAGTCAAGGCCTGCGATGCGCTCGGCGAGAGCCTTGCGAAGGTCACCAATGAGCTTAACCATCTTGTCCTTGCTGTCGCCAGCAAAGTATTTCTCCACGTAGAGCTGACCTACAGCCTCGCCCATCACGCCATTGGGAATGCTCATGCAGCGTTTCCAGCGAGCCTGGCGTTCCTGAGTTCCGCTCAATGTGCGGCCATAGAAGTCAAAACTTGTTTCGCCAACTTCGTCGCTTAATAAGCTCGAGGCACTTGTGATAATCATTCCAGCCACATAGTCTTTGATTTCCTGGTCCTTGAGGTTAGTCATCAGGTCGTTGGCAACTGCCATCACCTTAGGTTGCTCAAGAATCACAGAGTTGATGTTCTTCACGCCCATGAGCTCGAAGTAGCGTGCCCAGTTGATGGCGGGATAGTCGGCCTGAAGCTGGTCGATAGTGCGAATGTTGTAAAGCTTGGAGATATCGCGCTGCTCGGCACGAGTCATGCTAGCCTCGGCAAACTTATACTCGATGTCATAGATGGTCTTAGTAGCCCTCTGGGCGTCTTTCTTCTTATAACCAGCGAGCATGAACATCTTAGTGAGATAGTCACGATACTTCTGCTGAATTTTCTTGCTCTCGGCGTCGGTCTTGAGGTAGTAGTCGCGGTCGGGCAGACTCATAGAGCCAGCGCTCAGATACATGGTGTTCACGGCGCTGTTGGCAAGGTCGGCCTCTACACCAATGCCGAAGAATGGGTTGCCCAGGAACATGTGCTGATAAGCAATGAACTCGGTAAATGTGGCGCGGTTAAAGCCCTGCAAGTCGGCGAGGTCCTGCTGGATGGGCTTAGTGCCATCGGCATTGCGGCGCACGCTGTCCATTGCAAGAGCATAGAGGTCGGTAACCTTCTGGCCGTTGCTGCCTTTGGCGTGAGTCTCGTTTGCGAGGTTGTCGAAGAGCTCCTTCAACTGGTCGCGGTTCTTCTCGGCAAGTTCGTTAAACACGCCAAAGCTCGGGTACTCGGGTTTCAGCGGGTTGGCCTTCATCCAGCCACCACCGGCATACTGATAAAAATCGTCACCTGGATTTACTGTTAAATCCATGTCGGCACGGTTCAAACCGTGTTTCTCGTTCTGGGCACTAACGCTGAGCATAGGAAGCACTACAGCTGCCAGAACCAAGATCTTCTTTAGTCTTGTCATAATGAATTATTGTTTTATAGTTAATTATATTTTTGAATTCCTGTGCAAAAATAGTGATTATTGCCGAAAACTGCAGCACTTTTTCGCTTTTTTTCTCTGCTGCAAAGAGCATTTGTCACCACCTTTCATGTATTAGACGCAACAAGTGGCAAAAAAATTTCACAAATGAGAGTTTTTTTTGAAAAATAAACAAAAATAAGACAAACTCTTGGCGTATTAGGAAAAAAGCACTACCTTTGCACCCGCAAAAATGCGATTAAGCGAGGCAAAGTTTTGAGCTTGATAAAAAACTTGCGAGCGTGAGCATTTTATCAAATTATCGAGGCACATGACAACACAGCATGCATGTTGCCACCACAAGCGCCTGTGGCGAAATTGGTAGACGCGCTAGACTTAGGATCTAGTAACGTAAGTTGTGTAGGTTCGAGTCCTATCAGGCGCACTGAAAAGGTCATCGAAAGATGACCTTTAATTATTTTCAAAGTTGATATTTTTCTTAATACTATTAAAAACCTCATTAAAGTGCTCTTCGGTTTTGTACAAGGCGTCAACATAAGGAAGATCTATTTTCAAGAGATGATTGGCTAAAACTTGAGTTGTTTTATAATTAGTCCACAATTTTATTTCTAATTGGTCTCTCTCATTTTTCATTTGTTCATATATATCTGTGCCTCTAGCATAAATGCTTTCACTATTCAAATTAGAATTGAGATTTTTCCACTTTTCAATGTATGCTAATGATTCTCCAACTACGTCTATTAGTTTAAGAACTTGAGTGTTTTTCTTCATTTCTCTATGCTCTTTATCTATCGTATATGTATAGTAAAATAGAGAACAAGAAAGAACTATGCCACCTATTCCACCTATATAGCTTCCAAAGCTACCCCATTCCTCATGATTGGTACTTAGTCCTGAATGAAAAACAATCAAATATAAAACAAGAGCTATAGATAAGAGAACTGTTGCTATAATTAAAATTCTTTTTGTCCACATTATTATTGTAATTATGATATTATCATGTGTTTATTTTGCCAATTCCTGATAGCAATCAGCCAAACCCTTATTAAATCTATCAATAAGATTATGATAGAACCTTTCATTTTTATATTGTTCTACTACTTTTTTCCCTATCATATAAGTTTCTATAGCCTCATCATATCTGTGTAAGTCTGCTAATATACTTCCCTTAGTTGAATATGATAGGACATAATTCCATGCTTCAATGGTATTTAATTTTCTTTTTTTAAGTATAGACTTAAATGCCTTTATTGATTTATCAAAATATGATAATCCTTCTGTACAATTGTTCAATTGATAATAACTAGAACCTATATCACTATAGGATTCTGCTCTTTCTGAATCATTGATAGCATATTTTAGCTTTAACCGTGCATATTCTAATGACTTATAAAAATCTTCTTTCATAAAAAAAAGTGAACACAATTTACAATTTGCTTCGTATAGAATCCTTTCATCATTATTGCCTTCATCCATTTCAACTGCTTTCAAATGACATTTAATAGATGAATCTATATCATCAAGATTGGAGTAGCAAACACCCATAAAATATAATACCCATGGATTTGTTTCTTCTCCCCAAGAATCATATACAATTTTAAAATACTTTAGTGCTTCTGTCCAAATCCCATCAAAATAAAGACTTACTGCCTTATCATAAAAAGAGTCTAATTCTTTTTCTGTATATATGTTCGCATTATGAATAACCAGATCTTCCCCATCAATAGAAACTCTGCCCAACTTTTGTATTACTGATTGTCCAAGAAGAAGAGGAGCATTCTGAGTAGGTACAACAACAGCAGAAACATTTTCAATAGTTAGCCCTGCAATTTCAACCTCTCTCAAGTTAATTACAATATTATCAATTACACTTCCATCTGCAATGCTTGACTTGGAGGTCCCTTTAATATCAGATTTGTCAAGATAGCCATTCTCTAGCATCATCTCAGCATATGCAGAAGACATACACACCGTTGATGCGCCCGTATCAAAAATGAATTTCATCTTTAATCCATTGACCTTACATGGAACTTTGTAAACTCCCCCATCCTTCTCCATATGGATTCTCACCTCAGCATTTATGGAGAAGCAAATCATAAAAGCGATGATAAATGTAATGATATGTTTCATATTGTTTTCATTTTAGTTTATATAGAGAATTAAGAAGATTGTGAATTAGGTAATTTATATTTGCTTCAAATAAGTGTGTTTGGAGTATATGTTGTGATGTCAATCTGCGGAATACGGCTGCCTTTGGTCAGCACAGCACTCACAAAATCTTCGCAATCTTTCTTTGTCAGGATTTTGCGAGTATATGCATAATACAGGAAGTCGGTGGTGGTGAGATAGGCAATTTTGTTTAGTATGCAATAATCCTTGATGTCTTTAAGATTGCTACTGCCAATTACGTTATTAGTAAACCGACAATAAGCCATGCAAGCGCTCTCGCCTTTACCTTTGGTTTTGTTTAGCAGAATGTACTCTCGCATCATTTCTCCATGTGGAACAAAAGGTATAGTTTTAATCTTTTTCATCCATGCTTCCATCTTATCCATCTGCTCTTTAGCGTCACCTCTGAGTTCGTCACGCACGTAGTCGAGCACAATATAATCATATTCAGGTAAAATATCAGGCAAAATGGATAAACGGCCAGCCTTACTGAAATGAAGAATTACATCAGCATCAAGAACAATCTTAACTTTCTCCATCGTCAACAAGATTCATCAGTTCCATGTAAT
>JAGCRW010000002.1 GCA_017964485.1 Muribaculaceae bacterium | reverse complement strand
CATCATCGAAAACTTTAATGTCAAACGGATATTCTGATGGGACAAGGGACTCCAAAAAAGATTCTCCATTAGATTCCTCAAAACCAAGGCAACGATCTTCTATAATCTCTTTTAGACTATAAAAATCATGCTCATAACAAATACATACTTCGAAAAATAGCATTAATGGCACTCCCTTGAAATCTTCTTCGTTGGCATAGAAAAGCTCCCATTCGGTTCCAAGTAATGGCTGTATGTCATCGGCTTCATATATTTGGTCAACCACATCATCTCTATATCCTACCCAACAACTATCATAATCAAACCACATACAATATCCAAGAGGCATTGTTTTATCTACGTCGCCAACACAACAAAAGATTTTTCCTTCAGGAAGATTATTTAAATCTCCCTTGTGCAAGTGAACTTCGGCTGTTTTTCGTTTCTTGCTCTCTTCTAATTCTGAATATGTCATAATAGATTTTTTATATTATTACTCAATATAATTACAAATATACAACAAAAATCTCATTTTGTCGCAATTGAGGTGCGAAAAAATGTTTTTGTGAAGATTTAAAGTAGATTGTCTTTAAATTTTTGTACTTTTGCATAGTCAAAAACAAAGAAACAATTAATTATTTTTCTCTATGAAGCCAGTGTTTCTTATAGGATATATGGGTTGTGGGAAGACCACTCTTGGGGAGCCGCTGGCGCGGGTTCTTGGGTGGCAGTTTGTGGACTTGGACCTGTATATTGAAGAAAAGGAAGGAATGACTGCCAAAGAGATTTTCATGACCTGTGGCGAGGCGCGTTTCCGTGAGTTGGAGCGTGAGGCGCTTGAGGAGGTGGCGGCATGCGGTGGCGACACTATTGTGGCGTGTGGTGGCGGCACTCCGCTGCAGGCTGGCAACATGGAACTGATGAATCGCCTGGGCGTTACAGTGTGGCTGCGCACAAGCGTGGAGCGCATCATATCGCGTCTTGTATTGCCCGAGCAACGCAGTAAGCGTCCATTGCTTAACGACATGAACAATGAGGAGATAATGGAAGCGGTGACTAGAGGTCTTGAGGCGCGCACACCTTTCTATGAGGAAGCGCAATTACAGTTCGACTCCACCTATCTCGAGAGCGAGGAGGAAGTCAACAACACCGCCCAAAGGTTGGCAGCTATTTTAATGCAAATGCACAATGCATAATTCTCAATGCACAATTAAAACTATAACCGTTAAACTATTTTACCTTTAACCAAATCCAGAACTACCTCTCCGCCTAGCACTATTCCTGCGGCGGCAGGGACCCAGGCATTGCTGGCTGGCACAGGTCGCTTGCCTGACTCGGCATCAACGCCTGGTTCTAGCGGTTTGCAGGGCTTCTCGGTGCTGAACACGCACTTGAAATGCTCAATGCCCTCCTTGCGCAGCTTCTTTCGCATGATGCGCGCCAAGGGATCAACGTCGGTCTCGCTAATGTCGGCTACACGGAACGCGCTGGCGTCGAGTTTGTTGGCTGCTCCCATACTGCAAATTATGGGCACTCCCAATCGTGAGCAGCGTCGCACCAGTTCCATCTTGGCGCTCACGGTGTCGATGCAGTCAACCACGTAGTCATACTGCGAGAGGTCCACCTCGTCGGCATTGGCCACCACATAAAACATCTTGAATCCGCGTGCTATACAACTAGGGTTTATGTCTAGTACACGCTCCACAGCCACGTCAACCTTATAGCGACCTACCGAGCTGGTGGTGGCAATAATTTGTCGGTTCACGTTACTTGCACTAACCACATCGTTGTCGTAGAGGTCGATAGCCCCCACGCCGCTGCGAGCCAGCACCTCGACGGCATAGCCTCCAACGCCACCTACACCAAATACCGCCACACGGCTTGATGCTAGTTTTAATAGCGCCTCCTCGCCCAGCAGCATCCGCGTCCTGGATAGAAAATCGTCATTCATAGCACAAAATTAGTGCAAGTTGAGAGCAGAACAAAATAATAAACGAAGTTTTTTATTTTTTATGCCGAAACGTAGCCTATTTTATCTAAAGGTGGTGATTTCTTGTGAATAATCGGTAATAATTATTCAATTATCAAATAAACCTTGCACCAAACCCCAAGTCTAAGAGACAAAGCATTTTTTATATATAAATATCATCATTTTCAAAAAAAGTGCTTAAATTTGCAGTGAGAATTGTCTAACACTTAAATTTTTGACAGCGATGAAGACTTTAACTAGAAATATCATTATGGTAGCCGTTATGTTCCTTATAATGGGCATCAGCAGCGCCGTGGCACAAGATTTGCGTGACGCCAACTACAACATTGTGGGGAAAATCGCAGCCAACGGTACTGTGCGCAACATCAACTATGATCCCATTGGCTACTTCAACAACGACGGCACTATCGCTAACGCTAAAAACAAGAACGTGGGACGCATTGACAACAAGATGCAGATCTTCAACAAAGCAGGAGAGCGCATTGGCTATATCAATGCCGACGGTTCGGTAAACGATGGCGAGAGCAATGTGCTCGGTTATATCGAGGTAAAGAGCGGCAAGGTGACTAATCCTGCCGGCGAAGTGCTGGGATATGCCAACGGCATCTCCATCCAACGAGTCGCTGCCTACTACTTCTTTGATTTCTTTAAGTAGGCTCGCTGTGTGAAGAGTAATGATTAAGGGTTAATGAAGACTTTGAACTTAACACTTTTAAAAGTATGAGAAACCTACAATATATTCTCGTGGTGATGATTCTGGCGCTCTGCTCTATGGGTGGTAGCGCGCAGACCATCCGCAACAGCAACCACAGCACTGTGGGCTACATCCGCAGCGATGGTCGTGTAGAGAACCCAAACCATAGCTGCATCGGTTACATCCGCAGCGATGGCCGTGTGGAGAACAGTAACCATAGTTGCATCGGTTACATCCGGAGCGATGGTCGCGTGGAGAACTCCAACCACAGCTGTGAGGGCTACATCCGCAGCGACGGCCGCATCGAGAACAGCAACCACAGCTGCATAGGCTATGTGCGCAGCGATGGCCGCGTGGAGAACTCTAACCACAGCTGCTTAGGCTATGTCGAGGGAATGAGCCGTGAATGGGCAGCTGCGTTTTTCTTCTTTTTCTTCGATTAAATTACTAACCCTATATGAACAAAAGACTTCTCATAATGCCAGTACTCGCTGTGCTGGCATTTTTTCCTTTAATGGCGCAGCAATCACTGCCCAACGATTCAATTCTCCGTCGTGAAGCGGCGCGTATGCTAATGGTTGGATTCCGTGGCGACCGTATCGACGACAACAGCGACGCAGCGCGCTATGTGCGTGACCTCCACGTTGGGAGCATCGTGCTCTTTGATGTTGACCTCACTCAAGACGGTCCGCGCAAAATAGGCACCCGCAATGTGACTAGTAAAGAGCGCCTCACGAAGCTCTCATCACAGTTGCAGCGCTATGCCGACGAGCCACTGATTATCGCGGCCGACCAAGAGGGTGGCATGGTGTGCCGTCTCAAGCCAGAATATGGCTTCAAACCCACAGTAAAACCCTTTTATTTGGGTACCGTTGACAACCGCGACACCACGCTCTATTACGCTATGCGCATCGCCCAGGAGATGAAAGAATGTGGCGTAAACCTCAACCTCGCCCCAGTACTTGACATTCATCGTGAGGATGGTCCACATCTGGGACACTTCAAGCGCTGTTTCTCCGATAACGTGGATGTGATTATTCGCCATGCTGGCTGGTTTCTCGACGCTCATTATAAATATGGCGTGTTATGTGCCGTGAAGCACTTCCCAGGCCATGGTAGCGCGCTGGGCGACTCACATGAGGGCCTAGTGGATGTCACCGACACTTGGGATCCAAAAGAACTCGTGCCGTTTGAGCAGCTCATCGCCAAGAATAAGGTTGACGTGGTGATGACAGCCCACATCTACAACCGCCGTCTTGATCCTGACTATTCCGCCACACTATCGCACAAAATACTTACAGAGCTGCTGCGCGACAATCTCCACTACGATGGAGTTATAGTCACCGACGACATGTATATGGAAGGTATCCTCGCTAAGTACACAATTTCGGATGCTCTCGCCCTCGCCATCAACGCTGGCGCTGACATCCTCCTCGTGGGCAACAACATCGATACTGGCTTTGAGGCCGACCGACCTTTCAAACTAGTGGATATCATAGTTGACTTAGTAAAAACAGGCAAAGTCCCCTATGAGCGCATCCACCAGTCCAGCGAGAGAATCCTGAAACTGAAAAATAGGCTGAAATGATAGGATAAGAAATCCATTAACATATCAAAACAATAAACCGCAATGCAGTCAAAAAGGAGACTGTGTTGCGGTTTTTGCTATGTTTGATAGATTATATACTTGCAAGTTAAAAAATTTCTTTGTTCCACAGCTTTTTTAAAAATACTTGCGCTGGCATGATTTCCACATCTCCCCACTGTCGTGGTTTGGGGTCTAGCGATACTACTATAAGTCGTGACTTGGGATGCTCTTCTTTAAATGCGCGCAATCCTTTTAGGTGATTATTTTGAATCTCTGTTCTTGATTTAAACTCTATAGCCACCTCTGCATCGCCAAGCACAGCATCTACTTCCAACCCTGTATATGTGTGCCAATAAGAAAGAGCGTTTTCCTTCTTGTTATACCCAAGATAGGCTATTATCTCTTGAATCATCAAATGCTCGTAGGCATGACCAAAGTCAGCAGATCCAGGCTGCAAATATCCTTTTCTTGTTAGATAAGAAGGTATTGCCACGTCAAAGAAATAGAACCTTGAAGATTGGGTTAGTCGGCGCTTTATATGCTTTTGATAGGCTGGAACTTCGTAACCAATCAATGTGTCGAAAAGGATTGAGAAATATTCTTTTATCGTTTTGCTGTCAACACCACACTCCCTTGCAATGTTATTGTAGTTCATCATCTCACCATTAGTTAAAGCTGCGACTTCAAGAAATCTGTTGAAAGTGCTGAGGTTTCGCACCAGCGCCTCTGCTTTGATTTCCTCTTTGAGATAAACCGAGACGTAAGCTTGCAAGCGGTCTTTTATCTCTACATCGCTAGCCATGTAATGACGAGGAAGCATACCCTGATTCACTGCTTTGAGAATGTTGAAGTCAGGAATCTCAGCACTCACGAGAGGATAAAGTACAGCCCTGGTCGCCCTGCCGCCAAGTGTGTTGACGCCACGCCGCCGCAACTTACGGGCACTTGAACCGCTAAGCACAAACTTCATATTTTTGCGAGTCATCAACCAATGTACCTCGTTGAGAAGCATAGGAATCAACTGAATTTCATCAATCACAACCCAAGACTCATCGGGTAAAGTCATCAACTCCTGACGTAAAAGTGATGGATTTCGTTGAAGTCTCTCAAAAGTATCAGTTTCAAGAAGGTCATAATAAGGTACATCAGGAAAACGCTCAAGTAGCAAAGTGGTTTTGCCAGTTTGACGAGCCCCAAAGAGGAATATGCTGTCGCTAAGACTGTTAAAGTCAAGAATGCGTTTTAAGTTATTACTCATAGATATAGCAATTATTAAAAATTATGTAATATTTGTTGTGAAGACAAAAGTTAAATCCCCGTATTTTGCAGTAAAATTCGGAGTTGTACTCCATATTTTACAGGAAATTTCGGAGTTTTGTTCTGCAAATTACTGAATTTTCAACCACTTTTCCAAATTTTTCCACCCAAAAATATCAAGGCGTGGTGCTAGTGTGCATCACGCCTTGAAAATCTGTGTGGATTTGTCCTAGAGGGATTACTTGCCGAAGTAGCGTTTCAACAGGCCAGTAAAGCCTTGTCCGTGACGGGCCTCGTCGCGTGCCATCTCGTGAACAGTGTCGTGGATGGCGTCGAGGTTCTGCTGCTTAGCGAGCTTGGCGATGCGGAACTTGTCCTCGCATGCTCCAGCCTCGGCAGCGGCACGCTTCTCAAGGTTGGTCTTGGTGTCCCAAACCACCTCGCCGAGCAACTCGGCAAACTTAGCAGCGTGCTCAGCCTCCTCAAAGGCATAGCGCTTGAAAGCTTCGGCAATTTCGGGATAACCCTCGCGGTCGGCCTGGCGTGACATTGCCAGATACATACCTACCTCCGAGCATTCGCCTTCGAAGTGTGCCTTCAAACCTGCGAGAATCTCGGGGTCAACGCCCTTTGCTACGCCCAAGGTGTGCTCGGCAGCATAAGCCACTTCCTCATCTTCCTTGAGTTCTTTGAACTTCTCGGCTGGTTGTTTACATTGTGGACACTTCTCGGGAGGTGTGTCACCCTCATGAACATAACCGCACACTGTGCATATCCATTTCTTTGCCATAATTGATTTGATTAGTTTTTAGTTATTAGTTGATTGTTTTTGAAATCGTGAATTGTGAACGTAATCGTGAATGTGAACGTAATCGTGAATGTGAACGATGTTCATGTTGTCCTTAATTATGCATTAACTATTCTACAATTTCCTCGAAGTCTTCGGGTCCAACGCCGCACAATGGGCACTCCTCGGGTGGGTTCTCGCCTTCATGTATGTAGCCACATACAGTGCATTTCCATTTTTTCATGTCAGTCAATTTTGTTTTAAAGTGAATAAATATTTAACTAGTTGATTATCAAGAATACAAATTTACGATAAATATTTATTATGACCAAATTTTTTAGTGAAATTTTAAACTTTTGGGGAAATATTCCTGTCAAAGGATAAAAAGTGGCGATAAATGGTAGTAAAACAAAAAGATTTTGTTACCTTTGCAAACAATATCGCAACATCCAGATTATTAACTCAAAAATATCAAGTATATGAAAAAATTAAGTATTACTCTATTGCTCGCAGTGATGTTAGTGGGATTGAGTTCCTGCGACACAAGGCACTTTTGGTCGGTTCTCTCGGGCTATCACTGGTATGCTGTAGAGGGAGTGGAGGGCTATTCGCGTTATCCCATCTACACTACCGACATTGATTACTGGGAAATCTACTTCAGCACCGATGGTACAGGAACCCTGTCATGCTATGATGATTATGGCTACTGGAACTCTTACGGTTTTGAATGGGATGAGTACCGCGATTATGTGACAATCTACTATTACGGTGGAGGTCATGACACGTTCTACTTTGACACCAAGGGTGGATATCTATATCTGTCAAGAAATCCCTACATGCAAAATTACACGGTCTTTGCCCACTAAGGGCAATGCTGCACAAACCTATCAAAATGCTCAGTCGCGCAAAGTGGCTGGGCATTTATTTTTTACTGACATTCATTCTTGGCATTATAAAAGATTTTAATTACTTTTGCAGTCTAGAAACTTGACGAACTTGTATTATGAACCCTTACACTCAATTTGCACTGCTGTCGGCGTCATCGCTTAGGATGTTGCCCCACATCGCTCTTTATCTCTGTCACAAAAAGGTCATTGACCGTGACCTTTGCAAATATGGCGAGGGCGACGGGGGAGTGAAAACTTTCATTAAGGTGTGCACCCGTCAGCGCGTGTTCCGCAACTTGTTCTATTACCGCATGGGCGAGTACAGGTCGTTCTTTATCAAGTGGCTGCTGCCCCCCGAGCGCACTCTCAACATCTGGTGCCCACGCATAGGGGAGGGTTGCCATTTTGAGCATAACTACGCCACCTATCTCAACGCCGAGAGCATTGGTGATAACTTTTACTGCCTGCAGTTGGTCACACTGGGCAACGACAAGCAGGGCAACCGTCCCACCATTGGCAACAATGTGAAGATTTTTACCGGTGCCACCGTCTTTGGCGGGGTGACGATAGGCGACAATGCCACCATCGGTGCCGGAGCGGTGGTGAACTGCGATGTCCCTAGCAACTGCACTGTGGCAGGCAATCCTGCAAAGATTGTGAAACAAAACGGCGAGAAAGTTGATTTACCGCTAGAATGAGAGTAGTAATTGTCAATCATAGCGACATGCAGGGTGGGGCGGCAATAGTGTCGCTCAGGCTCGCTCATGCGCTTCAGGAGGCTGGTGTTGACGCACGCATGCTCGTCATCGATAAGCAGAGCGATGACCCGCTAGTGGGCGTGATGGGCGGCAAATGGGGCAACAAGTGGCGCTTCCTTGCCGAGCGGCTGGGGGTATTCATGCGCAATGGCTTCAGGCGTGACACTCTCTTCAAGATTGACACCGGCTCTCACGGAATCAATATTGCTACTCATCCTTGGGTGAAGGATGCCGACGTGGTGTGCCTCAACTGGGTAAACCAGGGCACCATGTCGCTCAAGAGCATCAAGAAACTGGCAGATAGCGGCAAACCTATAGTGTGGACCATGCACGATATGTGGAACTGCACTGGTGTGTGCCACTACTCCTTCGACTGCGAGCGATATAAAGACCATTGCCACAGCTGCCCACTGCTTGAGACTAAGGGAGATGACCTCTCCACCAAGATTCAAGAGAAGAAGCGCAAACTTTATGAGCAAGTGCCCATCCATTTCGTGGCAGTGAGCCATTGGCTCGCCGATTGCTGCCGTCAGAGCAAAACGATGAGCAATAGCAACCTAAGCGTTATCTACAACGCCTTCCCAATTAATGATTTTGACTATAGCAGACTTAGCGGTGAGATTGAGGGCATTCCTGCTGACAAGAAGATACTTGTCATGGGCGCGCGGCGACTTGATGTGGAGGTTAAAGGCTTCAAGGAACTTATCGAGACCACACAATACATCGCCCGCAACAAACCTGAGTTGGCGGGCAAGATTCACCTAGTGCTTTATGGCGACCTGCATGATAAGTCGCTGCTCGACAAGATAGAGATTCCCTGCACTTATCTTGGCTCGATTGGTTCTACCGAGAAACTCAGCCAACTTTATCGTCACAGCGATATTGTACTATCAACAGCTCTCTACGAGAACCTGCCAGGAACCCTCATCGAAGGCCAGGCGAGCGGATGCCTGCCAGTTACCTTCGGCAAAGGTGGTCAAGCCGACATCGTGGAGCACCTTAAGACTGGCTATATCGCTGACTATAAAGACCCGGCAAGCGTGGCATCAGGAATTGAGTGGGCGATATCCGCCAATGTGTCGCGCGAGTTCCTCCACGTCGAAGTAGAGCGAAAATTTGCCGCATCAAAAATTGCACAACAATATATCGAACTATTCAACAACTTAAAAACACAATAATTATGAAAACAATAAAATTGATTATGGGAATAGCAATGGCTTTTTCTTGCGGTCTTACTGCGCAAGCACAAAAGGTGCTGGTGCTTTATTATTCGCAAACCTCAAACACTAAGGCGGTAGCACAAGAAATCGCCACAAAACTCAATGCCGATATTGAGGAAATAGTATCAATGAACCCCTATAGTGGTGATTTTAAAGAAACAATAGAACGTTGCAAAAATGAGCAGCAGGCAGGTATTGTTCCCGAGAATAAGCCACTGAAAGCCGACATTTCAAAATATGACGTGATTTTCTTGGGTTATCCCATTTGGTTTGGCACTTATGCTCCTCCTGTTGAGGCGTTTCTCAACAGGGTAGACCTCAGTGGCAAGAAAGTGGTGCCGTTCTGCACATTCGGTAGCGGAGGTTTGGAGTCAAGCGTAATGAATCTTGCATCCAAGCAGCCAAACGCAGAGATTCTTGAGGGCTACGGAGTGCGCGCAGCACGCATGGCTGCCATGCCCAAGGAGGTTGATCAGTTTCTCAAAGCAAGCGGATTCCTCAAAGGTGAGTATGTGAAACTTGGAGACTTTACTGAACCAAATCTAGTGAGCAAGGATGATGAGGCCATTTTTGATGCCGCAGTGGATGATTACCCAATGATGAACGCTAAAGCTACTACAGTGGCATCGCGCGTCATTCCCGATGGCACTGAATACCTGTTCACTGCCACCGAAAAGCGAGAGGGGCCAATTGACCCAAACATTGCTATGCGTCCACCAAGGGAGATGAATGTCTATGTGATTGTTGTCAATGGTGAAAAACCAGTGTTTACTAAGGTTGTAAGATAAAATCTTTTTTTAATAGAATTATGCAAACAGTTCTTTTCACAAGCACAATATTTGGTCCCATTCACAGTCGCCGACTGGGCACTTCATTAGGCATCAATCTTATGCCTAACGACGGCAAGATTTGCTCCTTCGACTGCCTTTACTGCGAGGCGGGATATAATGCCCAGGGTCCAGGCACCACAGGTGTGGCAAAGCGTGAGACGCTGAAAAAACAACTCAGGAGCAAACTAAAAGCCATGCACGAGGCTGGCGAAACACTTGACGTGATAACTTTCTCGGGCAACGGCGAGCCAACCCTGCACCCAAATTTCAAGGAGATTGTGAACGACGTGATAAACTTGCGCAACCAGTTTTTCCCTGAGGCTAAAGTGTCGGTGCTTAGCAATGCCACAATGGCTGGCAGGCCCAATGTGATTGCAGCGCTGAAAATGGTTGACAACAACATCCTCAAGCTTGACAGCGCTGTGGCGCGCACCATGCGCATGATTAACCGTCCCACCTCGCCCAACGTACTGCCAGTAGGCATCATCGAGGACCTGAAAGCCTTTGGCGGTAAGTGCATCGTGCAGACCATGATGGTGCGCGGCGAGCATGAAGGGCAGATTATTGATAACACCACCGATGCCGAGATTGATGCACTCATCAACGCCTACCTCGCCATCAATCCACGGGAAATAATGCTCTACACAATTGATCGCAAGACTCCCGAGGAGCACCTGCAAAAAGTGCCCGTAGAAGATCTTAAACGCATCGCCCGCCACATAGAGGCAGAAACAGGCATCACCGTTCAAGTCACAGGATAAACTTTAAGTGTTAAGTCATAAGTGTTAAGTTTAATTTTCTTCAACAATTTGAGGTGTGGGCACTTAACACTTGACACTTAACACTTATAACTTACTCAATATGATTATCCCTCCATTTCTCAAACCAGGCGATAAGTTTGCCATTATTTCACCCTCGGGGACCGTGCTTTCCGAGAGGGTGGATGGCGCCGTGCGTGCTATCGAGAAATGGGGGTTCATGCCTGTGGTGGGAAAATATTGCAAGGAGGAATTTACAGCCTATGGAGTGGTCTCGCACAGCGCGCCAGCACAGCACCGCCTCAGTGACTTGCAGGAGGCGCTTAACGACCCGCAGGTGAGAGCGATTTTGTGCAGCCGTGGTGGTTATGGCGCAGTGCATCTGCTTGAGCATCTTGACCTTGACCAACTCGCCCGCGACCCCAAGTGGCTTATTGGCTTCAGCGACATCTCGGCACTCCACGCCGCCTGGCACCATGCTAACGTGGTGAGCATCCATTCGCCAATGGCGAAGCATCTCACGCTCTACGATAATGAAAACGAGACCAACCACATCAACTATAACATTATCACGGGCAAGGGTCTGCCCACTTATAACGAATCGCCGCATATCCACAACCGCAACGGCATTGCTACCGCAACCATTACTGGTGGTAATTTGGCTGTGATTATGGGGCTGCTGGCAACACCCTACAATCTCATCAAACCAGGAAACATCCTTTTCATCGAAGATGTGGCAGAGCAGGTATATCAGGTGCAGCGGCTGCTCTATCATCTAAAACTTGCCGACATCTTGCCTCGCCTTGCAGGACTCATTGTGGGACAATTCACCAAGCACCGTGGCGACGACACCTCGGCGATGTATGACATGATTCATGATATGGTAGCTCCCTATGACTACCCCGTGGCGTTCAACTTCCCCATAGGTCACACACAGCGCAACGTGCCCATAGTAGAAGGCACCACCGCCACCCTCGAAGTGAGCGACACAAACGTAAAACTTGCATTTAAGTATTAATATAACACAGGGTGGAGTCAGCGCCTTCGCCTAATATTTTATAACAAATTAATCACCACCTCGCTCCCGGCATCGCGCTGAACCGTTAGAGCAGGAGGTAAAAAACTTTAAGAGATTATGAAGAAATTATTTTTTATCGCAGCAGTTGCTCTATCAATGAGCTTGGTGGCTTGCTCGGGTGGCAACAAAGACAAGAGTTCTAGCGAATCGGCTGAATCGGCCCAGAGTGTTGAGGAAATCAAAGATGGCAACACCTATGAAGGCAAGAGCTACACTATTTCTTATCCTAAGGACTGGAAAGAGACTTTTTCTAGCGAAGACGTTCTCAATGTTAAGTCGGCCGACGAATCTATGGCATTCAGCATTAATTTCGATGCAGAGGGACCAGGTGTTGACGGATTAAAGGAGGCAGGTGATTTTGGAAAGCTTGTAAATCAGAGCGACTACAAAGAAATCGGTGAGCCAGTAATCGACGGCAATCTGTTGACTCTGCGCCGCGTGACTAATGATGACTTGGTTGATTTATCCTACACTAAAGTTCTTGAAGGAACCAAGTGCATAATGGGATCGATGAAATGCCCAGCCGACAAAGAGGCTGAAGCCGAGAAGATTCTCATGAGCCTCATCGCTTCGGTAAAGATGAAATAATATTTCATGACGCAAGCCCTAACAAAGTAGGGTTAAAGTTGCGATCTGCACAGGCGGTTGGGACAGTTCCCAGCCGCTTTTTTAGTAAATAGTTGTTTTTTGGGATATTGTTGGCGTTAGAACATATGCGCGGCTTTCATTTCCAGGTAGCGGTTGATGACGTTTACTGTCAATCGCTCGGGGGCGGTGTGTAGGGCATAGATTCCATTCTGCCTAAGAGTGGCGACAATCGCCTGTTTCTCATAGACAAAATTCTCGGCCACGGCATGGCAGTAGTAGTCCTGCATGTCGCGCTTTGGCGACTTGCTATACTCGGCGAGTTCGGTGTCCTCAAAGAACACCACCAGCACCACATGGTTGTGGCTTAGCTGCTTGAGGTAAGGCAACTGCCGCTCCAGAGCGTTAGTTCCCAAGAAATTGGTGTAAACGACCAGTAGGCTGCGTTTTGTGATAAATCTCTTAACATTGATGCATAGCGACGAGAAATCACTCTCGCCAAATGTGGTCTCCTGATGATATAGATTCTCAAGAATCTCCTGCATGTGGCCCTTGTTGCGCTCAGGGCGGAGGTAGGAGTCAAACTCCCGCTCAAAGGTGATTAGTCCCGCCTTATCCTCTTTGTGCATAGCGATATAGCTCAGCACTAGCGAGGCATTGATGGCATAGTCGAGCAAAGTCATTCCGGCAAACGTCTGCTGCATCACTCGGCCCTTGTCGATGACATTGACCACTTGCTGCGACTTCTCGTCGGTATAGACGTTTACCATGAGTTTGTTGCGGCGCGCAGTGGCTTTCCAGTTGATGGTGCGGAAGTCATCGCCACTCACATAGTCCTTGATGTGCTCATACTCGGTGTTGTTGCCAATGCGGCGTATTTTCTTGATTCCCACATCATTGAGGTTGTCACTAATGGCCATCAACTCAAACTTGTTGAGTAGCAGGAAACTGGGATATACTTTTATGTCCTGCTCATCACCACAGGTGAAGCGCCGTTGCATAAGGCCTATAATAGTTGAGGCAAAGACTCTAATCTTGCCGAAGGAATAGACACCTCTCTTCACGGGACGCAACTTATAGATAATCGTCTTTCCCTGCTTTGAGCGGAGCGAGGTGACATAGGTGTTGTCGCGCCGCTGGAAAATCACTGGTGACTCATCGATGACTTTGAGATTGACCTTAAATGGAAATCCGTTGTCTACCGAGATTTTCACTTCATTGTCCTCGCCGTTAGAGAAGCGCTCGGCACAAAGGCGGCTGGAACTAATTCCCCTCTTATAGTAAAGCATGCAACACTCGATGATAAGCGCCGCACCCATGATTGCCAAAGCAACCCAGGCGGAAGTGTAGCAGAGGTCCCATCGGAATCCCGCTAAAAACAGCAGGATTACAATAGCCAGGAGCACATAAAAACGACGAGTGATAAACATACTATATTAAGTGTTAAGTTTTAAGTGTCAAGTATTGAGTATTGTTCTTGGCGCAACGGCACTAAACTCTAAACACTAAACTACGCAAAGGGCATTTACTTAGGCACCTCGATTTTGTCGAGCAGGAGTTGTGTGAGTTTCTTCACGTTGAAGCCTTGCATCTCGGCATCGGCGGTGAGGATGAGGCGATGGTCGAGCACTGCGGGGACGATGGTCTTGATGTCGTCGGGGGTGACAAAGTCGCGGCCTTGCAGCAGAGCATAAGCCTTAGCGCATTGCAAGATGCAGATTGAGGCACGTGGCGAGGCTCCAAGTTGTATCGCCTGGCTCACGCGAGTTTGCTGAGTAATCTGAGCGATGTATTGCAACAGGGAGGGATCTACCACCACACTTTTGAGCATCTCGCGCATTTGAAGCACATTCTCCACCGAGAGGAGAGGAGTGATGTTCTCAAGTTTTACCAAATTGGCATTCTCGTGATGACGCCGCAAAATCTCTATCTCCTCGTTATAGGCAGGGTAGCCCATATTCACTTTCATCATGAAGCGGTCGAGTTGAGCCTCGGGCAACCGATAGGTGCCTTCTTGCTCCACAGGATTTTGCGTGGCAAGCACTAAATATAGCGGCGACATGGCGCGAGTGACGCCATCAACCGTGCACTGCCTCTCCTCCATTACCTCAAACAGCGCCGACTGTGTCTTGGCGGGAGCGCGGTTTATCTCGTCAACGAGAATAATTTGAGAGAATACTGGTCCTGGGTGAAACTCAAATTCTTGACTCTTCACATTAAAGACGTTGGTACCCAGCACATCGCTCGGCATTAGGTCGGGGGTGAACTGGATTCTCTTGAAATCGGCATTCACAAGTTTTGCCATGAGTTTGGCGAGCAACGTCTTTGCCACTCCTGGCACGCCTTCTACCAGCACATGTCCGTCGGCAATCATTGCGGTGAGGATAAGGTCTACTGCCATCTCCTGTCCCACAATAACGCCAGCTATTGCTTCACGTATCTGACTCACCTTTGCTTGAAAGTCGGTCAGGTCAATTCTGTTATAAGTATCCATAATTATATTGTTTTTTACATATTATCGATCATCTTGTTCATCATATCAATCAGTCGCTTACTCTCCTTGTCTCTAATCGACATGATGTCAAATTCATCATCCTCTATGGCTTTTAATCTTATTAGCAGAGTGTTGAATTTATCGGTATCAACTCCTGCCAAATCGGCTAGAGTCTGCTGACTCTTCTCGTCAAGGTTGTCCTCATCGAGATAAATAAGTTTTTTCCTCTGCAACTCAAAGACCAGCTGTCTATACTTGTTTCTTATAAGTGTTGCATTATCGTGGTTGCGATAAAACATGAGGCCTAAGTGCTTTATCATCTCAATGGTCTGGTTCTTAGGTTCCTCAACGAGCGGAATAACACGTTGCTTTCGTCGCGCGGTAAAGAACAATGATATCAAAATACCTATCAATGTGAGATAAATCGCCCACCTTAGCGACTTGTGGTCAAGGAACACGCGCAGTGGCGACTGCGATTTGTTGTTTACTATCTCCTCGATGTGCTCTTCGTTAAGAGTGGCATCATAACGTATAATGGGATGATTGCCGGCTTGCGAGAGAATGCGCATCAACAGTTGCGCTCCGCCTTTTTCAAGCACATAGTAGTTGGTAAAGAGCAACGGATAAGAGACGAGCACCAATTTGCCCCCGTCATAGTCGCAAGTGGCAGCAATCCATTCATTATTATAACGACCTGTTAACAACAATGGCTCCCATTCAATATCATTATTGAACTCGATAACATAGTTATTGCCGTCAATGTCTTCGTATTCATATTCCCCCCCAAAGTCATTAGAACAGCTAGATATAATGATGGAAAAACCTGGGTCAAAAGCTCTGAATCTGAACTCTGTATCGTCATAACAGGAATCTTGTTTCCATTCTAGCCTAATAGAATCTCGGAGTTCCAAAGTGCTGTTAATGAATTGATTATCACTATAAGATTCCGTCATGACATTCAGTTTATTATACATATCGGAACCCAAATTATAGTCGGTAAAGATAATCACTGTCTGACCTCTGCTCAATATTTCAAGCAATATATCGACTACCTGATGTCTATATTTGTTACCATATTCATGGAAGGAATAGTTCACAAGCAATATAGCACTATTTAGGTCAGAGTCATTTTCGTAAGCCTCAGGGAGAGAGCCAGTTCTTACCTCATAGCCATTTTTCAAACTGGCGGCGAGCAGGCTGTCAACCACTTTGGCGCCAAAAGGGTTGTCATCTTTGTGACTATAAGTCCGCTCTTTCCAGTTGTAGCGATTAGGTGTCTTCACCTCCATTAGCACCAAAAGGGCAAAGAGCACAACCATGACGACTATGAACCACTTGCTAATCTTCATCCTCGCCTCCTTCCTGTTGCTCAATGGTTTCGGGGGCGACTTCGGCAACGCGTCCATCAATCTCCTGTTTCTGCTCTCTTATCTCCTTAAAGTTGGCCTCAGTGACCTCACATCCACTATACCTCAAGAACACATAACGGCGAGTGAACTGCGCAAATGCCTCATCCTTAAACTCTCGTGTATATTGTGTGGGTGTCTTGTAGATGCGCCAGTCAATCAACTCATTGTCGCTTAGCAACCTTAGGCACTGCAGGTAGGTGAGCCGCACCGCTTCCTTGTAGTTTCCGGCCTTAAGGGCAGCATCAATGTCTTTATCGAAGTCAACACCATAGATAGAATCTTCAACCACTTCATAACTATCCTCGTCGTTATTCTTGTGTTTAAAGAAGAACATTTTCTTCTTATACATGAAATAAAGAAGGACCAGGATCGCTATCACCAGCACTGCAATAAAAATATATACCCAAGTTGATGATGTGTTATTCATTACACTATTCTGAACATCTTGAGCAGTGCCGAACAAGTCTTTAAACCAATCGGAGATAGACTGCATCACCCTATCAAGCAGAGAGTTGTTTTTTCCTTGAAGCTCGCTGTTGTAATCATAGTTGTCATCGGTGACAAAACGATTCAGCATGGTAGAGTCGCAAACTAAAGTATCGGCTATAAAGGCTTCCATAACAATCTACTAAAGGTTTGCAAAGTTATCAATATCACTACCTAGCGCCAAGTCGTCTTGCAGGCGGGCATTGCGGCCGTAATGGAATACCATTGCCGTCACCACCAGCGCCATCGACAAGTAGGCGAAAAAGGTCTCTATCACAAGAAACACAAAAATAATGGTGCTGAAAATCATTTCAGTTGTCATGTCTATCTTGCCGCTGGGCAACAACGAGTCCTTGGCAAAGATAAACACCATCATTGGCGTTGAAGTGGCACTAAGAATAATGAACACCACTAGCAACAGCGCATACATCAGTCCGAACAATTTTCCCCATGATTCCTTGGCATGAGTGAAAGAGCGCTTAAAGGCAAAAGACAGCGATGCGCCCTCAAGGACATAATAAATGGGAATCATCATCATTATGAAGAACAGGAGAAAATATGCCACAAACGCCGCTATTGACACCAGTGGAATAATCATCAAAACAAGAAAAAACAGCGAGCATACAACCATCAGCAGCAATATTGGGATCATTGCCGTGAACACTCGCCTGAAATTGCGCCACAGCGTGCCTCTCACATCACGGAAGGTGAGCATCGACAGGTCGCCATCGGCACTCCCCTGATAGTATTGGACTAGAGTCAGTATCAAGGTATAGGTAGCGCTTAGGCCTATGAAGAAGAACAGCATGTTCAACATAAATCCCATATCAGTGGAATTATAGTTGTCGCGAGTCAAAGACATCACTAGCGTGAAAATCCCCACACTATGCAGCAGCGCTATGGGAAACAGCATATATACCGACAAACGCAATGCCGTGCGCCAGTTTTGACGCAAGAAGTCGATGGCAATGTTGATGATTTCACCCACACTGCGATTCTCATAAAGCGAAATCTTGGTATGTCGGTCTCTAATCCCTGCCATGATGTGTGATAAAATAAGGATAAATCACATAGTAGAAGATGACAAACGCCGCCGAGAGGCCTATTATCGTGAGTTTCAAGTCCAATGACCATTCCACGTGACGGGTGAAGAAACCTTCGATAAAAGCTGCTACCACAAATATTGGGACAGTGCCAAGAACTATCTTTAAGCCGCGCTTAGCGCTGAGTTTAAGGGCAGTCATTCGACTGTAGCTGCCCGGGAACAGCCAGCCGTTGCCAAAGGCGATGCCCGCCCCACCAGCGATAACAATAGCGCTAAGCTCAAGGGTGCCGTGCAGCATGATTGCCGTCCATGACTCGCCAAGCACACCGTGCGAGAAGAGAAATGCGAGAAACGCACCCACCATCACGCCATTGTAAAACAGGAAATACCCTACTGCAATGCTGGTGAAAATGCCAAACGTGAATGCCAGAAACGACACCCGCACATTGTTGAACATTATCGATAAAAAAGACGCTGTCTCCAGGTCACCGCCATACACATCCATGGGCTTGCCCTTCTCGATGTTTTCCAGAGTCATGTTCACATAGTCATCTCCCATTATCAACCTCGTGAAATCGGCGTCATGGGCAGTTGAGAAGGCACCAATACCTATCGAGACAAGAAAAACAATCAACGAAATAAGAAGGCTGTGGCGTTCCTTCCAAATTATTTCAGGGACCTCACGCGTCCAGAAAGTGATGATGCGCCGCCAGTTCTCGTGCTTCTCCTTGTAAATCTCGTTATGGAGTTTTAGAGTAAGGTCATTCAAATAATTTGTTATCTCGGCATTAGGGTAATGTGTCTGGGCAAAGGCGAGGTCGGAGGTCAAATCAATATACATGTCAGCCTTATCGGTGGGAGACAGCTGATTGCCTATGCTGAGCGTGTATTCAAAATCTCTCCACTTGCTGATATTTTGCTTTATGAAAACCGATTCTCGCATTATAAAAAATTACAATGTTTTTTGTGCAAAATTAATAAAATTACTATATTTGCAAAAATATTACTCTACATTTTCTTATGGCCAACGTAAAAATCACCACCGGACAATACGTAACCATTGAGCAAAAGGTGGCAAGCGTGAGCGACCGCGTGTATGCTCAAATGCTTGACGCTGGGTTTATGTGGGTATATTTATTTGTCGCTTCTATTGGTCTTTTAGTCATTGAAACTGGCTTCGAGGATAATAGAACATTGAATTCAATACTACTTTTCGCTATTTTTCTTCCCATAATTTTCTATCATCCATTTTTTGAATATTTCTTCAAAGGAGCAAGTCCAGGCAAGAAGATTTTAAAGATGAAAGTAGTTCACATAGATGGTTCCTCACCCACCCTCGGCAGCTATCTCATGCGGTGGATAATGTATTTGGTCGAGTGCCTGCTCATGCCAGGAATTGGCTTGCTGTGCATTCTTTTCAACAAGAACTGTCAACGCCTGGGCGACATGATGGCGGGAACGGTAGTGATAAAGACCAACTCGCGTTACTATACCAATTGGGACTTAGGACAATATGGCTTTGTCAATAACGATTATGTGCCTGTCTATCAAGAATCGGCGCAGCTGTCGGTACGGCAAGTCGATGTTATAAGAAACACCCTTTGGCTTGACAACAGCAACCGTTCTTACTATATTGACGAGCTAAGCAATAAGGTGATGTCGTTTCTTAAAATCCCCCCGCTGATTACGGGCGACAACGAGAAGTTCTTGCGCGTTGTGCTTAACGATTACAGCTATTACTCCTCAAGAATTGAGATTTAGGGATAAGAGACCTTTTTTACTTTGTACTTAATATTTAAATCTTAATAATTTATGTCTATCTTGGTTGTATTCAAACTTATTGGCTCGCTGGCGTTGCTCATGTTTGGTATGAAGTCAATGAGCGAGAGTTTACAGAAAATGGCTGGTCCGCAGTTGCGCCGAGTGCTGGGCGCTATGACCACCAACCGTTTCACGGGAATGCTCACCGGTGTCGCCGTGACAGCAGCAGTACAGAGTTCTACCGCTACCACGCTGATGACCGTATCGTTTGTCAACGCTGGTCTGTTGACGCTAATCCAGGCCATCTCGGTGATTATGGGTGCCAACATCGGTACCACCGTCACAGCGTGGATTATGAGCTTGGGATTCTCGTTTAACATCACCGACTTTGTATATCCCGCCTTCTTCTTGGGAATCATCTTGATTTACATGAAGAAGCGCCGCGTGATTGGTGACTTCCTCTTTGGTGTGGCGTTCCTCTTCTTGGGACTTGGCACACTCAAGGAAACGGGCACCAACTTTGCCACCGATCCTGCGATGCGCGAAGGCATTATGGCGTTCTTCTCGCAGTTTGGCGACTCGATGTGGAGCTATCTGCTCTTCCTCGTGATTGGTAGCATCCTCACCCTGTGCGTGCAGTCATCGGCAGCCATGATGGCAATCACCATGATTCTGTGCTCTACGGGTGTAATGAGCATCCAGCAGGGTATCATGCTCGTGCTTGGTGAGAACATTGGAACCACTATCACCGCCAACATCGCCGCTATGGGCGCCAACGTTCAGGCACGGCGTGCCGCACTGGCCCACTTCACCTACAACATTATAGGTGTGATTTGGTCGCTATGCCTGCTCAAGCCGTTTGTCGGGCTAGTGTGCAATATGGCTGGTTTTGACCAGAGTATGACAGCTGCCGACCCAGGCTATGAAGCCAATTTAGCTAAAATCTCGGTAGTCCTCGCTGGCTTCCACTCGGCATTCAATATCACCAACACCGCCATCCTCATTTGGTTCATACCGCAAATCGAGAAATTGGTTTGCGCTATCATTAAGCCCCGCCGAGAGGATGAGGAAGATGACTTCAAGCTGCATTTCATCACTTCGGGTATCATGAAGACCCCCGAGCTCTCGGTGCTTGAGGCGCAGAAGGAGATCAAGTCGTTTGGTGAGCGCATTCAAAGCATGTTTGGCATGGTTAGGACCTTGCTCGACGAGGAAGACAAGGACAAGTTTGTGAAGCTCTATTCCCGTATCGAGAAATATGAGGAAATCAGTGACCAGATGGAGGTGGATATCGCCAACTATCTGCACGACGTGAGCGATGCCCACTTGAGTGATGACACCAAGGCCAAGATGCGCGCCATGTTGCGTGAGATTTCTGAGATAGAAAGTATTGGCGACAGCTGCTACAAGATTGCACGCATCATCAACCGCTACCGCAACGGCAAAGAGCAGTTCTCGGGCTATCAAATCAAGCACATGAAATCGATGATGGAGCTTGTTGAAAACAGCCTCACCGAGATGAACAAGATTCTGGTGAGCTACAAGGAGCAGAACGATATCAACCGAGCCTATAACATCGAGAACGAGATTGATAACTATCGCGACATGATTAAGGCCGAGAACTTCAACGACGTGAACGAGCAGAAGTACAGCTACGCCATAGGCACTATGTACAGCGACTTCTTTGACGAGTGCGAGACGGTAGGCGACTATGTCCTCAACGTAGTAGAAGCTCGCATGGGTGTCAAGAAGAAAGACTGAAATACATCGTATTCTTCACGAGAATCATCAGTAAGGTGAGTACACTTACTATCTCACAATATATAAATAAGATTAATAACCAACCCATCGGCAGAATCAAGTATGCGCTCGCTTAATTCCGCCAACAGGTAACTAAGAATCACGACAATATGAAAAGAACAACATTAGCAATCATCATGGTTTTTTCTGTGTTCGCAATGATGGCACAGAATGAAACAATCAGAGTGAAATATCAAGGTTCGGCGCCAAAGATCGGTGACTTCGCCAAGGCTTACCTTTCCTCTATTCCATCGTCCAATGAAGTGGACGATTGCGACCAGGAAGCGCTATATATGTATGATGCAATGAAGCTAGCCATGTCTCGTAAGAGCAAAGGCCTCCCCCTGAATGAGAAAGAGACGCTGACCATCGACACAAAGAACGGCTACATATTGTATGAGTTCCGTCATAACGATGAAGAAGTGACCAGAATTGAAATGTGCTACTGGAACATGAAAGACGGAAAACACAAATTGTTTGCCTGTGTAAGGCAGTGGTTCGACAACGGCATTTTTCGTTGCGGACAATATGATAACCGCAGATTCTACCGCTATAACAATGCAACAAAGACCATGCGCCATTGCTATCCCGAAGATATAGGAATTGACAAAGCACCAATGATGGACAATGATAATTATATTTCTTTTAGTCTGCCTCAAATTGGCAAGGATATCATTGCAAAATGGTGGGATGACAATAGAAAGCTCAAAGAGAAAAAACTCAAGTGGAATGGTCACGGTTTTAATTTTTGAGATCAATACTTAAGCACCAAAAGAGTTCCTTTTTAGATAAAAAATCGGCTCATATTGAGAGATTATTGCACATTACAATAATCATAAACCTCTAATTTTTTAGCGTATGAAAAAGATTTTTTTAGCCACACTAATGCTGGTCATGACCATGTCTGTATTTGCACAGACACAAGCACGTGCTTATATTTTGGACGAAAGCGGTTCACCCACCAATGTCCGAAATGCTCCAAATGGTAAAGTAGTGAAAACTCTACCAGGTATTGATGGCGGATATGTTGTGCAACTGCTTGAATGTAAAAACAATTGGTGGAAAATTGACCCACTAATTGACATCTATGGTAGCGATGATGAAGACCACATAAGTCTTAAAGGCTCGAAAACCGGCTACTGGGTTCATAATTCGGTGTTGGCGTTTGGCATAGCAGGGGAACAAAAGAATGTTATTCGCGAAAAACCATCTGCAAAAGCCAAACCGCTTAAATTAACCTCCTCCTATTTATTTGAAGTCGCATTGCGTCCACTGGAGATTAAGGGAGGTTGGATTAAGGTGATCACTACCGATAAAAAGTATACAGGTTGGATGCCTATCAGTAAGATTTGTGACAATCCTCTTACCACTTGTCCATAAACATTCAATTTCCACTCTTTGAAATCAATTCAAAAAGTATAAAGCTCACCTTCGGGTGAGCTTTTTTTGGATAAAAGAGGCTGCGCTTTATATTTTAGGCAGAATCATTGATTCAACAACTGCCTATGTGTTTTTGTGTTATTTACATAATGCTCATGATACCAACTTTTGAATAATTCGCCATCAGCTGGCAAATAACTCCAATGGTCTAATCTGCTCCACAATATCGCCTTAATGCCTATTGGTGTGCCATCTTCTTCAAAAGGTAATAAATTGGGCAAATCATACTTTTTTGTGTAGTATTCTATACATTTTTTTGGAGTAGGGTTATCTTCCAAAACCATTCGCACCCAGGCTTCTTCATATCCCCACATCAAAGAGTCAATTCCCTCTGGTGGCTCTTCTTCGCCATTGTAGTATCGGCAGTCTAATATCAGTTCTTCTCGTGTCATAATTGTTGCAAAGATACAATTTTCTGTCTTTTTCCACAAATAAAATGTGGTTTCAATGGGCTACGTCTTTTCCTAGAACTGGAAATAGATAAATGGCTGCACTTCGCTGGTTTTTACTTGCACGATGATTGTGATAAGCAGGACAAGCACGATGATGTAGAGGAATGCTGGCATTTTTACGAAGGTATTGCGGCAACGATGTGAGAGCTTGTCGGGCACAAAGTGCAGCAAGTAACCTAAGGCAATCAGCACGAACACATGCCAATAGTTGGCAATCACTTCAGGCAGCAGCTCGGGGTGGAAGCTGGTGAATATCTGCGAGAGCATAATGCCGAGGTTTCCCCACTCGCCGTTGTGGAAGAGCCCGTTCCAGGTGATATCGGCATTGCGGAACAGCAACCACGCGAAAATCACGAAGTGGAAGGTAAGTAGCACCATAAGCACGTTCCAGAACTTGGACTGCACAAATTTCGCGCCACGCGTAATTGTCATCCAAATCTTGTGGATTACCAAGGCTATGCCGTGCAGCGCACCCCAGAACACGAAGTTGAGCGACGCTCCATGCCACAGTCCGCCTAGCAACATGGTGATGAAGATGTTAAGGTATTGGCGTATCTTGCCCTTGCGGTTGCCGCCGAGCGAGATATACACATAGTCGCGGAGCCAAGTGCTGAGCGAGATGTGCCATCGGCGCCAAAAGTCGGTCACCGACGACGCTTTGTAGGGGTTGTTGAAGTTGATGTTGAAATGGAATCCCATGAGCAGCGCCAAGCCTATCGCCATATCGCTGTAGCCCGAGAAGTCACAATAGATTTGCATGCCGTAGCCATAGGCTCCCAGCAGGTTCTCAATGCCGCTGAATTGGATGGGGTTCTCAAACACTCGCTGCACAAAGTTCACCGCTATGTAGTCGCTGATAATCGCCTTCTTGAATAGTCCAATGAGTATAAACCAGAATCCAGTGCCCAACATCTGGCGGGTGACGACCACGGGCTTATACATCTGCGGGATGAAGTCGCTCGCCCTAACAATGGGGCCTGCCACCAGTTGCGGGAAGAACGACACGTAGAAGGCATAGTCGAGCAGGTTATCAACTGGCTCTATCTTGCGGCGGTAGATGTCGATAATATAGCTCAGCGACTGGAAGGTGAAGAACGAGATGCCAACCGGAAGGAAGATGTCCAAAGTGTCCCATTTCACACCATTGAAATTAGCCCACAGCTCGCCAAAGAAGTTGGTGTACTTGAAATACCCCAGCATTCCCAAGTCTATAATCAGGCTCATCAGCACGAGCATCTTGCGCAGCCACCGCCGCCGCGTGTTGTGAAGCAGGTCGCCTAGGATATAGTCGGAGCAGGTGACTATCGCCAGCAGGAAGAAGTAGATGCCGCTGCTCTTGTAGTAGAAATAGTAGCTGAACGCCACTACAAACAAAGTGCGTGGCAGCGACTTGTTGCGCAGCAAGGCATATATCACGATGAAGATGGCAAACATGCACATAAACATGCCGCTTGAGAAGATGAGAGGCGCCTCGCTGTCGTAGGCAAGCTCACTAAGTAGCTTGCCCAGGTCGAGAGTGCCAAACTGCACCTTCAAGTAAGTCAATATGTTTTGCCAAATTTCCTGCATATTACCTGTTTTCATATCCAAGCATCAGCGCATCGTAGAGGTAGCGCGCTATGCGGTTGCCGCCACGATAGTTGATGTGGGTATAGTCGCTGTTGGCCTCGCCGTGTTTAACCATCTTGACGATGCTTCCCTCGCCGCCCATGGCCTCGTACATGTCCCAAAACGCCACACCGCTCTCAATGGCTGCGCGCTTCTGTGCCTGAATGAGTCCCATCACACCCTTCATGGTGCGCCACTCTCCCGAGTATCGTTCCTCGCGGTCGCTGCATCCCACAATCAGCACGCTGGTGCCAGGCATATTGGCTTTGATGTTGTTGACAGCGGCAATGATAGTGTTGCTATAGGGGGTGTAGATGCTCCTATTGGCTTCGGCCACATTGAGGCCATACATGAGAATCACCAGGTCGTAGTGCCGAGCGTGGTTAAACGCCGTCATCACCTGTGGCGAGACTTTGATAAGGTGGTTGCCTCGTGCCGACCGCATGGCGAAGTTATCGACCACGACACCCGTCTCGCTGTCCATTGATGCTCCCAGGAACACCATGCTCTCGGGGTTAGTCACACTCCAGCGCACTGAGCGGATGTCGCCAGTGACCTTAGCGTGGCCTATCATGGTGCCAGTGTTCAGAGAGAAGTGAGTGGTATCGGTGCCATTGATCACAGCGGTGACATAGCCCTCACCTGTGTTGCCAAAGAAATAGAACGAGGAACTGTTGCATGACCCCGAGTGAGGATAGTTGGCACCCTTGCCCGCCAAATTCACCCAAGCACCTTGGCTGGCGGTGAAATAGTTGCCAGTGAGGTTGTTGTAGGTGCTTGAATAACCCTTCTTGTCAACCGCTTTGTGCTGAGTCCAGCCGTTGAAGGTCTGCTTCACGGTGTTGCGGAAGTTGGCAGTGATAGATGTCATGGGCATATATCCAGCGCCACAGCCGCCAAAACGCTGCTGCAGCAGTTCGCGCAGCATGGAGGTGAGGATGTCACCCTCAATAAACGAGTCGCCAATCACGGCAATGCGCACAGGGCGGGTTGCCGCCTGGTCAAGGGCACGATAAAACGCCGCCATGCCTCCGCTGCTGCCATTGCTCATGTCGATGATGCTTGTCACACCCTCGCGCGTGATGGTGCGCTCGGCGCGGGCGTTGATGGTGGAATCTTCAACGGTCACCACGTTGCCCTTGTTGTCGTGAGTGAGACGCGAGCCTTCAAGGACTGGAGCCTCAGGCTTTTGGCTCTCTACCATCTCGGCAAGATGTGAGTCGGCAGCCACCACCTGAGCCACGAGAGAGTCGCTGGCGGCAAGTTGCGACAATGCTGAGTCACTTCTCAGGTCAGAGAGTACATCAACCTTGCGCATCTTCCAGTCGCCAACGCAAACGCCTGGCACCCAGAACATGCACAACAGTGCCAGCACCGAGGCCAGCACTATGCATACTACTCCGCCTAGATAGTTTTTCTCCATTTCACTCTAAAAAAACGTGCAAAATTAGTGCAAGTCGAGAGAAAAACCAAATTTATTTGAGTTTTTCCGAGACGCAGCCTAATTTATCTAACGGTAGGAAAAAGTTTTTAGTTGTCAGTTATCAGTTGTCAGATTTTCCACCTTTTTCTGCTCGCTATCGTTTTCGCAAACCAATTCTGAATTATGCATTATGAATTGTGCATTATGAATTATTCCACCCCTCTCTTGAGTTTTATCAAATCACCTTTGTGCAGGATTGCTTCGGGGGTGAGGTTGTTGATTTTTGCCAAGTCTTTTAGGCGAATGCCAAACATCTGTGATATTTGCCACAGTGTGATACCGTCGTCACTGACGCGGTATTGCTCATGCGCGCCATGTGCCTCGCTGTGCTTGCGGTTAACATAGATGATGTCGCCCACCTCGGGTTGCTTGCTGCCCTTGGACAAGTCGTTGTAATCGAGCAATTTGTCGAGTTTCATATTATACTCATCGGCAATGTCCTGATAAGTGTCGCCCAGCACGGCCATGATGTAGTTCAGGTCGTGGCGGCGCTTGGTGGGATGGCGCAACAGCGGACGGTCGCGCTTGGGCCTGCCAGGTTTCTCTTCTTCATGCTTGGGAGTTTCGCCCACATATTTGTCGAGCCCATAGGTCTCAATCATGTTGATGAGTTTCTCGGCATAGAGCGGGTCGGTGGCATAGCCGCAGCGTTTCAGGCCATGAGCCCAGGCACGGTAGTCGGTAATCTCAAGTGTGAACAGCGACTCATAGCGCTTGGCTTTCAGGAACTTGGAGTGGTCGGTGTAGGAGTCGTGCGCCGAGCGGTACTTGCGATAGCATGTCTTACCTGAGAACACGCTGTCGCCACGCCACGAGCGATGACACTTGATGCCAAAGTGGTTGTTGCCCTCGCGGGCGAGTTTGCTGGTGCCGGCGGCACTCTCGAGCAGTCCCTGCGCCAGTGTGATGCTAGCCGGAATGCCATGCTCGCGCTGCTCAATGAGTGCGGCGTTTTTGTAGGTGTCGATGTAGCGATACACCTCGTCTCGGGTCACAGAATGCCCATTTTGGCAAAAAAAGAGGAAAAAAATAAGGCAAAAACCTATTTTTTTGTTGATATTTAAAAAATTATCAATAATTTTGCGATTCCTAATATAAATCTGAAACATCATGACCGAAAAGAATTTTGTCACAAAGATACAAATTTACTCTTACAATGAACTAAGCGAAGAGGATAAAAATTTAGTTAATCTTGCCAAAGAGGCAACAGAGGCTAGCTATGCCCCCTATAGCCATTTCCATGTGGGAGCGGCGCTGTTGCTCAATAATGGGGTGACTATCAAGGGAGCAAACCAGGAAAACGCAGCATTTGCAGGGACCTGCGGAGAGCGCAGCGCCTGCTATAACGCTGGAGCCTACTATCCAGGAGTGCCCATTAAGAAAATGGCTATCGCGGCTTTCACGAGAGGTGATTTTGTGGAACATCCCACCGCGCCATGTGGCGTGTGCCGTCAGGCTCTGCTCGAATTTGAGACTCAAGCCAACCAGCCCATTGAGGTTATCCTTGTGGGTAAAGAGAAAATCTATAAAGTAGATAGTGTCAAAGCCTTACTCCCACTAGCATTTACCGAGTTCTAATTTCAGGATAGAGGGGAGAGTTGAGAGGAGAGAGTTCCACTTTGTCCTTTATGCTTTATCCTTTGGACTTATGTTCTTATGTCTTAATAGCACATTGCGATTTGTTGTGACAATTGTCTTTGCAGTTGTCTTCTCGTGCTTGTTGTATGCGCAGCGGCCTGCTATGCATGTTATCAACGCGGTGAACGACAGCGTTATCGACGAGGGCAACACCCTTTACCTCCACGACAAGCTCAACTGGGTGATGAGCGATGCCTATAAGCAGATGTGCTCCTCTAAGACAGCATCCCTCTCGGTGGTGGGGCAGCTCAATGACACCCTGATGAGCGGCATCATGATTGACGCCGACCAAATGAGATGCGTCTTTGAGTGCCGCCTGAATCTCAACACAGGTGAAATAGAGCCGTTTGACCTAGTGCGAGGCCTCACGCCTAAAGAGATAGCCCGTGCCGAGCGGCAAATGGCGTTGCTCGAGACGGTGAGCGACCTTGACGGAATTTATAACGTGGCTGAGGCAGGAAATCTCAACGCCGACGTGGTGGAGATTAATCCCAACCTAACCCGAGTGTATCTGCTTCAAGGTACCGATAAATCTAAACTCATCCCCTTTGGCAACGATTACAGCTTTGACTTCGACGCCGCAGGTAACCTCTTGGCGCGGCGCAAATATCACAAATCGTTTATTCCCATTGACTTCAGTGGCAAAGAGGGTAATATCCGTAAATGCACCCACTCCCACCTTGATGACAATCCCTACATCACACCCACCGATATTGCCACTTTCCTCCTCTATGGCCATGACCTCTATCAGATGAAGACTTTCTCGGTTTATAGCAAGGCTCTGAACTGCTATTTTACCTACAATGCCGATTCTGCCACCATTATCCTCGTCGAGGACGAGGAATCGATGAAGGGAGAGTAATAATAATAACGTCTTAAAAGCACAACAGCCTCGGCCCTAAGGGACTGAGACTGTTGGAATGTTGTTTATAAATAACTGGGAATTAATAGTTCTCGGCTTTGATTTGGAAGAATGCTTGTGGATGGTTGCACACTGGGCACATCTCGGGAGCCTTCTTGCCAACCACGATGTGTCCGCAGTTGAGGCAGTGCCAAATAACGTCGCCGTCGCGCGAGAACACCACTTCGTCTTCAATGTTCTTCAAGAGCTTGCGGTAGCGCTCCTCGTGCTCTTTCTCGATGGCTGCCACGCCACGCATGCGCTCGGCAATCTCGGTGAAGCCTTCCTCGTCGGCCTCGCGTGCCAT
>JAGCRW010000120.1 GCA_017964485.1 Muribaculaceae bacterium | reverse complement strand
TAAATATATTTTCAACTAATCCAATAAAGCAGATAAAACTATGAAACTCAAATATTTTATTCCCGCTTTTGTAGCACTGATTGGTGCTATACTGGTAAGCTGCTCGGATGAGGACACGATGACTCTGCTCAACGAGATCCAAGTTTCTCGCTCTTATGTGCCCATCAACATTGATGGTGGTGAGGCAACTATCGACATTACCACTACCGATAGCTGGAGCTTTGAAGAAGCCGACATTCCCGATTGGCTCACCATAACACCCTTGAGTGGTGGTGCTGGCCAAACAAAAATCACCTTCAGCGCACCAGCAGCTCCCGACGGACGCAATGCTGACCTGGAAATCAACTGCGCTGGACGCACTCAGCACATCAAAGTGATTCAAGGTCTCCTTACCATTCAAGATGCTACTTGTGCCGAAATTATTTCCAGCCCCGACGGCAAGACATTCCGCGTGACTGGTGCCGTAACAAGATATGCAAGCAATTACCAAACCTATGGTAACTGCTATATCAGTGATGGAACTGGAGAAATTCAGCTTTATGGTATGGCCGACAAGAACGGCAAACTCGCCAACAACCCTCTGGCAAGTTGGAACATTGAAATTGGTGACATCATCACCGTTGAAGGACCAAAATCAACTTATAAGGGAGAGGCCGAGCTTGTTGACGTTACAGTCATCAAGGTTGTGAAGTCGTTGCTTAAGGTTGAGACCACTGATCCCGAAGATGCCACAATCGACAAAGATGGCGGTGAGTGCACTATTTACTTCACTAGCAAGGGCAACGGTTTGACAGTGGAGATTCCTGATGAGGACAAGAGCTGGCTCTCTATCTCCAGCGTCACTGGCGGCAGCAGCCCAGCCGTTACCTTCCACGCAGCGCCCAACACTGGTGGCGCCCGCTCGTCGGTAGTTACCTTCAAGACCAGCAATGGTTCACAGGAATCGGCAATAACTGCCACTATCTACCAAACTGGTTCTATCGTTGACGTAACCTGCGCCGAGTTCCTTGCTCAAGAAGAGGGCGACACTGAATATCGCATCACAGCTGGGATCCAGAAGGTATCAAACACCAACTATGGCAATATTTACCTGCGTGACTACACTAACCAAGAGGTATATGTCTATGGCGTTGGAAGTCCTGGCGACTTCACCGCACTTGGCCTTAAGGAAGGCGACATCGTCACTTTGGTTGGCAAGCGCAGCTCATACAATGGCAACCCACAGATGAAGGGTGCTCAGTATGTGTCACATTACTCTGTTACCGACATTTCAATAGCTGACTTCATGAACATGCCCGATGATCCAAACTCCGATGCACCGAGTCAGTATTACCGCCTCACTGGTGTGATTGAGGATATTGGCAACGGAGCTAATGACCCCGTCTATGGCAACCTTTATTTAAGTGATGACGGTGGTGCCACCACACTCTATATCTATGGCTGCTACCCAGGTTGGGGAGCCTTAGGCAACGACCGCAAGGGTTGGCTGCAAGCCGCTAATATTGAGGTTGGCGATGAACTTACCATAATTGGTTACAAGAAGACTTATAATGGTAAGATTGAGCTTTGTGGCGGTATCTACTTCTCGCACGTGAAAGGTGGATAAGCTATAAACCCAAATAATTACGAAAAGACTGGCTCAGCACGAGCCGGTCTTTTTGTTTTATGTGGTAATAATGGTAGGCTGCAGGAGAGTGCCTGTGTAGATTGCCGCTTCTACCTGCAACCTGAGGGTGCGTGTGGGCGGAGAGACGATAGGCCGTGACAGCGGAGCAGCCACTACGCCAGTTGCCCTCACTTGACTGATGATATAGCCGTGGCAACTGCTGCCTCGCTCACCACGAAGGGTCAAGACCAAAGTGTTAAGTGTTGAGTTTAAAGTGTTAAGTGGCTGCGCCTCCTCTGCATTATGCATTGTGCTTTGTGCATTATGCATTGTAAAAATATTCCACGATATTCTTTTGAGGCGCTTAGTGGGGTCGATTTCAAAGGGATGGGACAAAAACGACACATTTTTCACTGCTGGCAGTTCGTGAGAGAGGTCGAGAAGCGCGCCATCGGCAGTTACCGCAAGCGAGTTGGTGGGGTCGCTATAGAGATTGCCAACGACCAAATCGCGGTTGTAGGTGCGTCCACTCTGCATGAGCACCTGTACTCCCCCATCGCTTGATGCCAGCCAGAGTTCGCGCTCGCAGTTATTCCACGCCAGCTGCGTCTCAGCCGTCACCTCGTGGAGCATGCGCTTGACTTCGCTGCCCGAGAGCCGACACAAAATGCCATGCTGCGACACAAACCACAACGCGTCGCCTCCCGCCACGGGCTTTGCTCCACTAGCGAGCACCACTTCGGTGACGAGTCTCGGCTCGCCCCACGTGCCACTGGTACTCTGCGGTAGCGCCATAATGCCCTGCGTTGTAAACACATAGATAGGATATCGCCCAAAACCTCCCGAGTAGATGGGGCGGCAAGCGGCACCAAGTGCCAAAATGCGGCATCCGCTAACCTCAGCCCTCCACTGCGTGACCAACGGATTGCCCACCGCACTCACCACAACCATGCCTTGTGAGGGAATCGTGACCGATGAAGCACCTTGTCCTGAAATCGTGCCAGCGGCCATCGCATTGCTTTGCAGCGCAGGGTTAATATAGGCAGCCATTCCTGTGCCTTCAAGCGGAGCCAAGTCGCTCTCCCACACCTTGTTGCCAACAGCAATGGCGATGTGGGTGGCGCGCACGTCGGGAAAGGAAATCATAGGATTCAGACTTGTGGAACTACACAGGCAAACGCCAGTTTTTGTCAGCACAACATCACCCTCGGAAGTGCTCAACGTCACCTGCACGGTGGCTGTTGCCGAGGATGAAGTGGGAGAACTGTCAAGCCAGGGGAGCACATGCCAGGGATTCGTAAGAGAGAATGCCTCTGGAGCCTGAAACAGGCGACCATTATGCTCCATCGACACTTGGCTTACAGCCTGCTGGGAGCAGTTCTCCATCACGTGGGCACACTGCTCACGGCTTACCCTAAGCGGTAAGAGCAGCTGCGAGGTCACAACATCGCATCTCAATCTAGAGATAGCCTGCTGCGATGCCATTGCGGTGTTCACTGCTACGAAACCACTGCCGTTGAGCGACGTAGTTGATGCCGCCACGCGCCAGTCGGCAGCCAACAACGGCTGCAGTATTGCGCTCGAGGAGCGTGGTTTAGGTCCCATTTCGAGCAGATAACGACGCGTGCCGCTCGAAGTGGTCACCACACAGCGATAGTCGAGAATCGACGTGTCAAAAATCGGCGACACTGGCGACACCAGCACATCGATGGCTTTCACCAGGTCACGCCACTCGCTGGCGACACCGCTCGCCATAGTGATTCCCAAGCGGTAACTGTTGAGACTCAGCGACAAAGCCTCAATGCCCACGAACTGATTGCCACTAATGCGCACCGTGGCGGTGGAGCGATAGGAATTGCTGATAAGTTCGTGCCCTACTATAACAGGCTGACTCATCCACAGATAGCTGTCGTCCCACAACCGTACGGCATAACGCACCATCTGCACGCCAGTGAAACGGCCCTGCGATGCGGCCTGGCTTTGCATCGTGCTGACAGCGTTGCGCATAAGTTTGGTGAGAGCATTGATGTCGTCATTTGCAAGGGGCGCCTGCCATGTGTTGTAAGGTTCGTTGAAATCGTAGGCACCTATTGTTGAGGTGGTCGTTGCCTGCTCTACCGCTGTTATGTGTATTTGCGGAATGGCGGCCATTGGGTCAAGAGCCTCATAACCATTGGCTGTGCGCCTCAGCACCACATTGCCTTCGCTAGTAATTACCACTAGCAGCGCACCCACCTTGTGGGCGGCAATCACTTGACCAACAGACTGAAGCACAACCACATCGCCCCACATCACGCTGTTGCCCCGCAGCACCAAAGTGCGGTCATCATCTACCAGCAGCACCTTGTCGCCAGGCGTCAGTTGAGATATGACCTGCGGCTCGCCAACCACTTCGAGCGAATCTTCACGCTCACGCATATTCACCAGTGCCGCAGCCTCTCCCGCCACAGCACCTTCCCCATTGCGCGCCTCCACCATTCCGCGAGGCACGATTCTCAGTTTTTTTGTCGTATTTTTCATAGTGATTTTTAGGTTTTTTATGTGATTATTTTGTTGTTTTTTCGCGCAAAAATATCGCCACTGCAACAACCCGAGCAACATTAAAAAATGAAGAAAAATTAACCATCTCCAATTCTTCATTTTTGGTTATTTTTAAATAAGGTGTGGGGTAAATGCAATAATCTTGTGTCAGATGCGTTATTTTCTAATAAGGGGGATATTGCGCCCTTTTGTGAACGAAATAAACGACATCAACGATGACAAAATGTTATCATAAAATACAGAAATTGTACTTCCGCGCCATTGCAGTATTGCTACTGATGATGGTGTGGCCCTGCGCTCATGGCTTTGACATGTCGCACTATGCCGACACGTCGCTGCTTGCTACTGGCAAATGGGTGAAAGTGGCTGTAAGCGAGAGCGGTATCTACCAGATTTCCGCCAGCGACGCCAGCAAATGGGGCTTCAGCGACCTGAGCCGTGTCAAGGTGTTTGGCTATGGTGGCGAGCAACTGAGCGACACACTTCGTGCCGACAAATTTGTCGACGACCTGCCTCAAGTTCCCGTGCTTCGTAGCGGCGACCGCATCTTGTTCCACGCTCAAGGCCCCATGTCATGGTCTTGGAGCAGCTCTTTCCTAGTTTACAAGCAAGTTCAGCATCCCTACGCTACCCAAGGATATTATTTCATAACCGACGACAGCAGGTTTGATGACCTCACTCCCGCCAAGTCGAGCACAACACCTCAGGGCAACGTGGTAACCACATTCACTGAGCGCATGTGTCATGAGCAAGAGCTCATAAACCCAGGTGAGACTGGTAGAGTACTGCTTGGAGAAGACTTCACCAGCAACAACTCACAGTCCTTCAAGTTCAATCTCGACGGGCTAGTTGACGGCTCAACGGTTCTAGCGCTTACACGTTTTGCCACCAAGACGCTGAATAATAGCAGCAAAGTAACGTTCAAATATAACGGCAACAACCTTGCTGGAGAGCACATAATAAACCCTGTCAGCAAGGAGGATCCCAGCCATTATCACTATAATGCGCTGACAATCAGGAAGACGTTTGAGCTGAGCGGCACAAAGGAACTGACTTATACTATCAACTATACCCCTGGCGGCACGGTAAACCTGGCGCGCCTTGACTTCATCACCATCAACTACCAGCGCGCTCTTGACCTCAGCGGCAATAGTAGCCTGCTCTTTGGACTTAGGAGCAATGAGCCAACTCAGTATGAGATTAGTGGAGCAAGTTCCAACACACATGTGTGGGACCTCACCAACAAAAAGGTTCCAGTTGAAATGAATCTTGTAGTGGAGGGCAGCAAAGGGCGTTTCAGTCTCGACAATAACGCTCGTCACGACCTGATTGCGTTTAACGAGAATGGCACTTTCCCAACGCCTTCGCTTGTGGGAACTGTCGACAACCAAAGTATCCACGGCCAACCTATCCCCGACATGATAATCCTTACTCCGAGCGAATATATGCCACAAGCACAGCAACTGGCAAGTATGCACGAGGAGCTGGACAGCATGCGTGTGATGATAATAGACCACAACAAGGTATTTAACGAGTTTTCAAGCGGCACCCCCGATGCGGCAGCCTATCGACTGCTGTGCAAATATTTCTACGACCGTGGCACCGACGAGCAAGGACACAAACTTGGTTATCTGCTCCTGCTGGGCAACGGTTATTGCGACAATCGCCGCGTAAGCAATGCCGCCAAGACGCTTAACTACCCCATGCTACTCGTGTGGGAGAGTGTTGATAACGATGACCTGACCAACCCCTTCAGCTGCAACGAGAAGCAGTCATACACAAGTGACGACTATTTCGGTCAGTTGCAAGACAACTCATTTATTAACAAACCCAACGTCAAAATGGATATTGCCGTGGGCCGCATTCCCGCGCGTGGCACTAGTGCTGCCAATGTCGCTGTGAACAAGATTGTAAAATATGTCACCCAAGCCGATTACGGCACCTGGAAAAACACCATGCTCAACGTTGCCGACAATGAAGACAACAGTAGTCACTGGCTGCACGGCGAGAGTGTGATAGAGAATGTGATGGCCAACGGCGGCGAGCACGTGAACTTCACCCGCGTCTTCCTCGACAACTTTGAGGAGAAAAGCGACGGCTCAGGTTCCAAATTCCCCGACGCCCGCAAGAAGATGTACAAGACGCTCACCGAGGGGACCCTGTGGTGGAACTACTCGGGACATGGCGGTCCTTCGGGATGGACAGGCGACGGCCTATTAGTGACTAGCGATATCGAGAACAATCTGTTCTATAGCCACCAGCCTATCCTCTTTGCCGCCACCTGCGAGTTCTCGCGCCACGACGGCACCAACCCCTCGGGTGGAGAAAACGTGCTCTTCAACCCCAACGGCGGCTGTGTGGCGATGATTTGCCCACCGCGACTGGTGTATATGACTGACAACCGCTTCCTCAACATCACCGCCGCCACCAAGATGTACAAGCGCGACAGCAATGGCCAGGTGATGCGCCTTGGCGACTTGCTCGTCTATTCTAAAAACAACACAACCAACGGCCGTGACAACTCACTGCGCTATCACCTCTATGGCGATCCTGCAATGCGCCCCGCAATGCCACAGCTAAAAGCCGTGATCGACCAAATCAACGGCAACGACGTGGACCCCGATAATATGCCTGTCTTCCAGGCGCGCCAAACGATGGCCATCACCGGTCACATCGAGAACCTCGCAGGCGAGAAGCAGACCAACTTCAACGGTCTCATCGAGAGCACACTTTATGACTGCGAGAAATCGGTATCGTTTATTGATGATAACGACAAGGTACACACCTACGAAGAGCGACAGAACAAGCTGTCCCTCAACGTGAACCGCGTGAACAACGGCGAGTTTGCAATGAATATCACTATCCCCAGCGAGGTAACGGTCAACTACGACAACTACCGCCCATCGCTGGTAAGCCTCTATGCCTACGACAGCGAGCACAAGACTGAAGCAGCAGGATCATGTGACGACTTCTACATTTACGGCTATGATGAGACTGTAGTGGCCGACACCATAGGTCCCGACATCAGCTATTTGGGTCTTAACAGCACCAGCTTTACCGACGGCGACAACGTTAACGACTCGCCACTGCTCATTGCCAGTGTGAGTGACGAGAGCGGCATCAACTTCTCAAGTGCCGGAATAGGCCACAACATGACGCTAACGCTTGACGGCACCACCACATTCAGCGACGTGAGCAGCTATTACACCGCCGTTGAGGCCGAGAAGGGATCGGCAGGAACGATAAACTACGCTCTCTCTGAACTGAGCAACGGGCATCACACCCTCAAACTCAAGGTTTGGGACGTGTTTAACAACTCTAGTGAAAAGACCATCACCTTCAACGTGATGAGCGGCCTCAAGCCCGAAATCGACGAGATAAAGGCGTTCCCCAACCCAGCATCCACATCTACCACCTTCCTCATCACGCACAACCGTCCTGAGGCTACGGTGACCATCACCATCGAGGTATTCAACCTAATGGGACAACGCGTGTGGAGCACCACCCAAAGCGGAAGGAGCTCAATGTTTGCAGCCTTCCCAATCACTTGGGACTTGAGTGACTACAGCGGCAGCCGCCTTGCCCGTGGCATATACCTCTACAGAGCGACCATAGGCACCGACGGCCACCAAGACAGCACCAAGACCAAGAAACTGGCTATCACTAATTAAGCGTTAAGTTATAAGTGATTTAACTATAGATTACTAGAGAATACAAATGAGCGACAGTGAGCGACATATCAACCGAGCGATGCTTCCCGAGCCCACCCTCAGGAGGCTGCCGTGGTACCTGGCTTACCTGAAAATGCTTGACCTCAAGCACGAAGAGCACGTGTCCTCCACGCAGATTGCCAAGCGCCTCAATGTGGATGCATCGCAAATCGCTAAAGACCTGTCGTTCCTCAACATAAAGGGCAAGACACGCATCGGATATGAGGTGCACCCGCTCACCAAGGCGCTGACAGAGTTTCTGGGCTTCAAGCACCGCCATAATGCTTTTTTGATAGGCGCTGGCTCATTGGGCAGCGCACTGATGCGTGATCTGGGACTGATGCAGTATGGACTTAACATCGTGGCGGCCTTCGACATCGACAAGGCAATAATTGGGTCAACGGTGGGTGACATTCCCATCTATGACCTTGCCGAGCTGCCGATGCGACAACGAAGCAGCGGAGTGGCAATAGCCATTGTGGCAGTGCCATTTGAGAGCGCCCAAGAAGTTGCCGATATGCTTGTTGACAGCAACATAAAGGCGATATGGAACTTCACACCGTTCCGCATCAAGGTACCACGGAATGTGGTCCTGCAAAACACATCAATTTATTCAGACCTCGCTCTAATGTATAACAGCATGGAAGCGAACGTCAACAACAAAAATATCACAAAGTGAAGATAATAGGCATAGGCAGAGAGCTGCCCAATCAGGTTTACTTGATGGCCGACTCGGCAATTATCAAGACTAACAAACCGTTTTTCGTGCCTCACTTTGCACAGAGTTTTACTGGAACACCAGCCATAGCACTGCACATTGACCGGCTGGGGAAGCACATCGCCCCACGATTTGCCCACCGCTACTGCCTCGCAGTGGCACCAGCCATAAAGGTGACAGCACGCGGCTTGGAGATGGCGCAGCCCAAAAGCGAGACTTCGGCACTAGCTCATAGCTTTGACGGAGCGCTGCTGCTTGGCGATTTCACCAACGTTGACTCTCCCGAAGACATCAATAACAGCGTGGTGACAATTGAGCGCAACAGCGAGCAGGTGGCCCAAGGCAGCCTTGACGTAGCGGGCATCGACTTCAGGCAGCTGATAGCACAGCTGAGCGTGTACTTCACACTGAAGATGGGCGACATGATAGTCGTGGAGCTTGGCGGCAGCAACTTGGAGCTGACAATGGGCGACACACTTCACGCCGCAATCAACGGGAACCAGAAACTCACAATTAGAGTGAAATAACAATTAGAAGACAATATATATAGCTAGAAAACAATATAATTAAACTACCTATGCATAAGAAGTTTTTATTTAAAATCATGGGCCTGATGGCTATCGTTGCGGCCACAACGATGAGCATACAGGCATTCTCATCGTCCAACTACACCAGAACCTCAAAACTGGCAAGTGGCAAATGGGTGAAAATTGAGATTCCCGAGAACGGCATTTATCAGCTCACATTCGATGAACTAGCGCAGATGGGCTTTAACAACCCCGAAGAAGTGAGAATCTACGGACTGGGAGGATATCCCATCAGCGAAGTGCTCGACGGCTCGCAAATCGATGACCTGCAGCAGATTCCTATCAAAATCTATGGCGATAAAATCTGCTTCTACGGATGTGGATCAGTGAAATTCACACTCTCCACTCCCACTGGCACTCCTCACTACACAAGAGTGATCAACAGTTATTCTGACAAAGGATACTATCTTATTACCGACAACGACGGATCCAACCGCCTGGAACCAACAGATGCCACCAGTGCTAATGTTGCTGAACCTGTGACAAGGACTTACAGCCTTGACTACTGGCATCACGAGAACGATCTCATTTCTCCAGGAGAGTCAGGAAAAGAGATGTTGGGAGAGGCTATGGCAAACGGCGAGATTAATGTACCCTACTCTATCCCCACTCTGTACACCGACACAACAGTTGTGGTAAATGTTACCGCTGCTGCCAAGGTTTCTGCGTCTTCCTATATCTATGGAAAAATCAACGGCAATAGCCTTAACTTCACAAACACCCAGGCTAAGATTTATGCACCAGCTAATAGCTTCGTGTACTACAACTCAGCTTCTCCCTATGTGATTTTCAATCCCGTTGACACGATGCCAATGTTTACCGACGGTGTCATCAACGTGAAAATTGGAGGCGGCTCGGCTGACGCTGTTAAAAGTGCTTGGCTCGACTATGTGACTATCACTTTCTACCACCGCAACTCCCTCATTGGCGTTGCCGACAACCAGTTGCGCATGTGCTTCGAGAAACTGACAAAACAAGACCGCATCACTTTTGGCGAAAGCAATAGCGACTATCAGCTCTGGAACATCGACAACCCACAAAGCCCCACCAACTGCTTGATGATCAACGATGACAATGGAGTGATGGGATTTGCGCCTAACATGGCCGTAAATTCGGGCCAGTACATAGCCTTTAATCCAGCTGAAGACCTCAAGTCAATATCAGGATTTACTAATATTGACAACCAGAATATCCATGGTCTTCCCGACCCCCACATGATAATCGTGACCTGCGAGGAGCTGATGCCACAAGCCGAACGCGTAGCACAGATGCACCGCGACAACGACAACATGGTGGTGCATGTGCTTGACCAGCAGAAAATTTTCAACGAGTTCTCAAGCGGTACCCCAGATGCTATGGGTATTCGCCTCATGAGCAAGATGTTCTATGATCGCAACAAGAACAAATACAAGTACCTGCTCATGTTTGGCGCCGGTAACTACGACAACCGACAGCTGCACTCAAAGCGAGAGTGCACAATTCTCACCTACGAAGCTACCAACAGCAACGATGAGGAGTACAGCTATGTGAGTGACGACTTCTTTGGTATCCTTGATGACAACTCGGGTACGGAACTCGCAAAGGAATATCTCAGGCTCGGCGTGGGACGCATTCCTAGCGCCACAATTCAAGAAGCCGAAAGCGATGTTGACAAACTGCTAGAGTATGTCAACAATCCCGACTATGGATACTGGAGAAACGATGTGGTGCTCACTGCCGATGACTACGACAACGGACTGCATGCATTCCAGACTGAGGGAATCAACAATATCATCGTTGATGAACTCAGCACAGGTTTGATGAACAACAAGGTGTATATCAGCCAATTCCCTAACGACCCAGTCTCGGGATACGCTTTTGATGCCCGCAAGGAACTCATTTCAAAACTCACCGAGGGACAGTACTTCATGACCTATGTGGGTCACGGCAATCCTAACTTCCTCACTAAAGATGTGCAGTTGTGGGGCACCGACCAATCTAACACAGTAGTATATCCCCACAAGCCCATCCTCACCACTGCATGCTGCGATGTGGCACGCTACGACTGTAACCAGCGAGGACTAGTGGAGATTATGTTCCACAAACCTGATGGTGGCGCCATTGCTATCGTCACATCAGCACGTGCGGTATATGCCACCGACAACGATGCCCTCAACCAGGCATTTGTAAGAGGCATGTTCTGCTTCAACACCAAGGGTTATATGCCCACTATAGGTGAAGCCTATATGCTCAGCAAGCAGTCGTTTGGCGTCAGCAAAGCAAACTACAACAAGATGTCGTTTTTGCTCCTCGGCGACCCTGCCATGAGGGTAAACTACCCCAAACCATACTTCAAGATCACAAAAATCAACGGTACCAACGTGGGCACAACGGCAATCTCCTCTGGAGCAATGCAAGAGGTCACAGTAGAAGCCGTAGTATATAACCCCGACGGCACAACAGTCAACACCGACTTCAATGGCGACGCCACACTCTCTATCTACGACTACAAGAAGAAGGAGACCTCAATTACCGTACGCGTGGAGCGTGTGGACGTAACACGCGACATCTACTTCCCACAAGACCTGCTCACACGCGTCAACGGACGTGTTGTGAACGGTGTGTTCACCGCTAAAGCGGTAATCCCACGCTACATCCTCTCAACGAGCAACAATGGCATGGTGAAAGTGTATGCACACCGTGACGACAGCGAAGAGATGGTGAACGGAACATTCGACATGCTGAAACTCAACCCCTACAATGATGACAACGCGCTTACAGTGCACGATGATTTGCCACCTGTAATTGATGCCATCTACTTCAACGACGAGCAGAGCTTCAGTAACGGCGCTTTGATTCCTTCAGGAAGCACACTTTACATACGCGCTAGCGACGACCACTCATTCAACAACCAGTCGATGGCAATGGGCAACACCATGAGCCTGATGCTCGACGGTGGTAAGACAACCTATCCTTACATTAGAAACTACTCTACACTGGAAGATGAGGGCAAAGCGTTATCCATTGAGTTCCCCATGGACTTGCAGGAAGGACGTCACACGCTGCAATACACTGTATATGACGCTGCCGGCAACAAAGCAACTGAGACAATCTCCTTCATCGTGGGCTACGAGTCGCAACTCGAGCTTACCGTTGATGAAGAGCCTGCAATGACCGAGGCAACCTTCAATGTGAGCAGCGCACTCTCACCCACTCCCGATGTCACCATCAAGGTACTTGACAACGTGGGCAACTTAGTGTGGAGCACCACAACCGCCAACTTCCCCTACACTTGGAACCTAACCGATAATGAAGGTAACCGTGTGGCAGCAGGTGTGTATAAGTTCTACGGAACTTACAAGAACAATACTACCTATGGCGGCACTGAGATAGGGCACATAATAGTCATTGACCCCTATCGCAGCAACAACGACTAATCACACTCACATACTGAGATATTTAGCATTACACGCTCGAGCGTGTAATGCTTTTTTATAATTCATTGAAGCCATCAAAAGGATAGTCACCTATATTCTTGACAATAAACCACATTATTTTTCGTTATATAATATAATGTAAAATAAAGAACAAAAACACACTTTTATCATATCATCATGAATAAGCGGCTCTTATTTAATGTCTTTTGTGTCATCATCTTAGCTGTTGCTGGGGTTGGCACAGTCAAGGCTTTTAATGCCAATATCTATGCCTCTCAATCAAAGTTATCAAATGGAAAATGGGTAAAAATCGCTATCCCTGAGGATGGAATGTATGAAATATCCTTCAACGAATTGCATCAGATGGGATTTAGAAACCCACAAAATGTGAATCTTTATGGTACTGGAGGTCACCCCATCAGCGAGATACTTAATGGCAATGCCATCGACGACCTCAAGCAAGTGCCTTGCAAAATATATGGCGACAAGCTGTGCTTCTATGCCTGCGGTGCGATAGAGTACACTATTGACACCCCCGTCGACAACCCCCATTTCACGCGCAAATTCAACAACTGCTCGACAATGGGCTATTACTTCCTCTGTGAGAATAACGAAACCCACCTGCAACCCACCACAATAACCTACGGCATCACGGGCACAAATGTAAGGAACACAAGCCTCGACTACTTCCACCACGAGCAAGAGGTGATTTCGGCGTCACAGTCGGGCAAGGAATTCCTTGGCGAAAAAATTACCGACCAGCCTGTCACCATATCATATTCGATGCCAAAACTATGTGGAGACTCGGCAATAATCGTGAACCCACGTGCTGCAGCCAAAAACAAGAACTCTTTCTCCTACATCACGCTCAAAGTCAACGAAAACGACATCGCTCTAAGCACTCAAGAGTCAAAGATTTACACAGCCTCTTCTGAATATGTCTTTTACAACACTGCTCAACCTTTGGTCACAGTGCGAGGCGAGAACGGCTCCAACATACCCGAAAACGGAGAGATAACAATTGGCGTCACTTCATCCCAGCCCTTTAACTGGGCAAGACTTGACTACTGCCTGATTACCTACTACCACAGCAACAACTTACGCGGGACTCAAAACAACCAGATGCGCATGGGGTTCAATAATGTGTCGTCGGCTGACATCATCTCCATTGTTGGAGCAACTACCAGCACACAATTATGGAACATCGACAACCCTCTAGAACCTAAAAACTACAGTATTAGCGAGAAAAACGGAATAAAAGGCTTCACTCCACTCTACACGATAGACTACACGCAATTCATCGCCTTTGACCCTACCAAGGAACTTAAGAAAATCGCAGGCTTTGAGCAGGTCGCTAACCAAAACATTCACGGCATGCCTCTCCCCGACATGATAATCGTCACCTGCGAGCCACTGATGCAACAAGCCGAGCGTGTGGCACAGATGCACCGCGACAACGACAGAATGGTGGTGCACGTGCTCGACCAGCAGAAAATCTTCAACGAGTTTTCAAGCGGCACCCCCGACCCCATGGCCATAAGGCTCATGAACAAGATGTTCTATGATCGCGACGGCAAAAACAAGTTCAAATATCTGCTTATGTTTGGAGGCGGCAGCTACGATAACCGCCAGCTGCTTGTAAAGAACCCTTGCAACATCATCACTTACGAGTCGCCTGTCAGCAACGATGAGAACAACAGTTTCGTGAGCGACGACTTTTTCGGATTTCTTGACGACAATTCGGGAGTAAATCCCGCCGGAGATTTGCTCCGCCTGGGTGTGGGACGCATTCCAAGCTCGTCGGTTGAGGAAGCCGAGACCGATGTTGATAAGCTTCTCAACTACGTCAATAACCCAGACTATGGCCCATGGCGAAACAACGCTCTCTTTATCGCCGACTATGTATATGATGTCCCTGGCACCCCGCCTAATACCGAAACTTACATGCACGAGAGTCAAGCCGAAGGTGTGGCTAACCTTATCTGTGACGAACTCAGTGCTGGGTTCATGAAGAATAAGGTTTATGTTAATCAGTTCCCCAAAGACCCCGCCACCGGATTCTCGCTCGAAGGGCGCAAGAGCATGAACTCGCTGCTAGAAAGCGGACAATTCTTTATGACCTATGTGGGCCACGCCAATCCCAGCGCACTTACCAAGCAAGTGAACCTGTGGACCACTAATGAGTCGAAACACGCCAGTTATCCACATCTGCCCATTGTCACTACTGCCTGCTGCGATGTGGCACGATATGACGGCAGTCAGCGAGGACTAATGGAGATCATGTTCCATAGACCTGACGGTGGCGCCATCGCAATGCTGGCGGCAACACGCTCGGCCTACGCTACAGGCAACGACGCCCTCAATAAAGCTTTTGTGACCAACCTATTCAGCTATAACAACACAGGGCAAATGACTACTTTAGGAGAGGCCTATATGCTCTGCAAGCAGTCGTTCGGAACTGTAACAGCCTACAACAAGATGATGTTTTCACTGCTCGGAGACCCTGCAATGAAAGTTTATTATCCTAAGCCTTTGTTCAAAATCACTAAAATCAATGGCTATAATGTGGGCACCAGCAACATCACTTCTGGAGCGCTGCGTCAAGTCACAGTAGTGGCCACTGTCTTGAAAGAAAACGGTGCGTTGGACAGCTCTTTCAACGGCGATGCCACGCTCTCAATCTACGACTACATGAAGAAGGAGACCACCTATAACAGCCGCGACATCTACTACCCTAGAAAGATGCTCACACAGGTAAACGGAAGAGTGGTCAACGGCGTCTTCACAGGAAAAGCCGTCATTCCACGATACACTCAGAACCCAGGAGCCCAAGGACTCGTGTCGGTATATGCGCACCGCGACAACAGCAACGACATGGTGAACGGCAGCTTTGACAAACTCGTCATAAGCAGCTACGCGGCAACCAATGCCCTTACCGTGCACGACAGCATAGCGCCCACTATCGACGCTATCTACTTCAACGACGAGCAGTACTTTGAACTGTGCAACACCGTAGATCCTTCATCAACTCTTCACATCATTGCCAGCGATGATGTCGCTTTCAACACACAGAGCATGGCGATTGGCAACAGTATGGACCTCAAAATTGACGGTGGCAAGACCAACCTGCCTAACGTGAGTGCCTACGCCGCAATGAGCAACGAAGGCAAAACCCTCACCGTAGAAATGCCCTTGCAACTTGAGCCTGGCGACCACACACTGCAATATTCTGTTTATGACATTGCGGGCAACATGACCACAAGCTACTTAAACTTCGCCGTGAGCAGCACCCAACAAGCCAAGCTCACCGTCGACCAAGAACCAGCTATTGATAAAGCCACTTTCAACTTCAAGTCCGACCTGAGCTTCACGCCAGATGTTGAAATAAAGTTGTTTGACCACCTGGGCAATATGAAATGGCACAAGACTATCAGCAACTTCCCGTTTGACTGGAACCTCAAAATTGGCAACAACCGATTGCCACCAGGCATTTACACCTTCTTTGGAAAATATAACAACGGAACCATCTACGGCAGCACACCAATTGGAACACTAGTTGTCACAGAAGAGTATCAAATGCAGTAAAAACCAGAGATCACACACCTCTGAGACTGATGCAAAAACAGCTGATACATCTATCTAAATAATCTAAAATATAATTCAGCCTAGTACAACCCCCAGTACCACAAGCGAGCACAGCAAGCAGCTAGTGGAACTGGGGGTACTGCTACATCCACCAACTCGTGGCCTGCGAGGAGCTCTTTACAGGCTTCCGAAAAAATCTCAAAATATTTTTTTCACGCAACTATTGTGTAATCCAAAACTTTGTAGTACCTTTGCACCGATTTTCCGAAAGGCTCGACTAAGTGCTCCACGCAACATTGGAGCCGCCGCACGGGTTAACTAAGGGGAAACCCTTACAATACAATTAATTAAATGTACGCAATTGTAGAAATTCAGGGACAGCAGTTCAAAGCCGAGGCCGGCAAGAAATTGTTTGTTCACTATCTCGGCGACGAGAAGAACGAGGGCGATGCAGTAGAATTCAGCAAGGTCCTCCTCGTGGATGCCGACGGTGCCATCACAGTTGGCGCGCCTACCGTTGAAGGCGCAAAAGTAGTGTGTGAAGTTAAGCAGCCTCTCGTTAAGGGAGAGCACGTGATTGTCTTCAAGAAGAAACGCCGCAAAGGCTATCGCCGCTTGAACGGTCACCGTCAGTACTTCACCGAGCTCGTGATTAAAGATGTAATTGCTTAACCCCTAAAAACTATTTCATTATGGCACATAAAAAAGGTGTAGGTAGTTCGAAGAACGGACGTGAGTCGCACAGCAAGCGACTCGGAGTGAAACTTTTTGGTGGGCAATTCGCAAAGGCCGGTAACATCATCCGCCGTCAGCGCGGTACCGTTAACCGCCCAGGCGCCAACGTTGGCATGGGTAAGGACCACACCCTCTATGCTCTCGTTGACGGAACAGTAGAGTTCCAGCATCGTGCTGGCCACACCTACGTTAACGTAGTGGCAGCACCCCAGCAAAGCGAAGAAAACTAAGACATCATCTCATTGAGGCCCAGAGCCTCACGAGACCACAATCACAAATCATCGACACAGCAACGTGCCGATGATTGTTTTTTTGTGCCATAGACAAGACACATTGACTCAGCAAAAAATCTTAGATTAATAATTTCCCGAGAAAACCCGACCCAGATTTGAATTTTCTTGAGATTATTCCTATATTTGCAAATGTATTATTCAACCAGAAATTAACCCTTAACTAAATTATTCATTATGGCACAGGTTTTTACATGCACGTTGAAAGAGTCAAGGGCAGGAATGCCTAAGGGGACAACCATCCAAGTGGTATCGAGTTTTTCTTCGCCTTCTGATTATGAGATTGCCGACGAATGTGAGCGCAGATTTGGACGCAAAGCTCGTGACGCTCAATATAAAGGCTACTGGATAATCAAGAAAGGCTAGGCTTTATGCATTACGAATTCACAGCCAGCAGGGTTACGGGTGGCAATGCTGTGTTCCCCGACAAGATCATCATCACCGATGAGTTCTTTATCTTCCGCAAGGCTCGGGTGATAGGCTATGAGGAGAAGAAGATTCGCTTCAGCGCCATCGGCAGCGTGTCAATCAACAAACACCTGCTATTTGCCGACATCATCATTGAGACCAATGGTGGACAGGTGATAACCGCCAACGGCTTCAGCCACAGCGACGCCAAGAAAATCGCCCGCCTACTGAGCTGACACACTCCTTTTCGTTTCGGACAAGGCACGCGACAATTGGCGCAGCCCATTATGCATTGTGGTTGTGCATTAATCAAGCTCTCGCTTCGTCTCCTGCTTAAAGCGGCGACGGGAGTATTGCTTCTTTGACTTATGCACACGATGCGTGGCGACCCATTGGCCGCCGCCGTTGCGTTCCATCTGCTCGTTGCGCGATATCATCTTGATGATCTTGTCCATCGCGTTGCTCTTGGTTATTTTTGACTTTTTCATGATAAATTACTCCAATTAAACTAATTATAACTAATCTTCCTTGCGAGATTTAGGGCACACATACTTATAAGTATCAAAAACCGTACCATTTCATACAATAGTTCCTAATCATTTTTAATTGTCTGAAAAACAAAATTCCAGGCTCGGCCGATTATACATTAAGCAAAGCGGTATGCTCAAAGGTGGCAGTGTCGAGGAGATAAGCGCAACGGGTGTCGAGCATCTTCATCGCTGGAGTGCTGATGGGCGGGCCACTCACTAGGTTGCCATAATTGTCATGTACTGCTTGCAGCGTGTGGCCGAATACTTGCTTCACCGCCTTGCCGCCAACGTGTAAATCCATTGGGGCGTTGACCAACTCATTGACATCGGCCCATACGCACGAGCCTGCATCATCACATCCGCCGCGGTGATACGACACCATAAAGAGCTTGCGCAAGCCTTCCTCGGTAGAAGGCAGCATGTTGAGTTCTGTCACAAGGTCGGGCAAAGAAGCCGCCTTAGAATCTATGCTCCTGAGCCACAACGAAGAACAACCGGCGTGAGTGAACAGCACGTCGTCCTCCACATGCGCAACCTTAAACAGCTCACGATTAGCCTCCAGCATATAGGCAATCACGCTGTGCCACTCGGGCGACCAACGGCAATGGTAGGTCGACAACGCACGATACTCTTCACTGAAATACGGCAAGTCGTGATTGCCAAGCAGCATCACAACCTTCTCGGGATACTCTTTGGCAAAGAGCTCTATCTCACGAAAATTCTTAATGGCATCAAGCTCGCTGATTCCCTCAAAACTGTAGGGGTCGAAATAGTCACCAATAAATACAACCTTGTCGCACTCATCAATGCGATCACGGGCAATTTCCCAAAACCTGCGCCCATGAACATCGGGCAAAACAATTATTTTCATATTCCTTTTCGTTTATTATTATTTTATTCACTTTCTACAAAGATACAAAAAAATCCCGAGAAAAACAAATTATCCCGGGTATTTTTTCCATTTTTCTTGTAGCTAAAGATTAGGCGGCGCTCATATATTCAGGTAGTCAAAAAAGAACCACTCAAGCAATTTTATCAGCAGAGCGCCTATGCCAGCGATAGCCAACACCACCACTCCACCCACCACAAAAGTCAGCACAAAACCCAATATGAATCCAAACAAAATCGAGAACATAGTCTTTGCTTGTTAAAAAGTTACCGCTCTCCTAGTCCTCCTAAAATCGCGTCCTGCGTCTCTCTATTTGGCACGCGTTGAGGCACAAGACATAGAGTTTCCTGTGTAATTCAGCCTCATTGTTAGCTTTAGTAACAAAGCTCTTCCATCCCACAAGAAACAGATTTAACGCATACTCAGCCGCGTCAAGCAACTGATCAGTTCCAAGCCCAAGTTTGCAGCTGTCGTTGTCGGTTATGATATTCAGAATTTTAACCAGCACATCACCCCTCACATCACTGTTAAGCTCGCCCTCGGCAAGCGCATTTTTCAATTTTCCTAATAAAGTTGTCTGCATAATTCCAATGTTTTTAAGTTTCTTGATGCAAAATACAGCAACAACTGTGCCAGAACACAGCACAGCCATATAAAAATGTAGAAAAAAAAATTTCAGAGGGTTTTAGGCGGTGTAAAACCTTAAGGGGTGTAAAGATTCAGCATCTCGGTGAGTTTTTGGCGCAAATCCTCTCGTAGCCATTGCGGCTCAAGGACTTCTACATTTGCACCCATAGCGAGGATTGCCTGCTTGAAGTCGAACGACGGGCGGAGCCGCCACTCAAACACCGAGTAGTCCTCCCCTATCTCAACCTCTTGCTGCGAGTGGTGCAACGGTAGCGAACGAAGGTAGGCGCGCTCCTCGTCATTGGCACGCAATCGCACCGTCTCTACCGCCACACCGTCGTTGCGGAACACTCCAAACGAGTCCTCAAAGTACTCTTGCGGGTCGAAGTTTGCGGGCATTGTGAACTTCTTCGTGGTAATCGTCATACTATCCACTCGGTCGAGACCGTAGATGCGCACATCGTCGCTCGGCTCATGCCAACCAACAACATACCAGCGCTGGCGAAACACTTTCAAGCAATAGGGATGCAGTACGAACTCGGTCTTCTCATCGCGCGCGAAACTTTGATAAACAATGTTCAGAGCCTTTCCCTCTCGCATTGCCTGAATGACAGTAGTGAGATGTTTATAGCCCGATGGGATGTTCTCATACATCACACGCGACTTAAGATGATCGGCCTCTACAAGCATATTCTTCACTGCAAAGTGGTTGCAAATCATGTGCGTCATCTCGCTCGCCATGTAGCCCTCGTCATCAGCGATATAATAGGTGTTGTCGCTCTTGCGGCACTCGATGTTGACGTCAAAGATGGTCTCAATCTCACGACGGTGGTTGTCCCAGGTGCGGCGAGGTATGGCCCCGTCATCATCGTTTCCAGTGGTTCGCCGCTCAAGCCGCGCCTCCTCATCGGCCTCATCATAGAGGAAACTATCGCGATAAAGCTGATTCAATTCCTTGAGCGTGACGTGCCCACGATCATACAACGTGTTAATCTCCCACAAATACCGAGCAAATAAATTCCGTGACATGATTATTTAAACGATGCAATATTTTATTAATGTGATTGCAAATATAGTGAGAAATTTCTGACCATCGACATGGCTACTAAAAAAATAGACTGTAACATCGTCTTTTTTTGAGAAAAAAAATCCAACACTATTGCTCAGGTCAATTTTTTTTTTGTAAATTTGTAGAAAAGGAGTGATTTATTAATGATTTAAGAAAAGGAATAATCAAATAATGCAAAAGAACATACAACTATGCCGTCATTTGGCATAGTCCACTGTTTTCTTTGCATCAAGAAAAAACCAAGCAACAAAAAGGATTATGGAAACTATTGTGAAAATGCGCGACATGAAGCTAAGGGCTTCGCTGTTTGCCAACTACACCACTGGAACAGTGCTTGACGAGCTACTGTGCTCCTACCGTGGCCTGCCTAAGGGAGTGAACTACATGGTAGTTGGCGACCCAGGAGTGGGCAAGACCACCGTGATTCTCGACTTGCTCGCCAATGTCATGAAGTATGCACCTGAGGCTAAGGTGCTGTTTATCAGCGCCGAGATGAACGAGATAGACCTCGCCGTCTATGTGCATCGATTCCCCAAATTTGGCGACATCGACATCATGTTCATCGAACCCGACATCGACGGCAAGAAACGGCATCTGCCACTGCTGCAGGAGCAGCTCAACAAGGGCTGGGATATTGTGGCGATTGACTCGTTCAACGAGCTGCAGGGCATCATCAAGGAGGAAGAGAACATTACCTCGCACCAGGCCGAGACCTACCTGCTCTCGCTCATCAAAAGGCACAACAAGGCAATGAACGAAGCTAAAAAGAACACCACGTTTCTCACCATCCAACAGGTAACCAAGCGTGGCAACTTTATGGGAACCAATCGCCTTAAGCACATGATCTCGGCAATGATGGAGCTGCGCCTCGACAACCCCAAGAACGTGTTCAGCGACCGCTACATCATCTTCTCAAAGCACCGCCGCGGCGACGTGGGCGTAAAGCTCTACTTCAGCCTCAGCACCGCAGGCGACGTGAACTACAACGAGCGCCGTTTCAACGAGGAGCGCCGCCTGCGACACACTCACAGCAACATCTCCTCACAGATTCGTGAATTTGCTAATCAATTTGATAATGTTATAAACACAAAAATCACTACAAATGGAAACAACTGAATATCAAAAACAACGTGATGCTTTCCTCAACCGCCCTATGTGCTTCCGCGAAGCAGCGGTCGAGGATATTGAGGCACTTGACGACAAACACTACAACGTAGCGGGAATGACGGTCGAGGTGATTCCCGATGTAGCAAGAAGGCTCGACAAAATCATTGGTACTAACAGTCAGCAGGTTGGGCAAGTAAGGAAATACTATGGCGACAAAGGTGCCACCAACCTGCGCAACTATTTGGGCAGGTCGGTAAAGCCCGGCAAGAAGGTCGTTTTGCAAGCCAATCCCACAACGGGGATGGTGCAGAGTGTGGAACGCATTGGCGAACACATGATTGTGCCGCAGACGTTCTTCGACTTTGCAGATATGTTTATGGACCGCAACGACTATCTGCCCTATAAGATGGAGTTTCGCGACAACAAAATCCATCTTATGCTCACGGCAGTCAACCCGCAGTACCACATGCTGTTTAAAGGCGACGAAATCATCTCAAACGGCATGTTACTCTCATGGCGACCAGGACAAATGGCTTTGGACAATTTCTACATCAGGCTGGTGTGCACCAATGGCATGACGCGCATCATCAACGAGAACATGGCACGCACCTCTACTGCATCGCCACATGTGCTGTCTGATATGCTCTATCTACCTGACAACCAACTGCTAATGAGCAACAACTTGACAACGCTGCAAGAGAAAGTGATTGAAGCGGCAAGGTGCACAGCATCACTGCGAGAGATGAAAACCGCCAAAGAACTGCTGCTCAATAACGGCGTGGAGGATGTCGTAGCCGAGGAATATGTGCCATACAAGGAGCTAGTGAAGGAATACAAAGAAGCAGGACATCGTATTAATGCGAAAAACATGGCCTTCGCCGAAGGCAACCTCAACGTGTGGAAACTCTACAACAACCTTACAGAATTTGCAACACACAGCACACAACTAACTCAACGCGACCCACGCCGCACAGCCATCCTAATCCAAAGCATGAACCTCCTTGACAAAGAACGAGACCTAAAACCCAGGCTTACGCTGAATGGGTAAGAAACATTGTGGTAGTGTTTCTCCTTGAAGCACTACCACTATTGATTAGCAGACAAAGCACAATACCATTTTTTCTCACAATAAATGCCAAGAGAAGGGAGAAAACCATTCTCTATCACAATCTGCGTCCAATAACTTCTCCAATCAACCATAAACTGAAAAAATATACCTTAAATATAATAAAGCGGCCATGCGTTACGTTTATTTTTATAAGGCAAACTATGCCCTAACGTGAACAAAGAAAAATACACAAAAGACATGAAAAAAATATTGCTCTCAATAGCGTTATTAATTAGTGCCACAGCAAGTTGGGCACTTGAAGTGGAGTGTACTCCAGGCAACCTCGCCAACCTGATCGACGACACCAGCATCACGTCGCTAACAGTGACAGGACAAATGGACGCACGCGACTTCATGTTCATCTACAACGATCTAGATGCTCTCACCATAGTAGACCTCTCGGGCGCTACTATAGTTGGTTACAGCAACCACACACAACCGCTATTTAACAACGAGGTGGATTACCCAGAAAACTGCATTCCACCCATGTCATTCTTCGGCAAGAGAATCACAGAAATAACCCTCCCCGCCGGCACGCGTGCCATTGGCATGGCAGCATTTGCAGGATGCAACCAGTTAACAAATTTCACCTTCCCTGAGGGCATTGACTCCATTGCAGCCTACGCTTTCTCGGGCGCAAAAATAAGCCGACTTTACCTGCCAGCCAGCGTAAAATTTATGGGTAAAGGTGCGTTTTCCAATATCACAACTCTTTCTTTAGCAACTATCACTCCTGACAGCCCAATGGAGATTCCCAGTTGCGCATTTGAGGGCTGTACTTCCCTTAACAATGTGACAATAGGCCCCAACGTGACTGCCATTGGCGACCGAGCCTTCAAAGGCACCTCACGAATTTACAATTTCGTGTTCAGCAACGGCAACAATATAACCCACATCGGCAAGGAAGCTTTCCTTGGCTCAAGAATTAGCAACTTCAACTTTGAGGCAACCAACATTACCGACATCGGTGATTGGGCATTTGCACAGTCAAAGCAAGTGAGCGCAACGATTCCCGCCAACAATAGTCATGTGGGCAAAGGCGCTTTCTATTATGCCACCGAACTCACCTCTTATGTCCCCAATGCGGCATGCGATACCATCGCCGAATTTCTGCTTGCTGGTACTGCCGTGAGCAACAATGTTACCGAAAACACACAAGTGCAGCACATCGGCAAGTATGCACTTTACAACACCCCAATCACCACGCTCACCTTGCCTAGCACCACTGCCTACATTGGCGACCAAGCAATGGCGGGCATGATTGACCTTCAAGAGCTTACTAGCAAAGCAATTGAGGTGCCTGAGCTTGGCGAAGAAGTGTGGCTCGGCGTTAAGCAAGCCACAATCCCGTTGAAAGTACCACAAGACAGCTATGAGGCTTATAGCACTGCCGACCAATGGAGCCGATTCCTCGTTTGGTCGGAAGAAGAGCCACATGGCATCTTTGGCGACGTGAACCAGGACGGTTATGTCTCCGCATCAGACGTCACATGCGTTTATGACATCTTGTTGGGCAACTCCACCGACTTCATGGACACAGCTGACGTGAACGGAGACGGCGTAGTCACTGCTGCTGATATCACCTGCATTTATAACATTCTGCTCGGCAACGAGAATGTACCTGGCCGCAACAAGAAGACTTTCGACAGCAACGACATCATATTTGCTGATGGTTTTGTTATCGAGGCCGGCAAGACTCACACCATGGATATTGAGATGCGCAACAGCGCACAGTTTGCCGCATTGCAGCTCGACATCACTATGCCACAGGGCCTGACTATCAACAACGTTACAGCCACCAGTCGCACAAGCAACATGGCGATGGGCTTCAATGAGATTGAGCCAGGCAAGTGGAGAATCCTTGTTCACAGCGCCACTACAATCAATGGCAATAAGGGCACTCTGTTTAACATCACTGTCAAGGCCGATGACTACTTCACTGGCAACGAGACCATCTCCATTGACAACATAATCGCCGTAGAGCCCACCGAGCTCGTGCATGAGATTGGCGACGTTGACGTAGAGGTTGGCACCACTACTGGTGTTAAAGACATCAACATCGATACTGCCGACAACGGTCCAGTAGATGTTTATAACGTGAACGGACAGCTCCTGCGCCAAAACATAGAGCGCAGCGAGGCAACTACCGGCCTGCCAAGCGGTATCTACATCGTGGGCGGCAAGAAAGTCATAGTTAAGTAACAAGTTTTAGGTGTCTAGAATTCTAGTAAATCAAGAACTCTAGAATGAACTAAGGGCTAACAACTGATGGCTATGTTCAAGAGGTTCCATCTTTTAGCATTGCTGCTGGCAACCGTGTTGCATCTTCAGGCAACAACGGTCACCAGCACTGCTGGAAAGCTATCAACGATACTCACCAATCACGACGTTTACTCTCTCACAGTGAACGGCACCCTTGATGCACGCGACTTCTTGTTCATAAATGACGAGTTGGTCCACCTAAGAATACTTGACCTCACCAACGCCACTATCGTTGCCTATAACAGCACACCCAGCGACGGGATGCTGCCAGGCGCATACATATATGCCAATAACACCCTGCCATACTGTGCTTTTGCGGGCATGGTGAAACTTCAAACTGTTAATCTGCCCGCCAACCTTACCGCCATCGACTATGGCGCTTTCGCGGGGTGCAAAGCACTTACCGCCATCAATTTCCCCTCATCGCTGAAGAAGATTGGTGATGACGCTTTCAATTCATGCTCATCGCTGAAACAGGTCACCATTGATGGCTCTATCAACTACCTAGGAAGCAAAGCTTTCGCTCACTGCAACAATCTCACCACGCTCGTCATTAACCCTAGTGGCGACATTGAGATTGGCGACGAAGCGTTTGCCCATTGTATGAAACTCAACAATGTGACTATTGGAACTGCTGTTACCTCACTTGGTAACGGAACCTTCGCCACATGCAAAGAGCTAAAGAAAATCAACATCTTGCCAGGTTCAAAACTTGAGGACATTGGCGACATGACCTTCTACAGATCTGGACTCGAAGAACTCGACCTGGAATACACCCCTCACCTCACGCACATTGGTGCCTGGGCGCTGGCACGCACAAAACTCAAGACATTCTCACTGCCAGCCCATGTCAAGAGACTTGACGAGGGAATTCTGTATTACACCAACACACTCTCCACTCTCGAACTGCCCAACACTCTGAGTTACCTGTCCGACTATATGCTCGCCGGCTGCAACCATATCAAAGGCACACCTTTCATGACACAGAACATGGGTAACATTGGTGACTATGCCATCTTCAACCAGTCGCAGCACGCCAAGATAACTGTGCCACAAAGGGTTTATTACATTGGCACTCATGCTATGTCGGGAATAACACAACTGCGAGAAATCACTAGTGAGCCCGCCAAAGCGCCCGAACTCGGCGACAACGTATGGGCGGGAATTAACCAGAGCAGCGTTAAACTCAACGTCAAGGAGGAGAGCCTCAACAACTACCTAGCAGCTTTGCAATGGCAAGATTTCCTCGTTGGCGTGGCACAGCTGCGAGGTGATGTGAATTGCGACGGCTTTGTCAACACTCTCGATGCAACTAGCCTGAGAAGTTACCTTATTGAAGGCATTACCGAAGGCATCAACCTCGACCGCACCGACGTGGCAAGCAATGGGCGCATTGACATTGGCGACATTGTTGCTATCTACAACATCATCAATGGTGTGAAACCAGCTGACTACCCCATGAACCTATGGTTTGAGGACGAAATTGAAGCTCTGGGATCCGAAACCGCAACACACAAAGCAAAGATCGAAATCTCACTCAACAACACCATCAACTACACCGCATTCCAGTTCGACATCATAACTCCGAGCTTCATCACCATCGACGGTGCCACGCTCTCCAACCGATGCATTGGACACGAGGTATATGTAGGCCAATTTGAGGACAACAATTACCGCTTACTTTGTTACTCCCCCGCCAGCGATGACATTGAAGGTTACAATGGTCTGCTCCTAACACTCAACGTTTCCAGCAGCCAAGACTTCAGCAACAACGACTACATCACCCTTCGTCGCATCTACTTTGCCGACTACCAAGAGAATGTGTATTATGACAACAACATCAACATCAACATTTTGGGACCATCGGCGATTGAGACCATCACTGTAGATGAAAACGACCAACCAGTCAACGTCTATAACACCCAAGGACAACTATTGCGACAGAATGTAACAGCCTCTCAAGCAACCCTCGGCCTCCCATCAGGCATCTACATCGTGGGCAACAAGAAAGTCGTAGTTAAGTAAGAGAACCAGCCCAAACCAGCGAAGCCCTAAAAAGCGAAAAAAACTATTTTCGCTTATTATTTCATAATCTAAAGTTTTATTATTACTTTTGCAAGTTGAAACTATAAGTAATAACTAAAACTAAGATAATGAAACGTATTCTCACACTATTAGTTGCTTGCGTTGCCTACATCTCAATGTGGGCGGTGCAGGTCAATTGCACAGCAGGCAATCTGTCAACACTCGTTGACGACACTTCTATCACTTCGCTTACCATAACTGGCACTATCGACGCGCGCGATTTCAAATTCATCGCCGACAAATTAAACAACTTGTCGATACTTAACCTGAGTAACGCCGAAGTGCTTGCCTATAACGACGCCAAGTCACCAGTTTTCATGTCAATAACCAACTATGATAGTCAGGCGATTCCCCCAACATCTCTAATGGGCAAGAAACTGCGTAGTGTGACATTGCCCGAGGGACTGACAAAGATTGACAAAGCGGCTTTTGCTGGTTGCCAACAGCTCGAATACCTTACGCTGCCTAGCACACTCGAGGTAATAGAACCCTACGCTTTCTCGTCGTGCAACAAACTGAAATCAATTTCTCTCCCAGCAGGATTACAAGAACTGGGAGAAGGAGCTTTTTCACGCTGCAATGAGCTTAAAGCTGTGACTATTAATCCCACTAACTCATTCACTGTGGGCAAGGATGCTTTCCAAGACTGCAAGAAGCTCGCCAGTGTTACATTGGGAGACAATGTCACTGCGATAGGGCCTGGTGCTTTCAGCGGATGCTCAGCATTGAAATCGGCAAGACTCAACGAGAGCAACAATCTCACTACTATCGCCGAGGCTGCGTTTGCCGCTTCGGGAGTAGAGAATATTGCCCTCGACAAGTGCAACAATCTCACCACCATTGGGATGTGGGCGTTTGCCAACACCCCACTACAGAACGTCACTCTTCCACAGTCATTGGAGTCACTGGGCGATGGCGCATTCTACTACAACCTCAATATGGAGCAGATTGATATCCCCAACGGTATCACTAGCCTGAGCAACTACCTGCTTGCTGGCAACAACGCCATCGATATGGACCAGCCTGTGAAAGACGGAGTGATTTCAATTGGTGACTATGCCTTCTACAACTGGGATCAGATTCGTGATTTCACCTTCCCCGAAAGCGTGGAATATGTGGGCACTATGGCTATGGCTGGACAAACTAGCCTTGAAGAGGTCACCGCACATCCCCTCACAGTTCCCGAACTTGGCGACAGTGTGTGGGCAGGAGTGGACCAACCCACAATCCCATTGAGAACCGACCCCTCGGTAACCGATGACTATGCTGCCGCCGAGCAGTGGAAAGAGTTTTTAATCCAACAAGACTCTCCTCCCACTAGCATCGACGAGATTGACAACAACGACCTGCAAGTCAAGGCTCACTTTGAGGGCACTATGCTCATCGTGAACGCTAACGCTATAATCGCCAAAGTCTCAATCTTCGACATCAACGGTGTACTCCTGAGCACTGCCGCACCAGGCAGCGAACAGGCACAACTCAACACCGCCAACTTCAACGGCAAGTTCTATATCGTGAACGTTATCCTCGAAGGCGGCGCTCAACGCTCGTTCAAACTCTTGCGCAAGTAAGATCTATTGAGTGAGCAACAGCTATTGCCTTGTTTACTTTAAGCTTGTTTGCTTAACACTATGGGAAAGAACAAACTCAAGAAATTTGCCGATATGGAGACGTTCTCATGCGTCTTCCAATATCCGTTTGCAAAACTTCAAGAGGCACCTTTCCCCATGCGTGGCAAGTGGAACGAGCAGTATTTCCACAACTCCAACCCCATAGTCCTCGAACTGGGATGCGGCAAGGGAGAGTATGCCGTGGGGCTTGGAAAGAAGTTCCCTGGCAAGAACTACATTGGCGTTGACATCAAGGGCGCGCGAATGTGGACAGGCGCCAAGATGGTAGAGCAAGAGGGTATCAAGAATATCGCCTTCCTTCGCACCAGCATTGAGTTTATCGACCACTTCTTCGAACCTGGCGAAGTTTCTGAAATTTGGATTACCTTCCCAGACCCCCAAATGAAGAATGCCAATAAGCGCCTTACCGGCACACGGTTCCTGAACAACTACCGCAAGATATTGGTACCCGACGGACTTGTCCACCTCAAAACCGACAGTCCGTTCCTCTACACTTATACTCACGAACTCACCTCTCTCAACAATCTTGCCACCGAGGTTGATACGCCTGACCTATATGCCAGCGGACTTGCCGATGATATCCTTGAAATCAAGACCCACTACGAGCAGCAATGGCTACAGCGCGGACTCACAATCAAGTACATCTGTTTCCATCTGCCACACGATGGTAATCTGCAAGAACCCGACATAGAAATTGAGCACGACACCTACCGCAGCTATGGCCGCGGCGAAATACAAATGCCACAAATCTTTGACACAAACAAACAAGAATAAAACCTGAAACAGAAATATGACAGAACTTTATCCATCACTGATACTTGACGCCTTGCGCACGGTGCGGTATCCTGGCACTGGCAAGGACATCGTGACGATGGGAATGGTCGAAGACGATATCCGCATCGACGGAAACCGCGTCTCGTTTTCGCTTATCTTCCCAAAGAAGACCGATCCTTTCATCAAGTCGATAGTGAAGGCCAGCGAGGTGGCAATCAACACATATATCAGCCCCGAAGTGGAGATTAAGGGCAATATCGCCATCAAAACTCCCGACCCTGAGGCAAAACCCAAGGCCAACGAGCCACTGCCAGGTGTTAAGAACATCATTGGCGTGTCAAGCGGCAAAGGCGGCGTGGGAAAATCAACCGTTGCGTGCAACCTCGCCGTGGCGCTTGCTCAGCAGGGCTACCGCGTGGGACTGCTTGATGCCGACATCTTCGGGCCCTCAATTCCTAAAATGCTGGGTATCGAGGATGAACAACTCTACATGGAAGAGATTGACGGACAAAAATATATCGTTCCTGCCGAGAAATATGGCGTGAAAGTGCTATCCATTGGCTTCGTAGTGAGCAAAGACCAGGCTGTTTTGTGGCGCGGAGCGATGGCGAGCAATGCGCTCAAGCAACTTATCACCGAGGCCAACTGGGGAGAACTCGACTACTTCATCATCGATATGCCTCCAGGCACAAGCGACATCCACTTGACTCTTGTTCAGACCCTCGCCATTACTGGCGCAATAGTTGTCACCACACCGCAAGAGGTGGCACTCGCCGATGCACGCAAGGGCGTGTCGATGTTCATGGGCGAGCACGTCAACGTCCCCGTTCTTGGCATCGTAGAGAACATGTCATGGTTCACTCCTGCAGCACATCCCGATGAGAAATACTACATCTTCGGGCGTGACGGCGGCAAGAACCTCGCTGAGAAACTTAACGTCAAACTTCTGGGCCAAATTCCTCTTGTGGCAACCATCTGCAAGGGCGGCGACGACGGCGTGCCAGTAATCCTTGAGAATTCCGTCTCAGGAATGGCATTTATGAAACTAGCCACCGCAGTAGGCGAAGCCATTGACGAGCGCAACGCCACCCTTCCACCAACAAAGCGTGTAATAACTCATTAAGAACTAAATACTAAATACTTTTACAATCATGAAAAAGATCTTTTTACTCACAGCAATGGTTGCAGTGCTCCTTAGCGGCTGCAACAAAGTGCCCATCTCCGGGCGTAATCAGTTGAATCTGGTGTCTGATGCCGAAGTGCTGCAATCGAGCCTCGCTTCTTATAAAGAGTACATCAGCAAAGCACCTAAGTCAACACAAACAGTGAAATGCGATCAGGTAACTCGCGTGGGCCGCAAAATTGCTGCCGCAACCGAAGCCTACCTCAACTCTCACGGCATGAGCGACCAAGTAAAGAACTTCGCATGGGAGTTCAACCTCGTTCGCGACAATCAGCTCAACGCATTCTGTATGCCTGGCGGCAAAATCGTAGTGTATGAAGGCATTATGAACATCATTGCCAGCGATGACGAACTAGCAGTGGTGCTCGGACACGAGGTAGCTCACGCTGTTGCCAAGCACAGCAACGAGCGCCTGAGCCAGCAGAAAGCTCTTGAATATGGTGGAGCTATCCTGGGTGCAATCACCCAAAACGCTAGCCAACAGACACAAAACCTTGCTAGCCAAGTATTTGGACTTGGCGCAAACTATGGTGTTATGCTCCCCTTCTCGCGCAAGCATGAGATCGAGGCCGACGACATCGGTCTGGTGCTTATGACCATGGCAGGCTACAACCCCGACTGCGCACTCACCTTCTGGCAGAAGATGAGCGCAAGCAGCAGCAACACCAAAGCCGAATTCATGAGCACTCACCCAAGCGACGCAACACGCATCAACAACCTGAAGAGCAAACTGCCGAAGGTAAAACAAGAGTATGGCTCCTACATTAAATGAAGCTATAATTCTTGATTGACAATCCAACAAAAAGACAAGCAAATGGGCTATTTGCTTGTCTTTTTTACGTCATCTCAACCTGAATATTATCGGTCTATTTGGTCAATCAAGTTTCTCACCTTATCCAAAGAATAGCCATTTGTGACTGGCACAACCTCTTGCATCGTCTCAACGTGGTAGGCACCAAGGCCATTGCCGTCTCCCACGATAAAGTACATGCCACCCTTTCGTGTGAAGTAGGTGTTGATATAGGAGTATTTTGGGGGTATGATGATATCACCATAATTTTCCGTGTCAATGATGCCCCACTTGCCATCACTTTTCACTTTTGCCAGTACGCCATACGGCGCGGGGCTTCGGTCAATCAATTCGATTTGCTCAAACACGCACTGCGTGATTTCACCCTCTCCCCTTGAAACGATAAAGGAGTCCACAAGGCCGTGCAGCACTTGCCCGTTGGGGAGCCTCCGGCCCACATCGAAGAAAGGCCGTCGACCTTCGCCTTGCAGAGCCGTGAGCAGTTTCACACTCTCGTATCGCGGCTCGCACATGAGTCCTCCACCACGGCCGTAGACGCCCCACTGCCCGTTGTCGTCCCGCACCAGGAAATATTCGTCCTCCCCGTTGCCGGCATCGGCCACTTCAATCTTCGAGAACTGTCCCACTTCCTGGCCGTCCATGTCGTAGAGCACCCAGCGCTCGGTGCCGTTGGGAGAAGTCTTGCAGTAGGCTGTGGCATCGTAGCCAAAAGTTAGCTTCTTGTCATAACCGTTCTTAATATCAACGCTTGAGAGATGCTGGTAGCTGCCTAAAGCGGGCTCAGGAGACGTATTCTGCTGCGTTGAGGCACTTTGTTCCAACTGTGGTAAAATAGTTTCATAGAAATAATTCAACTGAAATTCGGCATCATGAAATTCACGCAAAGCCGCTTCTCGGTCTTGCACTGATCTAGCAGCCAATGCTTTATTCCTTGCATCTTCGGCCTTCTTCTGGTAGAGAAGAAGTAAACACCAACTCTCGTGGACCACGCTTTTACATGCCGGACACATTATCATGTTGTCGCCCACACCAGATTTGTAGATGAGCTGATATCTCTCAGAGCTTACATTTAATTCGCTTTTCACCTCGGGGAGTGGAGTGTGGTCCTTAAGGTGTGTTGAGTTGGAAACGGATGATAATGAAGAAGACGAAGATTCGCTCTCACTTTTCTTCACAAAGGTGCAACCGCTATTATGATAGGCGGGATCATCGAAATGTTTGGCGTCAGCGCCCTCAAGATACACTCCGCACTCAGGACATATAACACCCACTATTTTAGCATTCTGCGCATTAGAAGCAACAGCACTTATAATCAAAAGGATAAAACAAATTCGTTTCATAACTATATAGTTTTAATTGTCTCTACATTACCGCCTACTTGCTGCGGTGGAGGCGGGGCTTGCAATAGGTGGTTTGATCCTTTTTCACTTCCACCTCTTCGGTAACGGTCTCGTAACCTGGCACATAATAAATGAGCGTGTATTTTCCTGGTTTGAGATAGAAGAATCCAAAGAATCCATTACACTCGTTGTCAATCTTATAGTAACCAACACGGTCATAGCGAGAGTTTAACAGATACACCTCTCCGCCATTTAGCGGTAGCCATTGGTCGTCGGTATCTTCCTTGTAGTTATAGCGTGGATTCTCGATAATCTCATCGGCGCTCTTCACTGTGCCCGCGATGTATCCATGCTTCTCGGGCTTGCCGCCAAACCAAGCGTTGATGCCACGGAAGTGGCGGATGCCCTCCATACGGCAGTAGTCGCGATTCATAAGTCGCTGACGCTCGGGTTGATAACTATGAAATGAACCTTCCACAAGAAAACTAGGCACACGATGCTTGAGCACCGCCAGCCAACCAGTATATCCAAGCACATTGGGTTCGCCCGGTGGTGTGCCACCCATCCATGTGAGGTCGCCGGCAACATAGCGTTCAGTCTCTTCCACCGTCCACACAGTCAAGGGGTTGTCATAGGCATAAGGGAACGCCATTTTAGCCCTTTCGATACTTCCTTTTGCATAATCGTTTCCTGTCTCACCACGATACATGTAGAGCAGGTAGTTAACCTTCTTGCCGTCTTCGCCGCCTGTGGCATTGCTGTGCAGGGCGATGAAATAGTCGGGATTGATAGAATCTACTTGACATGCAATCTTCTGGAGGGTGATAAGTTGCTGCTCTCCGTTCTCATCAGCGAGAGTCTCAAAGCGGTCGTTGACAGTAGCGTTGGTGTCGCCCTCTGCCACGTAACCATTACGCGTGCGCGACATTATCACCTTGGCGCCCGCTGCCTCCAATCGGTCACGCAACTCCAATGCTTTCCACAGACAGGTCTTCGATTCAAAGAAACTCATGGTGTCCATCGCCTCGTAGTTCACAGTAGCGTGCGGACGGTCGTTCACAGTCCATCCTCCATGTCCAGGATTCACATATATCACTTTGCCCTTCAGTCCTTTGGCGGCCGCTGGGGCAAGGGCAAGAACTATAGCGGCAACAAGTGTAATAATGTTTTTCATACTGCAAAAATAACGATTTTATCCATAACACAGTGTTGTTTCATCGTTTTTTTCAAAAATTACTGTAACTTTGCAAGCATGAGAAGCAAACGAATCAAAAAAATACTGCTTTGGTGCCTTGGCGTAACAGCATTGCTGGCGATAATTGCCCTCGTGGTGTCAAGTTTCTATATGCTAAACTTCGCACTTGAGCCAATGCGCCGCAGCCACCAAGAGGCGATGGAGCGCTTCTATAAGCGCGAGCCTGAGAGCCTCAAGGTGTGGGTTGATTCGCTCGAGAAAAATAAGGTTCTGCGCGACACTAGCATCAACGTTGAGGGAAGGGGCAAACTTACTGCCCTTTATATCAATGGCGATAGTGCCTCCAACCATGTAGCGGTGCTGCTGCACGGCTATAACGACCGCGCCGAGTCGATGCTCCACATCGCCTATATCTACAACCACGAGATGGGCTTCAACGTGCTGCTGCCGCACTTTTTCGGTCACGGCGACAGCGATGGCGACCACATCGACATGGGGTGGAAAGACCGCCTCGACGTGATGCAGTGGATGCAGGTTGCCAACGATATGTTTAAAGGTGATTCCACACAATCTCAAATGGTGGTGCACGGCATCTCGATGGGTGGCGCAACCACGATGTGCATCAGTGGTGAGGAATGTCCTGCTTACGTCAAATGTTTCGTCGAGGACTGCGGCTACACCAGCGTGTGGGACGAGTTCAGCGGCGAACTGAAAAACCAGTTCGGACTGCCGTCGTTCCCGCTCATGAACATCACCAGCACTTTGTGCAAGATGCGCTACGGATGGACCTTTGGCGAGGCCTCATCGCTTGAGCAGGTAAAGAAATCCACCCTGCCCATGCTCTTTATCCACGGCGACGCCGACACCTTTGTCCCTTATGCCATGCTCGACCGACTCTACAATGCCAAGACTATGGGTTATAAAGAGAAATACATCGCCCACGGCACAGAGCACGCTAGAGCCTATACTGACCACCCCGAAGAATATACCCAGCGAGTGAAGAACTTCGTAAATCGCTTCATTAAATAAATTATGCAGCACTTGATTGTCATAACAGGCCCCACTGGGGTTGGAAAGACAGCAGCTGCCATTGAGGTGGCGCAGCGGCTGGGATGCGACATCATCAATGCCGATTCGCGACAGGTGTTTAAGGGTATTCCAATAGGCACCGCAACACCCACTCCCGAGGAGCAAGCCCTTGTGCGACATCATTTCGTGCAATTCAAGGAACTTGACGAGTATTACAGCGCGTCGCAGTTTGAGGCCGATGTCATGGCATTGTTGCCATCGCTATTCGAGAAAGGAGACTATGTGGTCATGTGCGGCGGCGCGATGATGTATGTCGATGCCGTGTGCAATGGCATTGATCCTATCCCCGACATCAGCGACGAGGTGCGCCAGGCAGTAAAGCAGGAATGGCAAGAAATGGGCCTGGAGCCACTGCTCAAAGAGCTGCAACGTCTCGACCCAATCTACTATGAGCAAGTGGATAAGCTTAATCCCAAACGAGTGGTACATGCCATTGAGGTGTGCCGCCAGGCAGGTGTCCCCTACTCCTCACTGCGCACTGGTCAAACCAAACCACGCCCATTCAACATAATCAAAATAGGCCTCAATATCGAGCGCGAAATGCTCTTCAGACGCATCAACCACCGCGTTGACGCCATGATAGAGCAAGGACTAGAAGACGAGGCTCGCAGTGTCTATCACTTGAGACACCTCAACTCGCTAAATACTGTGGGCTACAAGGAGATGTTTGCTTACTTCGACGGCACGATGGACCGCCACACCGCCATCGAGCGCATCAAGAAGAACACCCGTGTCTATGCCAAGAAACAACTCACCTGGTTTAAACGCGATCCCGACATCACCTGGTGCACACCCGACGAGTGTAAAGGGTTAAGTTTTAATGGATAAGTGGTTGTAAGCAACTACTAGATTTGGAAAAACAAGTAAAACACTGTATCTTTGCGAAAAAAACAATAATGTCTAACTTTCAATACTTACAATCATGAAGAAATTTACTATTTCGCTCATTTGCATCATTCTCGCTGCTGGCGCAGCAATGGCGCAGAAACAATTCACGTTTGGCCCAAAAATAGGCGTGGACTACACCCACTTCTGGGGCAAGTATGTTGAAAACAACAAAGGGCTTTTCAATTACCAAGCTGGCTTGTTCATGGAATATCGCTTTACCGACAAGTTCTCAATCGCACCAGAGGTTGTTTTTGCTGCACAAGGCGACAAGATTGATGCCATTTTCTTAGTCTTTGATGAGATTACAGGACTTCCAATTGATACTGAAGAAGGAACAATAACCTACAAAACCAACTATATCAATGTGCCTGTAATGTTAAAGTACTATGTTATCCCATCGTTAAGCATTGACCTTGGACCACAATTGGGTATTAATGTTTACAGCAAAGAAGTCGACAAGAGTCCTTCTTATAACGAGACCATCGATTACAAGAATCTCACAAAGACCATTGATTTTGGGGTTGCTCTTGGCTTGACTTACAACATCACCGATGATGTGTTTGTTCAAGGCCGATACACACTAGGCGTGACCGACGTATTTGAGAAAGATAATGAGTACAAGAACGGAAACGCACAAATCGCTATAGGTTACCGATTCTAAAAAAATATCAGAAGGCAACATTTCTCCAACACGAAATGCCACGCAAGCCCATAACTCCCGACAACGCTTTCCTGAGGCTTGCCACACTGTGCGCGCGGTGTGAGCAGGCCGAGGGAGACTTGCGTAAAAAACTGCACGACTGGGGATTGTCGGCAAGTGACGCTAATGCCGTCATTGCCCGTCTTAAGCAGGAACAATACCTTGACAATGAGCGTTACGCCCACGCCTACTGCCGTGACAAACTGCGCTTCAACGGCTGGGGAAGGATAAAAATCAACTATATGCTGCGTGGCAAAGGCATTGAGCAAGAATATATTGACGCGGCACTCGCCGAGATCGACGAGGAGCAGTATGTATCAATCCTTGACGATGCCCTCGCATCTAAAGCCAAAACCCTACAAGGCAAATCGCCCGACCAACTTCGGGCATCGTTGCTGCGCTTCGCAGCCTCGCGAGGCTTTGAACCAGGCATCATATTTGAGGCTGTGTCACGCATAATCTCCTCGAGTGATGAAGATTAAAGACCTTCTTACCAGTGCTGCCAGTGTGTTTATGCCCCGCAACTGCTCGGTGTGCGGCAAACCTCTGAATCTCGACGAGAAATTCCTGTGCCGCCAGTGCCTGATGAACATTCCACGCACGCACTACGAGGATATCCCTTTCAATGCCTTCGACCAATTAATGGCTGGCAAGGTGCCCATTGAGCGCTGTGCCAGCTATTTTTTCTACCAAAAGAACGACCCCTACGCCTCTATTCTTCACGACACTAAATACCGCAATATGCCCACGCTGGGGCGATGGCTCACGGAGCATGCCACACGCGAGATGCTGCCGAGCCATTTCTTTGACGGCATCGACGCCATTGTCCCTGTGCCGCTGCATTACACCAAATTAGCCAATCGAGGCTATAACCAGAGTCAATATCTTGCCGAGGGCATATCACGGGCAACAGGAATGCCAGTGATTAAAGCCCTGAAAGCACTCCATGAGCATTCCACCCAAACCCACAAAGACGCCGCCGAGCGAATGATGAATACCCAGGGAATGTATGCCGCCAGCAAGCGGCACTGCAAGGGGCTAGAAAACAAGCATCTGCTCATTGTCGATGACGTGGTGACCACTGGTTCTACCCTACTCGCCTGCGCCACGGCACTCAAAGCCTCCATTCCAGGCGTCAAACTCTCCCTCTTCACCCTCGCCGCTGCACAACTAGAATAAGAAAATGCACAACGCTTTGCGCGCTGTGCATTGTGCATTAAGAATCACGTATTGATTACAACTCTCCGTAAGGGAGCTTTGCGAGGACTTCACCCATTTTCTGAGCACCCTCTGAGAGTTTGCCGCCTACCATAGCGCGAATCATCAACGGCAACTCGATGTTTATCTCGGCTATGGCGTTGGTGTGCTCCTCATCGATGGCTTCAAGGTTGACGGTGAGCCCAAAGGGCACTGGTGACGACTCTGCCACATATTTTACCAAGTTGGGTGCTACACTCTCGCTCACACTGAGTTTCACTGCTCCCATTGGCGAGTCGATGCTGATGCCATCTTCCTCAAACTTTACGTTATCAAGATGCTCTCGGGCCTCATCGGGGATGCGGTCCATGTTTTTCTCCATCTGCTCCCTAAACATGGAAGGGTTGCTCAACTTGCTGTAAATTAATTCAATGTTATGATCAATAACAACTTTGTCACTTTTATAGGTTTCCATTTGATGTTGTGTATAAGGGTTTGTAATTAATCCAATTTAGTGGCTGTTGGCGTCCAGTTCTCAGGTTTCTCGTGCCACAGCTCTAGGGTGTCGACATCCTCGTCTTTGATATACTGCGTTGCAAGCGCAGCCTCTATCATGGCGTGATAGTTGGTGAGGGTGATAAGTTTCAGCTCCTCTTCTTTAAATGTAGTGATTGCTTTCTCAAAGTCGTAGGTGAACATCGCCACCATTCCCATCACGTCGCCGCCGGCAAGTTGCATCTCATGCAGAGCCTTGATAGCATTTGAACCAGTAGAGACAAGGTCCTCAATGAGCACAACCTTCTGGCCAGGCTCAAAATTGCCCTCGATAAGGTTCTCAAGACCATGGTCTTTGGGCACGTCGCGCACATAGACAAACGGCAGTCCCAGCGTGTCGGCAACCAGGGCGCCCATAGCTATAGAACCCATCGCCACACTCGCCACAACCTCGGCATCGGGAAAATGCTCAAGGATGAGCCTTGAGAGCTCCACCTTTACAAATCGACGCATGTCGGGGTAAGACAGCACAATTTTGTTGTCGTTATAGATTGGCGCGTTCCAGCCGTTTCCCCACACGAAGGGCTGCTCGGGCTGGAGCATTATCGCATTTATTTTCAGTAATTTCTTTGCCAGTGTCAAATCTAAACTGTCCATAGTGATATAATAAGGTTATAAAATTTTGCACAAAAGTATAAAAATAACCACAATACATAAAATAATTCGTCACAAATTATGTGATTTTATCCATTTTTTGTAATTTTGCAGGGATGAATAAGGAAAAAGCCCATAGAACTCGCACACGATTATTAGCCATTTTATCTGTAATGGTAGTGGCTCTTCTCGTGGTTCTATGCTATGCCATTCCCCTTGGCCAAGACGACTCCCGCAAAGGAAATCAAAAGGAGCATCGAGTTAAGGTGAGGGGCGGCAGCGCAGGCCTTAACGCCTTATACCGTTTCAAGGACGTAAACGACACACAAATTGTTGCCGCACAGCAATTTGGCATCGTGCCGCTGAGCACACGCGACGGTGTTGACAGCATTGCCTCACAGCTGATAAAAATTGAGTCATCAAACGCGTTCAGGTTAGACAGTCTTACCCACTCGGCACCTTACCTCACGCCCAGCGCTAGTGAACTGCTCAACACTATTGCCGCCAATTTCCAGGCAAAACTGCAAGAGAAAGGCTTTGCGCAATACCAGTTTATAGTCACATCACTGCTGCGCACCAGCGACGACGTGCGCAAGCTGCGGCGCGTCAACCGCAATGCCGTCAAGAACAGCTGTCACATGTATGGCACCACCTTCGACATTGCCTACAACTGCTTTGAGAGGATTGATAGTCTGCCCGACTTTACTGGCAATGATGCAAGCCACAAAGTGCTAATCAACACACTGGGCGAGACTCTCAAAGAGCTGCGCGACTCAAACCGTTGCTACGTCAAGTTTGAGCGAGGGCAGCCCTGTTATCATATCACTACACGAAAATAATAATAACCATATTACTAACTTTTAAAATCAGTTTTTATATGAAAAAGTATTTAGCCGAAATGGTGGGCACTATGGTGCTCGTGTTGATGGGCTGCGGTGTTGCCGTGAGCCTTGGTTGTGACCCAGTTGCTAACATTCCTGCCGTTGTGGGCACTGCATTTGCCTTTGGTTTGGCAGTAGTTGCTATGGCCTATACCATTGGTGGCATCAGCGGTTGCCACATCAATCCAGCCATTACCCTGGGATGCCTCATCGCAAAGCGCATCAGCGCTAAAGATGCTTGCATGTATATCATCTTCCAAGTGATTGGTGCATTCATTGGCTCAGCAATTCTGTACTTGCTCACAACCAACAGTGGTCTCGAAGGCACTGGAGCCAACAACCTGCAACAAGGTGTAGAGGTTGCTGGCGGTCTCATCGCCGAGATTGTATTCACTTGCGTATTTGTGCTCGTAGTGCTTGGTGCTACTGCTAAGACTAATGGCGCCACCAACAACTTTGCTGGTCTTGCAATCGGTCTGTCGCTGATTCTCGTGCACCTGGTATGTATCCGCTACACTGGCACTTCGGTTAACCCCGCTCGCTCTATCGCTCCCGCTGTATTTGAGGGAGGAGAGGCACTGAGCAACTTGTGGATCTTCATCGTTGGCCCATTCGTTGGCGCAGCGCTTGCTGCAGTAATCTGGATGATAATTGATCCTATCTGCTGCTGTTGCAAGAAAGAGAAAGAAGAAAAGAAGGAAGAGAAAG
>JAGCRW010000119.1 GCA_017964485.1 Muribaculaceae bacterium | reverse complement strand
GCCTCCTCTAAGACTATCAACGATATCACCTTTGCTGCAGGCAACAAGGCTATTGTTGCTACTGATTTTGGCTTTGTAATCTACAACGACTAAAAACTCGAGGTGGAATCATCGTTTATCAGCGACAAGGCTATGCAGAGTGCTATGATACTTGGTGAATACCTGATAGCAAACAGCGATGGGACTTTCTATTATGCTCCAGCCAAGAAGCACATTCAGCAAATGAGTGACTTTAAATCGGCATGGGTGGGACTGAAAGGCCCTATGGTGCCTATCGCCGATAATCTGTTCTTCGTGCTTGATAATAACCAGTTGAGCCTGGTGACAACCTCTGTTGATGGTGACAAGATTTATTTTGCCACATCGCAGGTGGCGGTAGGCAAATCGGCCGCAGTGTACAAGTTGCGCGACGGAGGATATGTGGCGAGTTTTGTTGATGCCGACTATCACTACACCACAAATGCCAACGGTGGCGAAGCCGTGCGTCATGAGGGTGGCGGCATCTATGCCTCTCTCGGCAGTGGGGGTGACGCCTGGTTCCTCGATGAGGATGGTCTGCATCACACCAATGGTGAGGCAATCACCGACAATGTCGTGCCAAATGCCATTTCCATTTCAAAAGTGCCGTTTTGGATGATTTACGACACAGCCAATGAGAAACTTGTGCTTACTAGCACTAGTGACAACGCCGTTCTTGATGATCTCCTTGACCGCGACATTAACTTTACGCTCGCCAACAAGACACAGTTCAACACCTTTGATGGTGTGTTGTGGGAAGATATCACTCCCGCTGAGATGCCAGAGCCCGATGGCGAGGGAAGTTATTGCCCAGGATGGTTCGTCTTCTCGCCTAATGAGGCCAATACCTACTATTTCAGTACCCGCAAGAAGGGCATCTATAAAGTTACAGATGGCAAGTTTGTGGCTAATTACGTAGGCGAGGAATGCGGTTTTATCAAGAAAACTCGTATGCCGGCACTGAAATTTGACTCTCAGGGCAACTTGTGGATTTTGCAAACTACCGACGAAGAAAACCCCGTGCGCGTGCTCACTCCTGCTAAACAGACGAAGACACAACTTACTGCACAGGACTTTATTTATAACAAAACCCAGCACATCAGCAACGTCAATCACAGCAGTTTCAAGCGTGCTCAGTTTGCTATTGGCGCTGGCGACACAAAGGTGGCAGCATGCGGACACTACCAGAAGCCCATTGTGATTTGGAACAACAATAGCGACCTGTCGGTAAAGAAAAGCATATCATTCGCTTCGGGAACCTTGCCCGACCAGGACGGCAAGAATATGGCATGGTATGAAATTCGTGCTCTTACCGCCGACAACAACGGCATGGTGTGGATGGGAACCACTTCAGGTATGATAGCATTCGACCCTAGCAAGGCGTTTGATGCCGACTTCCACGTTACTCACATCAAGGTGCCACGCAACGACGGCACTAACCTTGCCGACTACCTGCTCGACGGACAGACCATCAACTGCATCGCTGTGGATGGCGCTAACCGCAAGTGGATAGGCACTAACGAGTCGGGATTATTCCTTGTGAGTGCCGACGGACAGCAGGTGCTTAAGAACTTCAATGCCAGCAACAGCGTGCTTGGCACAAACCAGATCTATCATGTGTGCTGCGACCCGACAGGAAATGCCGTATTCGTGACTACTCCGTTTGGCTTAGCTGAGTATGTTAGTGACGCCACACCAGGGCAGGCTTCTTACAGCAACATCTATGCTTATCCTAACCCCGTTCGGCCCGATTATGGTGGTCCCATCAACATCACCGGACTTATGGAAAATTCCATCGTGAAGATTGCCGACCCCTCGGGCAACGTCATTTGTTCGCTCAAGTCAACTGGCGGTATGGTGTCGTGGGACGGGTGCAACTACAACGGCGACCTCGTTCCAACAGGCGTCTACACCATCATCGCCTCCCAAGCCGACGGCTCAGGAGCAGGAACAACCAAAGTGCTGATCGTGAGATAATACTCCTCTTTGTTTTTTTATTCAAATTAAGGGAGGTTTGTTTGCTTATTCTCAATGATGCAATGAAACTTATGAAAACTTTAGCAGGATCCATGAGTTTTTATTAAATGATGAGATTATTTATATAGTTTTGTCGTTTAGAAACATTAGCAACGTTACAATTATTGTTTTTTAAATATTACATTAATATCAATAGCAAAATTAAGATTTGCACTAGAACGGTCAAACCCTGCTGTTGTTATTCCTATTGCTTCACCATACTTATTAAGAAGCACACCTCCACTACTTCCATGGTCTATAGGGACTGAAATTTGAATAATACCATTACCTCTATTACCAGAAATATTTCCAGAAGAGAAAGTGTTGTCTAAACTGTATGGTGAACCTATTGCATATACATTTTGACCAACTTGCCATTTACGGGAAGAAACTGGGATGTAGGCACAATTTCGTATATCAGAAACCTTGAAGACAATATAGTCTTTGTCTTTATCTGCAGCAAGGATTTTTTCAATTTTGTACTTGCTTCCATTACTAAGAGTAATACACATATCTTCAAGTCGTGAACCATCAAAAACATGATAATTACTTATACCAATCCCTTTATTACTTATGAAGAAACCAGAACCTTGCTGTATGTTATTATCAATTTTGAATACTGCTGGATTGCATTTTGAAAAAATTCTTTCTGATGAAAGCAAAGTGTTGTTGCTAGACTTAGGAATGGAAGACCTTGAAATTGTCTTGCTAATGGACATTTTTGGTTTTGGAATTTCTTGTTTTGGCTTATTGATTTCTGATGTGCTTACTGGCGTAGAAGCTGTCTGTGTGTTTACGCTGCACTTCTCCAGTTTTGCATAGTAAGATGTTTGAGAGTATTTATCACATTCCCCTGAAGCTATATCTACAATGAAACCAATAACTCCTGTGAATAGAAAATTCCATAGAGAGTGTGCATTGAATTTTGTTTTAGTATATATTGTTTTAGTATTATATCCACTTAGCTCAAAAGTAATACTACCTGCTAATTCTTTAGAAGTATATGAACAAGGTGTTGTTCCAACATACTTTGTTCCTACGTATGCTTTTGCGCCTGAAGGAGATGAAGATAACTGGAGAGTTTGTTTTCCTCCAAGAATTGTCACACAACTTGTGCAAAAAGTCATAGATATCAATGAAACTAAAACAAGTAAATAAAGTAGTTTTATTCTTATCATATTCAATTAATAATAATTCGATGGATATTTATACTTTTTTAGATTAGTCCTACAAAGGTAGTAATTATTATTGACTCTTTTATATTTATTTTTATAAATAAACTATTATATATGTATTTGTCTTTTAATATTATGTACTACTCTATAATTTTGAGGCAACACAATTACAAAATTATGGAGTTGAATTTTAGTTGTATAGATATATTTTCTAACATTAATACTTTAGTCTTGTGGAACTACAGTTTGCGCTTGCGTTGCAGGGTCATAAAGGTGAAAGGATAGGGGTTGCGGTCGTCGGCGGGGTGCTCTTCTTGGGCGGTGATGGTCCATGAGCGCATGTCGATGCGGGGGAAATGGGCATCGACGTCACGGAACTTGTGGTCTATAACGGTAAGGTAGATGGTGTTGACCAGCGGGAAGGAGGCGCGGTATATTTCCTCGCCGCCAATGATGAACACGTCGCCGGGCATGGTGGCCGCCGCCAGTGCCTCGTCAATGCTGTGGGCCACGGTCACGCCCTTAGGAGCATAGTCTCGGTTACGTGTGATGACAATGTTCTGCCTCCCTGGCAATGCTCCCTTTGGGAACGACTCAAAGGTCTTGCGCCCCATCACGATGGAGTGCCCCATAGTGGTTTCCTTGAAATGCTTCATGTCGGCAGGCAGGTGGCACAACAGTTGCCCCTGTTTGCCAATCGCTCCATTGCGGTCAATGGCTACAATTATTATATAGTTCATAGTTAAAAAAGCCTTATATTAACCTTTATTTTGCCACTCCTGGCGGAGTGGAAATTAGAGCTTCCTCTGGTCGCTAAAATTTTAAAAATAATTTTGTGCGTTAGCACCAAATAAATTTTAAAGCCGCAGGCTCTCTAATTTCCGCGCTTGCGCGGCAAGATTGTCCTTTAAACAGAAACCACTCCCTTGATGAGGGGCCAGGGGGCGTATCCTTCGAGGGTGAAGTCTTCGTACTTGTAGTCGAAAATACTCTTCACCTCGGGGTTGAGGACCATGCGGGGCAATGGGCGAGGCTCGCGACTGAGCTGTTCATGCACCTGATCCATGTGGTTGAGGTAAATGTGAGCGTCGCCAAAGGTGTGGATAAACTCCCCTGGCTCAAGTCCTGTGACATGGGCAACCATCATGCATAGCAGGGCATAGCTGGCGATGTTGAATGGCACACCCAAGAACAAGTCGGCGCTGCGCTGATAGAGCTGCAGACTCAACTTGCCGTCGGCGACATAGAACTGAAACAGCGTGTGGCATGGCGGCAGTTTCATCGTGGGCACATCAGCGACGTTCCAGGCGCTCACTATTATGCGGCGTGAGTCGGGAGTGTTCTTGATTTGGTCAATAATCTGCGATATCTGGTCAATGTGTCCGCCGTTGTAGTCGGGCCAAGAGCGCCATTGCCCCCCATATACTGGTCCCAGGTCTCCGTTCTCGTCGGCCCACTCGTTCCAGATGCGCACGCCGTGCTCCTGCAGGTAGCGCACATTGGTATCGCCCTTGAGGAACCACAGAAGTTCGTAAATGATAGACTTGAGGTGCACCTTCTTAGTAGTGAGCAACGGGAAGCCCTTGCTCAGGTCGCAGCGCAGCTGGTAGCCGAAGATGCTCTTGGTGCCTGTGCCTGTGCGGTCATGCTTGATAGTGCCGTTGTCGAGCACATGCTGAAGAAGGTCGAGATATTGTTTCATGTATAGTTAATAGTTTATAGTTAAAAGTTTAATAGTTGGGACAGTTGCAACACTAGAGTTCTTTTATTATAGTGGCAAAGTTACAACAAATATTTATAATGTAGTGTAACTTTCTTTTATATTTCGTTAAAAAGGAGTACCGTTAGATAAATTAGGCTTCACCTCGGAAATAAAAATAAAAATCTTTGTTTTTCATTTTGTATTTCACTCGGTTTGCACTAATTTTGCACTTGAATTTCACGCGGTGTGGAATAAGACTAACATATTGAGACAATTATGACCGAGACATTTGAAATGGTTGCTAAGACCTTCCAGGGGCTGGAGGGCGTGTTGAGTGATGAGCTGACTGCGCTAGGAGCGCAAGATGTGGTGCAAGGCCGCCGCATGGTGTCGTTTATGGGCGACAAGGAGTTGATGTATAAGGCAAACTTCTGCCTGCGCACAGCGTTGCGGGTGCTCAAACCTATTTACAAGTTCACCTCAACCGATGCCGATGACCTCTATGAACAGGTAAAGCAAATCAACTGGGAAGACATTATGACCGAGAGCAGCACGTTCTCGATTGACACCACCGTCTATAGCGAATCCTTCAAGCACTCGCGATTTGTCACTTACCGTGTGAAAGACGGCATCGCCGACCATTTTATGGATGTGTGCGGCAAGCGTCCGTCAATTCGTCTCAATTCCCCTGACTATCAATTTAATGTGCACATCAGCGGCAACGATGTGACCATCTCGCTCGACTCATCGGGTGAGCCGCTCTACAAGCGTGGTTGGCGCGTGGCGCAGACCGATGCGCCCATTAACGAGGTGCTGGCGGCAGGCATTATCAAGCTCAGTGGCTGGGATGGCAAGAGCAACTTCGTTGACCCCATGTGCGGCTCGGGCACGTTCCTGATTGAGGCAGCCTTGATTGCTGCCAACATCAACCCTGGAGTGTATCGTCAGGAATATGCTTTCCAAAAGTGGCCCGACTATGATGCCGACCTCTTTGAAGATATCTACAACGATGATAGCGGCGAGCGAGAATTCAACCACAAGATTTATGGCTACGACATTCTGGGCAAGGCGGTTGCTGCCAGCAATGCCAATATCAAGAATGCGGGCCTCACACAATATATCGAGGTGGAGCGTGTGCCGCTAGAGGAGCAGGAGACAGCTCCCGAGAAGGGCGTGCTCATCACCAATCCGCCCTATGGCGAGCGCCTCACCAGCGATGAGCTGCCACAGCTATATGCCACTCTGGGCACCAAGCTCAAGAAGGTGTTCTTGGGTTATGACTGTTGGCTTATTATGGGCAGCAATAAGGAACTTATCGACAATCTGGGCCTCAAGGCATCGCTGCACTATCCATTGTTGAATGGTGACATTCCGTGCGAGTTGCGCGAGTATGTGATTTTTGACGGCAGTTTCGATGATATGCGTCGCAAAGGCGGCACCATCAAGAACACTGAGTTCCGCGCCAGCGAGAGACCTGAATATCCTCGTCGTGACAAGGACGACAAACCTCGTCGTGAGTTCAAGCGTGGCGACCGCCGAGAGCGTCGTGAGGGAGGTTTCAAACGTGATGGCGAACGTCGTGAACGTAGTTTCAAGCGCGAGGGCGACCGTGGCGTGAATCCTATGCGCAAGCGTCGTGAAGATGGCGACCGCGGTGAGAACCCGATGCGCACCCGTGAAGACGGAACTCGCGTTTACCGTACCGAACGATATAAAGAGGGCGAAGGCTACGATGGTCGTCCACCTCGTCGCACGTTCTCGTTCCATGGCCCCCGTCTGGGCGAAGACAAAGAACGTCCCGTCTTCAAAGGTCGTCGCAACGGTTGGAAACGCCGTGACGCAACAGCCGGCGACGGAAAAGAGGAATAAGTTTTAAGTGTTAAGTTTTAAGTGTTAAGTGTTAAGTGATTAACTCCTTTATCTCATTTAAATAATTGGCAAAGAAGGGTAGTTACATAGTAGATTATTTCAACAATCGCGGCTTTTTTGGGTTGTCGCTATTGGTGCTTGTGATTTTGTCGGTCATCGCGAGCGGCAATTTCGAGGTGCCACAGCGGGGCTATGGCACATTGCACAATATTGCCGACTGGATTTCGAGCAGTGGCGACACCTCGTGCTTTGTGGCTGTGCTGTGCAACATTGTGATAGGCGTGCTGCTTGTCACGCTCAACATAATGTACCGCTACATTAAGACCTACAACTGCTTTGTCTTTGCCTCGGTGTTTGTGCTGCTGCAGGGCATGAACCCGTTCCTTAGTACGCGCTTCTTTGCTGGCACGGCGATGTGCCTGGTGGTGGTTATTGCTCTCTTCTTCTTGTTTGACCTCTACGGCAAGCAGCAGATGGCGTCGCAGGGAGTGTTCCTGATTATGGCGCTGCTGTCGTTCTTCTCGATATACCACTATGTGTTCTTGCTGTTGGTTCCGCTGTTTATCGTGGGTTTCGCCTATATGCGGGCGATAAATGTGCGTACTGTGCTGGCAACGATTTTTGGTCTCCTTACGCCTTACTGGATAGCCTTAGGTACAGGCCTCGAGAGTTTCTCTTCGTTTAATGCTCCCGAACTGGCGCAGGTGTGGAGCAATGTTCCGTCCTATCCTGCCAAGAGTTGGGCTATATCGATAGCCATCGCTACCACAGCGTTGACTGTGCTGCTCACTGTTGGCAATTTCAAGACGATGCTCAACTACAGTGTGCACGTGCGAGCCTACAATAACTTTTTTGTGGCATTGTCGATTTTTGTGTTGCTGATGATGCTGGTTGACTATAACGATTTCTTGTTGTATCTGCCACTGATGAATATGTGTTTGGCGATTCAGTTCGGTCACTGGTATGTTATCACCAGGCATGAGACGCGCCAACCTGTTACCATGTGGCTCTTGGTTGCAATGCTCACGGCTTATATAGTGGCAATGGCGATAGTATGAAAATAGTTGCCGACAGTAAAATCCCTTATCTCGAACGCATTCTTGAGCAAGTGGCTCAGGAAGTGTGCTATGTGCCGGCTCAAGAAATCACAGCCCAAGTGGTGCGTGATGCCAATGTGCTGCTAACCCGTACCCGCACTCGCTGCGACAGCGAGTTGCTCGAAGGCAGCAAGGTGGTGTTTATAGGTACTGCTACCATTGGCACCGATCATATTGACCTAGACTACTGCCGCAAGAAGGGCATTAAGGTAGTCAATGCTCCTGGCTGCAATGCTCCGGCAGTGGCGCAATGGGTGCACGCTACCATCTTGCAGTGGATGAAGGCAAATAATGTCTCAGGCAATATCACACTTGGTGTTGTGGGTGTGGGCCATGTGGGAAGCATCGTGGCGCGCTGGGCGCAGCAGTTAGGCTACAATGTGTTACTTAACGACCCACCAATCTTCGATAGTGGCAAATCTTTCACATATCCTCTATTCCCTCTCGCTTTGCTACAGCAAGAATGTGACATTATCACCTTCCACACTCCACTCACCAAAGATGGAAAATACCCCACTTGGCATTTGTGTGATGAGGCTTTCCTGCATGGTTTGCAACGCTGCAAATTGATTGTCAACGCCGCTCGTGGTGCGGTGTGTGACAACGAGGCGTTGCTGCGCTGGCAAGGAGATGTGGCGCTTGACTGCTGGGAACACGAACCAGCCATCGGCCGTGATTTACTCGATAAAGCCCTTGTGGCGACGCCCCACATAGCAGGCTATAGCCGCCAAGGCAAAATGCGAGGCACATCAATGGTGATAGAGGCCCTTAACCGCCATTATGGTTGGCACTTGCCCGTGCCCGAGATTGATAAACCATTTATTGGCGCTGATGATGTTACTCCACAACTCATTATGGATAGTTACAATCCTCTCCTTGACACCGACGCACTAAAATCATCTCCACATCTGTTTGAGTCAATGCGCAACCAATATTATCTGCGTGAGGAGGTTTAGAGCGATTTTTCTTTCCTTCTTTGTATACTTATTCCCTTTTTTGTAACTTTGCAGCGCAAAAACGATTATATCATTATATTATGTCAAGAAATAAGGAAAATGCCGGTGGGATAACACTGCTAGGCAATCAGGGAACTAAATATGAGGACACTTACAACCCTGCGGTGCTGGAGACTTTTGAGAACCTGCATCCCGACAACGAGTATGTCGTGACTTTCGACTGCCCTGAGTTCACGGCTTTGTGTCCCATCACTGGTCAGCCCGACTTTGGGCATATCGTCATCCGCTATATCCCTCGCACCCGCATGGTGGAGAGCAAGAGTTTGAAACTCTATCTTTTCAGTTTTCGCAATCAAGGCGATTTTCATGAGGATTGCGTGAACATCATCATGAAAGACCTGGTGAAGCTTATGGATCCCAAGTACCTCGAGGTGACAGGATATTTCAACCCTCGTGGTGGCATCTCGATAGTGCCGTTTGCCAATTATGGCGATGCTGAGCATCAGGATATGGTGAAGCAGCGCATCCTCGACAGTTTCAATAACAAGTGATATGGCTAAAGACGCAGTGATAATCATCTCGGGTGGCATGGACTCGTGCACCATGCTGCATGAGTATCGTGACGAGATCGCTCTCGCCATCACTTTTGATTATGGCTCCACTCAAAATCACCGTGAGCAGCAGTATGCGGTGGCGCAGTGCAAGGCATTAGACATCAAGCATCTTATCATTCCACTAGACTTCATGCACCGCTACTTCAAGAGCGCTTTACTCGAGAGTCCCGATGCCATTCCCGAAGGCAACTATGACGAAGAGAATATGAAGGCGACTGTGGTGCCATTCCGCAATGGTATCATGCTTGCGATTGCCTGCGGCATTGCCGAGAGCAATGGCCTCAAGCGTGTGATGATTGCCAATCATGCCGGTGACCACACTATTTATCCCGATTGCCGTCAGAGTTTTATTGATGCCATGTCGATGGCTATGCAGCATGGCACTTATGAGGGAATTGAGGTATTTGCTCCATATACCAATATCAGTAAGACCGACATAGCTCGGCGAGGCAAGGCTCTGGGTGTGAACTACGCAATGACCTACTCGTGCTACAAGGGTGGAGATAAGCACTGCGGCAAGTGCGGCACCTGCCGCGAGCGCATCGAGGCCCTGAGAGATGCCGGGATAGATGACCTAACGGAATATGAGAATGCATAATTGAGCGGACGAGACAGGTCTCATCCCTACATAAAACCTAACACTTATATAAATGTATTACGTAGAAAAAACATTAGAGATTTCATCGTGTCATCAGCTCTATCTTGACTATGAGAGCAAGTGCGAGAACCTGCACGGGCACAACTGGATTATCAAGGTCTATTGCAAGGCCAAGGAACTTGACAGCAACGGCCTGGTGTGTGATTTCACACTTATCAAGAAACTCATACATGACCGCATCGACCACAAGAATCTCAACGAGGTGCTGAAATTCAACCCCACAGCCGAGAATATTGCTCACTGGGTGGTGGAGACAGTGCCCAACTGCTACCGCGCCGACGTGTGGGAGTCAAGAGACAATATGGCATCTTACGTTAAGGATGAGTGAATTGATGCATAATGCACAATGAGCGGACGAGATAGGTCTCGTCCCTACTTAACACTTATAACTTAATACTTAACACTTAGTTTTGTATCCTATTAACGAAATATTCTACTCATTGCAGGGTGAGGGCCATAACACGGGCATCGCTAGCGTGTTCATTCGTTTCAGCGGATGTAACTTGTGTTGCGCTTTCTGCGATACTGAGCATCAGAAGCACATCATGATGTCGCTGCCCGAGATTGTTGATGAGGTGATGAAATATCCTGGCGCGCCGCTTATCATTCTTACAGGTGGCGAACCGTCGCTATATATTGATGAACCGCTGCTGAAGGCTCTGCATCTAACTGGAAAGAGAATCGCCATTGAGACCAATGGCACGCGCCACTTGCCACCAGGCATCGACTGGGTGACGCTGTCGCCAAAGTTTGGTTTCCCTGGTGGAGACGTGCAGCCTTGCGTGATGAACTGCTGCGATGAACTAAAAGTAGTCTATTTTGGGCAAGACTTGAGCCAGTATGACTTCATCACTGCCGAGCACCGCTTCATTCAACCCTGCTTTGTTCCTGACAAGCAGCAACGCATAATAAACTTGCAACTATGCGTCGATGCTGTGCTCGCCAACCCGCGATGGCGACTGTCACTACAGGTTCACCGCCTACTGGGAATCAAGTAGCGTTTCGCGCAGATTGGGGATTAGAGATTAGAGATGATGTGAACGGGAGTCGGAGCCAAACTATAAACTTTGAACAAAAAACTATAAACTTTTATATATGCTGTTATTGAATACAACATATTTCGGAAAATATGCCTCTCTGCCCATGGGGTGGTTCTTTATGGCGTGTCTGCTTGCCATTGAGATTGTGGTGATGTCACAGATTTTGGACCGCAAGTATTTTAATTCTAAAATCGCTTTTACTGCTCTTGTGAGTAATGTGGTGAGCGGCATAGTCGGTGTTTACACCTCAACAGCCCATAATGCAGGCCGATTGTTCACAGTGTGGTTCCCTTGGGTGAGTTCCCGAGAGGTGAACCTAGAGAATGATGAGGAATTGTTCAGTTTTGTTATTTATTTTGCGGCGGCATTTGTGGCAACTGTAATTATTGAACTGATTGTTAATAGTATATTTCTGAAGAAACGCTACGAGTTCCGTCCCGTGATGCGTGCCACAATCATCGCTAATGTGGTGAGTTTCTTGTTGGGTAGCTTTGTGCTTTACAGTTACAGTTTCTTCTTTTATGATTGATAAGTTATGAAAATATATTTTGCCGGTTCGATACGTGGAGGTAGGGTAGATGCAGGACTCTACCGCAGGATAATCAGTCACATGCAGCAGATGGGGCATGTGGTGCTTACCGAGCATGTTGGGAGCGACCACCTGTGCCTTGAAGAGCAGGAGCGCGACCGTGATGCTAAGATCTATGAGCAGGACACCGCCTGGCTACGCGAGAGCGATGTGGTGATTGCCGAGTGTACCTGCCCCTCGCTGGGAGTGGGCTATGAACTGGCTTACGCCGAGCGATTTGAAATACCTGTCCATATTTTCTACAATCCGTCGAAGTGCGCTCTCTCGGCGATGCTCACAGGCGACAGCTATTTCCATATCCATCCTTACGAGAAAGAGGAAGATATTTTTATCGCACTCAACAATATTTTGTGAAATAGGGTGTAGAAGTGAGAACACACCCATAAAAAAGTTATCAAGGCGGGGACATCAACGTCTCCGCCTCGATAATTTCAAGTTTTTTTCTTGAAGCCTAAAATTTACTAAACCCAAAAAAAGTGTTTTTCATGGACAAACAACAAATGTATAAAAATAAACAAGCCTAAAACAATTTTACCTTTATGCCTATGAATTATGTTGCAAAACTAGCACATAAATATAAAATGTGCAAGCAAGTATATACAAACGGGCAAATTTTATAGATAAAAAGGCTTGACTAAAGACTTTTTTACATTTAGGAGACAAATCTCAGCTATTTTTCCTACTCTTATTGATAAGCACCATCAAGAAGCCTAGTCCGAAATAAGAAAGGATGATGGCTATTTTGTTTTTTATGCGCACATTACAGTCTTTTAGGCATAGAAAACGCATGTCTTTTATGTAATCCCAGGCACGTTGTTTGGTGGGTTGCCATTTGGGATCTCGGGCGGGCATCAGTTTAAGCATGTTGAAGCTCGCGCTCAGGTGGCGGCTGCGCACGGCAGGCAGATATTGTGGCGCTTCTTCCGCCACTTGTTTTTCCAGTTTCTCAAGGTGGTCGAGGACTTGTGTGCGGCGTAACGACATGGTGGTGATGATGCTGCCGGCGCGATGCATGTAGTAGTACATGGGCGCCTTTAGCAATGCCACTTTCTCGACCTTGCGCAATAGCGGATAAATAATTGCGAGGTCTTCATAGAGCGCACCTTCGGGAAAGCGCAGGTCCTTGAAAAGTTGCGTCTCGAAGAGGCGGCTGCAGGCCGAGTTGTTGAGTTCTCCTTGGTAGAAGACTGTGTTGATTGCTTCCTCTTGCGAATAGATTTTGCAGCTGGCTTTCTCCACATTCACCTTGCGTGGCGTGTCGCCGTCTTTAAGCTCCTGCCATGTGCATACCGCAATCTGCGCGCCAGTTGTATTGATGGTATTCAATAGCGCCTCAACAAAATTTGGATGCACATAGTCGTCTCCGTCGATGAAGGTGACATATTGGCCTTGAGCGACATCCAGTCCAGCGTTGCGAGCGTCGCTGAGTCCGCCGTTTGTTTTGTGTATAACCCTGATATTGCGATATTTGATGTCATATTCATCGCAGATGTCGCCGCTTGTGTCATGACTGCCGTCATCCACAAGTATTATCTCAAGGTCGGTGTAGGTTTGCGCTAAGACCGAGTCAACACAACGTGCAAGATAATCCTGCACGTTGTAGATCGGTATGATGACGCTTACCATTAGTTCATAGTTTATAGTTCATAGTTCATAGTTAAAATGGGCGGAGGTGCTCTCAACTCTTAACTATAAACTATTAACTGTTATCGCACTTTCCACTCAAAGCCGTCTTTGGTGTCTTTCACATCGAAGCCGGCTTCGTTGAGGCGGTCGCGAATTAGGTCGCTGGTCGCCCAGTCTTTGTTGGCCTTGGCGCTCTTGCGCATCTCGAGCAGCAGTTCCACCGCTTTGCGGTAAGGCTCGAGGTTCACATTGTCGCCACCGGCAGCATCGTCACGCATGCCCAGCACGTCGAAGAGGTAGGTCTGGAACGTGGCTTTGAGGGTGTCGATGTCTTGCTGCGAAAGGGTGGCATTGCCGTCGTTCACCTGATTGATGACCTTGCAGGCGTCGAAGAGTGTGGCGATGACCTGAGCAGTGTTGAGGTCGTCGTTCATTGCCTCGGCGCAGCGTGCAGCATAGTCGTCAAGAGTGATGCTCGATGATTCTGCGGCCTTGAGTTCGTTGAGCCTATGCCATCCGTCAAGCATTCGCTCGTAGGCCTTCTCGGCTGCTTGCAGCGCGGCGTTAGAGAAATCTACTGTGCCGCGGTAGTGAGCCTGAAGGATGAAGAAGCGAATCGTCATTGGCGTGTAGGCCTGCTCGAGCAACTTGTGGTTGCCGGTGAAGAACTCCTCAAGAGTGATGAAGTTGCCAAGCGACTTGCCCATCTTCTGGCCGTTGATGGTAATCATGTTGTTGTGCATCCAGTAGTGCACCATGTCGTCGCCTTGACTGGCTACTGACTGCGCTATCTCGCACTCGTGGTGCGGGAACACGAGGTCCATGCCTCCGCCGTGGATGTCGAAGTGGCTGCCTAAGTATTTGCGTCCCATAGCAGTGCACTCGCAGTGCCAACCGGGGAAGCCGTCGCTCCAGGGCGATGGCCAACGCATGATATGCTCTGGTTGAGCCTTCTTCCAAAGGGCAAAGTCGGCCTGGTT
>JAGCRW010000012.1 GCA_017964485.1 Muribaculaceae bacterium | reverse complement strand
TGTTGCGCCTGTATGGGTCTTAATGTAATCGCTGGCGGCTGTACCAGCTGCATTTAGCGCCTTTTTGTCACTTAGTAATTTGTCTAAAATCTGATGACACTGCTGGGCGTTGCTGATAGCAAAACCTCCTCCGCACTCATTCAGCTCCACTGCCTCACGGAATTTCTCATGTTTGGGACCAAAGATTACTGGTATGCCATAAACTGCCGCCTCAGGCACATTGTGGATGCCTGTGCCGAAACCTCCGCCAACATAGGCTATTGTACTGTATCGGTAGAGCGACGAGAGAATGCCAAAGCAGTCGATTATCATGCAGTCGAGCGTGGATGGGTCATTGCCCTCAAGCTGAGTGTAGCGTGCCACCGGTCGCTTGATGCGTGCCATCAATGCGGCAATGCGGCTCTCGTCAAACTCATGCGGAGCAATAATAAGTTTCATCTCAGGATGAGAATTGAAATAAGGGATTATTATGTCCTCATCGGGCTCCCAAGAACTACCCATCACAAGTGTGGTTTTGTCGCCTGCAGTCATCGCGGCTATTGCAGGAAATTCCTTTGCTTGCGCCTTAATTTGCAGCACTCGGTCGAGACGAGTGTCGCCACACACGGTGACATTATCTACGCCTATGTCGTGTAGCAGCTTGCGCGACTCATCGTTCTGGACAAAGAGATGTGTGAAGCAACCGAGCATCTTGCGGAACATTCCTCCCCAGGGTTTGAAGAAAATCTGACTTGGGCGGAAGATTGCTGATATAATATAGGTGGGCACATTGCGATTCTTGAGTTGCTCTAAATAGTTGCCCCAGAACTCATATTTCACAAAAATTGCAATCTGTGGGTTCACTCTGTCGAGAAACGCCTTAACACGCTTGGGAGTATCCATCGGCAGGTAGCACACGGCATCAACCTTGTCATAGCCCTTGCGCACCTCGTAACCTGAGGGCGAGAAGAACGACAATAGAATCTTGGCATCGGGATGCGTCTCACGTATTTTCTCGATTAATGGCCTGCCCTGTTCAAACTCTCCCAACGATGCGGTGTGAATCCAGATGTAGCCGCCCTCGGCATCAAGAGTCTGCTCAAGATAATCCATAGTGCTGTCCTGCCCCTGCACCATCTTCTTAGCCTTGGGATTCCAAGGTGAGACAATGCGCGCAGCAAGGCGGTAAGCACTTATTCCTATATTATATAAAGGGTTCATTGTTTTAAGCGATATGCTGAATGAGGTTAGAATTGTCCTGGCAAGGGAGAATAGTATTTTAGTGTCTTTTTCTTTTTATATTTCCCCCACAAGCTACGGTCGAGATAGAACCGCACTGCCAACTGCTGCCAGAAAGCAGTGGTCTTGTCGGTTGCATGAAACGACAATTGCGCGTTAATGTTAATATAGTCGGTATTAAATATTGTAGCAGATACTACAGTGCGACTATAAATCTTGTCGCGAAAGAAACTCTGTCCCTGATAAAGCAGAGAACCATATTTATCGAAAAGCGGCATTTGTCGCTTGCCGGCATAGATGCCTTGATATACTGTGAGCCACTTCCAATTTCCAACTACAGATCCAAAGAATCCTGCTTGAGAGAGCCACTTGTTTTCGCCAATTCGATCACGGTCGCATGATAGCAGCATCCCTGCCTCAACCGAAATTGACGCATTGTGCCAATAGTGAGTATACATAACTCGAGGATAAGCGATGAAATTATCCACGACACCTTCGCCTTCGGGTCTTGCCCCACTTCTTGCCAAGTGATTATAGGCAAGAGTAGAGGCTACAATTAGGTAATTGTCGCCATTGTTAGCAGTGTTAGAATTGCGCCAACCTATATCACCCAACACCATGAAAGCTTCGCGACGATACTTTGTCATTATTTGTCGCCAATCGAGCATTGCGCTAATAAAAAAATGCGGTTTTGATAGGCTAGTAGAGATTCCATAGACATTGGGGTTCATTCGGTTGACGGAGTCGCTGCACAAGTAGATGGGCAAACATGGTCGTTCGTTAGGTATCATACCGAACTTAAAATCCAATCCCTTTTCGCAATCTTTAAATTGATAATAAAGCACTGGAACCACTTTGTATCCATGCATGTGGTCGTTCATGGGCTGATACCAAGTCACTCCACCCATAATTCGGTGACGAGTGCTGTCCATCGACACGCCAACCATAGGGGTGATGCGAGTGAATATGTTGGTCTTGCCAGGAGTCTCGCTGTGCTCGACCTCAGCGTTTTTGAAAACAGCATTCATATCCACACTCCACTCCAGCTCCTGAGAGCTGAGTGTCAGTGCCGACATAAAACACATCAATATAGCTATCAGCTTAAAGCGCATTACTCCACTATCGGCTTGATATTCTCTATTCCTCGCTCAATGCGGGCGATGATTTCGTCTTTGCCCATGAGTTCGGCGATGTCAAACATGTGAGGGCCTTTGCACTCTCCTACTACGGTGAGGCGGAAAGCGTTCATCACGTTACCCAAGTGAAGTTCGTTGTCCTTAATCCACCCAAGCACGATTGCCTCAGCATTGGCACTGGTCATATCATCAATGCCCTTGATCACCTCGATAAGAAGTCGCATAGTTTCGGGGGTATCCTCTTTCCAACGTTTCTTGATATCCTTGGGGGCATATTCTGTTGGTGCCTGGAAGAAAAACTTTGCATTGTCCCAAATGTCGCCCACGAAATTGATGCGACTCTTTATCATGCCAACGGCACGAGCGATATAGTCGTCGCTAAACTGAGAGGCATCAATGCCATGCTTAGCAAGTTCAGGCTTGAAGATTTCGGCTAGCTCGGCATCATCCATATTCATAAGGTACTCGTGGTTGAACCACTTGCCCTTCTCGAAGTCAAACTTCGCACCCTTCTTCGAGCAGTGTTCGAAGGAGAAGGCCTTGATAAGTTCTTCCATCGAGAAAATCTCTTGATCGGTGCCTGGATTCCAGCCCAACAGAGCGAGGAAGTTGACAACGGCCTGGGGTAGATAGCCGCGCTCGCGGTATCCGCTGCTGATGTCGCCAGTCACGGGATCGTGCCACTCGAGCGGGAACACGGGGAAACCGAGACGGTCGCCATCACGCTTGCTCAATTTGCCCTTTCCGTCGGGCTTAAGCAGCAATGGCAGATGCACAAACTGTGGCATAGTATCTTTCCAGCCAAATGCCTCATAGAGCAGCACATGGAGCGGAGCGCTTGGCAACCACTCCTCGCCACGAATCACATGAGTCACCTCCATCAAATGGTCATCTACGATGTTTGCCAGGTGATAGGTTGGCAGGTCATCGGCGCTCTTGTAAAGCACTTTGTCATCAATAACCGAACTGTTGATTGTCACCTCGCCACGAATGAGGTCATTGACCAGCACGTCGCGGTTAGGCTCCACTAGGATACGCACCACATATTTCTCGCCAGCAGCGATGAGGCGGTCAACCTCTTCCTTGGGCAGCGACAATGAATTGCGCATCGACATGCGGGTTGAAGCGTCGTACTGGAAGTTTGCAACTTCTTTGCGCTTGGTGTCGAGTTCCTCAGGAGTGTCAAAGGCGATATATGCCTTGCCATTGTCGAGCAACTGCTTCACATACTTGCGGTAGATGTCGCGGCGCTCACTCTGCTTGTAAGGACCAAAGTTGCCACCCTCACGCACTCCCTCATCAATCCCTATGCCGAGCCATTGTAGCGCTTCGTTGATATAATCTTCAGCGCCAGGCACGAAGCGGTTGCTGTCGGTGTCCTCGATGCGCAGAATCATAGTGCCGCCGTTTTGACGGGCAAAGAGATAGTTAAACAACGCGGTTCTCACGCCGCCAATGTGCAGCGGGCCAGTGGGTGATGGGGCAAAACGTACCCTTACTTTATTTTCCATATAGAATTATTACTTTAATATTCTTAAAATCGGGTGCAAAGATAGTGCAAACCGAGAGCAGAACAAAATAAAAAACAAAATTTTTTATTTTCTATGCCGAGGTGCAGCCTATCTTCGGCAAGTGCCAACAATAGTAAAAAGTTGTCAGTTATCTGTTATTAATAGCTAGTTTTTTCAAACTATGAAGTTAATGATAACTTAAAATGCAGAAAATGGCTCTTATTTTTTGTAGTGTTAAAGAAATTGTTGTAAATTTGCATGTTTTAAAGCATAATTGTTTAGCAGATGACTATTAAAAGCACTCTCGAGAAGGTGATAAGCGAAGACTTAGCGGAGATATGGAGCTTGCTAAGTTCGGAAGAGAAGCGACTTATCACCGACAATTTTGAGATTCATAATTTCAAGAAGAATCAAATTATTTATGCCGAGAAGGACAATCCTGTGTATCTGTGGTGCCTGCTCAAAGGCAAGGTAAAACTTTATAAAGATGGCATAGGCGGACGACAGCAGATTCTTCGCCTCTACCGCCCTATCCAGTACTTTGGATATCGTGCCTATTTTGCCCGCGAGCCTTATGTATCAACTGCGGCGGCATTTGAGGCATCATCAGTAGGCTCGCTTCCCATGGACGTGGTGAAGGGCATGATTGACAATAACCGCGACCTCGCATGGTTCTTCATCCACGAGTTATCGAAGAACCTTGGCGGCAGCGATACCAAGATTGTGACACTCACACAGAAGCACATTCGTGGACGTCTTGCCGAGGCTCTGATTCTGCTTATCGACAATTACGGCTTTGAAGAAGACGGGAAGACTCTGAAAATCTACATGGCCCGTGAGGATGTCGCCAACCTGTCGAACATGACCACAAGCAACGCCATCCGCACTCTCTCGGCCTTTGCCCAGGAACGCATCATCACCGTCGATGGCCGCCGCATCAAGATTGTTGACGAGGCAAAACTGCGTCAAATTAGCAAATTTGGATAAACCTCATCCGCCATGATTATTGCACAAGCTAAACGCAATGAGAACATTGCCGAATATCTGCTATATATGTGGCAGGTGGAAGACATCATTCGTGCCTTTGGACTCGATATTGACAAGATAAAAGCTGGCATCATCGACCGCTACGATGTTGATGAAAATACCCGTAAGGAGATTATCGACTGGTGGGAAGGTCTAATCATGATGATGCAACACGAGCAAAAGAAAGAGACTGGACATCTGCAAATCAACAAAAATGTGCTTATTCGCCTCACCGATCTACATAACGAACTGCTCAAGAGTGCTAAGCATCCCGAATATGGCGCAGAATTTTACAAAACCTTGCCCTTTATCGTAGAACTGCGAGCCAAGACTCCAGAGGCGCAACAAGTAGGCGAACTCGAGACCTGCTTCAACGCCCTCTACGGAACATTAATGCTTAAATTGCAAGGCAAGGAGATAGGCAAAGACACTCAGGTTGCTATCAACCAGATCTCCCATTTTATAGGGCTACTTGCAGCTTACTTCAAAAAAGACGAAGAAAAACCCATCTTTGAAGACGATATACAACAATGAACAAAAAAAACATACTTATCACAGGAGCCAATGGCCAACTTGGACGCGAGATGCGCAAGGTGCTTGACAATGACATCTTTGTCAACGCCATCTACACCGATGTGGAGGAACTTGACATAACTGATGCCGCAGCCATTGACGCCTGCATCGAGAGTAACAAGGTGGAATATATCGTCAACTGCGCCGCCTATACTGCCGTTGATGCTGCCGAGAGCAACGTGGAGCTGTGCACCAAACTAAACGTAGAGGCTCCTACCCTGCTAGCTCAAGCCGCTCGCAAGCATGGCGCAAAACTTATCCACATCTCCACCGATTATGTATTTGACGGCACTAGTTGCCGCCCCTATCGTGAAGATGATAAAATATGCCCAACCTCTGTTTATGGCTCTACCAAAGCCGATGGCGAGAAGCACATAATGGACGTTGCACCCGAAAGCATCATAATCAGAACTGCGTGGCTCTACTCACCTCATGGCAAGAACTTTGTGAAGACGATGATAGAACTGGGTCGCAGCCGCGAGACCTTGCGCGTGGTGAGCGACCAAGTGGGCACTCCAACTAATGCCCTCGATCTCGCCAGCGTCATCAAGACATTCATCGACAGCGATGAGTGGCATCCTGGCATTTATCACTTCAGCAATGAGGGAGCGATTTCGTGGTACGACTTTACGATGGCAATTCACCGCATCGCTGGCATCACTACCTGCCATGTGCTGCCGTGCATGACCGAGGACTACCCCACTGCCGCCACCCGCCCCCACTACAGCGTCCTCGACAAGAGCAAGATTAAGGCTACGCTGGGCATAGAAATCCCCTACTGGGAAGAAAGCCTAGAGCAATGCATCAAAATATTAAGTAACAAATAAGTAGTGTTTGTTGTGATGCCATCACAACTTACAAAAAAACAACAAAATACTGTGGCTTTTAACGACGAAATAACCAAACGACGCACCTTTGCCATCATCTCGCACCCAGATGCTGGAAAGACCACCTTGACCGAGAAGCTCCTGCTCTTTGGTGGTGCGATTCATGTGGCTGGTGCTGTAAAATCCAATAAAATCAGGAAAACCGCCACCAGCGACTGGATGGACATCGAGAAGCAACGCGGCATCTCGGTGGCCACCTCGGTGATGGGATTCAATTATAACGACTACAAAATCAACATTCTTGACACCCCTGGCCACCAGGATTTTGCAGAGGACACCTATCGCACACTCACTGCAGTAGATAGCGTAATCATCGTGGTTGATGTGGCAAAGGGCGTTGAGACACAGACGCGCAAGTTGATGGAAGTGTGCCGCATGCGCAACACGCCAGTAATCATCTTCGTCAACAAACTTGACCGCGAAGGCCGCGATCCATTCGACATCCTCGATGAATTGGAGCAGGAACTGAAAATATCGGTTCGCCCCTTGACTTGGCCCATCAATATCGGCGCTCGATTCAAAGGCGTGTATAATATCTACGAGCAAAGTCTTGACCTGTTTAAGCCCGACAAGCAGCACGTGACCGAGCGCGTGGAGATTGATGACATCAACTCTCCCGAGATTGACCGCCAAGTGGGTGCCGACGATGCTCAGAAACTGCGCGAAGACATTGAATTGGTTGAAGGCGTTTATCCCGACTTTGAGGTCAACGACTATCTCGAGGCCCAAGTAGCGCCAGTGTTCTTTGGTTCGGCACTTAACACCTTTGGTGTGAAAGAGTTGCTCGACTGCTTTATCAAGATTGCTCCCTCTCCCAAGCCAGTGCAAGCCATTGAGCGAAAAGTGGAGCCTAGCGAGGATAAGTTCACCGGCTTCGTGTTCAAGATTCAAGCCAATATGGACCCCAATCACCGCAGCTGCATCGCCTTTGTGAAGATTTGCTCCGGCGTGTTCCACCGCAACTCAACCTATCTGCATGTGCGCAGTGGCAAGACCTACCGCTTCAGCGCCCCCACCGCCTTCATGGCTCAGCGCAAAGATGTGGTTGATGAGGCTTTTCCAGGCGACGTGATAGGCTTGCCCGACAGCGGTAGCATCTTCAAGATAGGTGATACTCTCACTGAAGGCGAGAACCTGCACTTCAAAGGTCTCCCAAGCTTCTCCCCTGAGATGTTCAAGTACATAGAGAACAACGACCCGATGAAGACCAAGCAGCTCAACAAGGGCATCGCCCAACTTATGGACGAAGGTGTGGCACAACTCTTTGTCAACCAGTTCAACAACCGCAAGATTGTGGGAACCGTTGGACAGTTGCAGTTTGAGGTGATTCAGTACCGCCTGCTCCATGAGTACAACGCCCAATGTCGCTGGGAGCCAATTAGTTTGTATAAAGCGTGCTGGATAGAAAGCGAGGACCAGGAAGCCTTCGAAGCCTTCAAGCACCGCAAGCACCAATTTATGGCAGTTGACACCGAGGGCCGTGACGTGTTCCTAGCCGACTCGGGCTATGTGCTCCAGATGGCTCAGCAAGACTTCCCCAAGATAAAATTCCACTTCACAAGTGAATTTTAGTCGATTTATTTTGTTTTATCATGCACTAATAAGTATCTTTGCAATAGTTAATAGTTAGTCGCGCCAGCGACTTCACTTAACACTTAAAATTTGACACTTAAAACTTTAAACTAATATATGGACCCTCAAGAGAGTTTAATTCAGTTATATAAACAATATGTTGGCAGCGAGCCCACCGAGATAAAGTTAATGGACAAGGCCGGCTCAAACCGCAGCTATTATCGACTTTCGGGTGTTAAATCGGTTGTGGGAGTCATCGGCGAATCGCGTGAAGAAAACGAGGCTTTCATATATATTGCCAGCCACTTCAAGCAACAAGGGCTATCGGTTCCCACTGTCTATGGAGTGAGCAATGACCACATGGTCTACATTCAGGAAGATTTAGGCGGCAAACCCGAAAACATCCTTTGGAACAGAATACGCCGCAGCAGCATTACTCACGCCTTCACCAGCGAGGAGAAAGAGTTGTTGCGCCGAGCAATGCGCGACTTGTGCGACATCCAGTTTCGAGGCACTCAGCGGTTTGACTACAGTAAATGCTACCCTGCCGAATGCTTCGATGAGCGCTCTATCAAGTGGGACCTGAACTACTTCAAGTACTGCTTCTTGAAAGCAACAGGCGTGATATTCAACGAGAACAAACTGGAGAACGATTTCGACCGCCTCACTCACGATCTGCTGGCTGTACCCAGCACGACATTCATGTACCGCGACTTCCAGTCACGCAATGTGATGCTCGTGGGTGATACAGAACATCCAGCCGATTGTCGCCTCGCCTATATTGACTTTCAGGGTGGCCGTCGCGGTCCATACTACTACGACGTGGCTTCATTTGTGTGGCAATCGCGCGCCAAGTATCCCGAAGACTTGAAGAAAGAGCTCATCAATGCCTACATTGAGCAACTGAAGTTATACAAGCCTGATCTGGACGAAAACGACTTCCATAAAAACCTGCGATTGTTCGTGCTTTTCCGCACGCTTCAAGTACTGGGCGCCTATGGTTTCCGTGGCTACTTTGAGAAGAAGCCCGACTTCATGAAAAACAGCATTGTACCAGCTATTGCCAACTTGCGCAGGTTAGTGAGCGTAAACTCGTTTGACCAGTATCCCTACTTAAGTGAAATAATCAACGAATTGGTGAATATGAAGGACTTCACCAGCGAAGAGAAGTCACTTACAGTAAGGGTTATGAGTTTTGCCTACAAAAAGGGAATACCCCATGATCCATCTGGCAACGGCGGAGGTTACGTGTTTGACTGCCGAGCATTAAACAACCCCGGAAAATACGACAAGTACAAAGCGTTCACAGGTCTGGATGATAACGTGATCAAATTCCTCCAGAAAGAAAGCACTATCGACCAATGGCTCGTTCATGTCTATGCCATGGTCGATGAGTCGGTCGAGCGATACATGAAACGTAACTTCACCGACTTGATGGTTTGTTTCGGCTGTACAGGCGGCCAGCACCGTTCGGTTTATGCCGCACAGCACCTTGCTGAGCACATCTACAAGAAATTCAACGTGCGTGTTGAACTCTCACATCGTGAGCAGAGCGGCCACGACCGCACCTTTAATCCTGTGGTTGAATGAAAGCGATGATATTTGCGGCGGGGCTTGGAACTCGGCTGCGTCCTTTGACTAACGACCGACCAAAGGCTCTTGTTGAGATTGGCGGCAAGACTATGCTCGAGCGAGTGATTATGAAACTCGCCGAGGCTGGCTTTGACGATATCACCATCAACATCCACCATTTTGGGCAGAAGATCATTGACTTTCTTGAAGCAAATGACAACTTTGGGCAAAACCTCCACATCAGTGATGAGCGCGACACGCTGCTCGACACTGGCGGTGGCATTCTCAAGGCACGTCAGTATCTTGATGGCGAGGAGCCGTTTTTAGTTCACAATGCCGATATCTTGACCGACATCGACCTGCGAGCCATGTACCAGAGTCACGTGGAGAGCGGAGCCATGGCTACTGTGCTGGTAAAAGAGCGCAAGACAAGCCGCTACTTCGTTTTTGATGACGACTACCGTCTGCAAGGATGGATAAACAAATCCACGGGCGAGACTAGACCTGCACATTTCTGCTACAAGAAAGGCATGCACGAACTGGCTTTTGGTGGCATCCACGTGATTTCGCCAAGCATCTTCGAGGAATTGGAGCGATATTCCCAAGGACAAGCCAAGTTCTCAACTACACCGTTTTATGTCGACGAGTGCCACAATCACCTAATTAAAGGATATGTGCAAGAGACGCCCTACACCTGGCTCGACGTGGGCAAGCCCGAAACCCTAAAAGAAGCCGAAGATATTATTAAAAAAATGTCCTCATTTTAGAGGACATTTTTTTAATAATAGTCTGCTAAACCAATATCTTCGTATTCGATGCTGCTGGGTTCTCTCCAGCACAAGAATTTGAGTGCCGACTGCACGATATTCTCATTCTCATCGAGCGTAAAATAGAATCCTTCGCCATGAGTCTTGTTGCGCAGCCCCCAGCACAAGCATCCCTCAGGAGTGCCATTAACCTTTACCTGATGGAACAGCACCATTCGCGACGTGTTAAGCACACCTGCCAATGCGGGCCATGAGTCGGCACCGGTGGTTGGCACATAGTTAATATATCTCATATAAACCACACCACCGTTATTGCTCATGACGATAGCTTTATCTCCATTACTGTAGTTGTCATCATAAACATACTCACCATTGGCGTTCTTATAGGGCGCTTGACCACGTTGATTGGCAATATTCACAATCTCATTGACCACCATCTCGGGCGCAGTAGATTGAGCCGAGACTCCTAAATTGTAATCCATATCACCAAACTGCTGCATGCCAAAAACAAGAGCACCATTTATTGATGAGATGATTCCCTTGCAATTCACGCCGTTAGTAAGAGGGAATGTATTCAGATTATCAAACAGCATACTCGAGCCGGGCAGGTTCATAATTCCCGCACCATTTACTTTAACAGCGAAATATGTGTCGAAGTCGCCTGGCACAGCGGCGAGAGCTTCGGTGGCATCACCTCCATCGGCAGTAGCGATAATCTTGTCGTAGATTAAGCCATACATGCTATTGCTGGCGCAAATGAAATCGGTGACAATCTCCACCTTCTCTTCACCCTTCTTCGAGTCGTTGAAATTTACAGTAGCGGTCATCGCCTTAATGCCCGAGCCAGCAAGAAGATCCATTGGCGAGAATTCACCCATAAGAGGTTTGAGGTCAGAATTATCATAAACTAGTGGCAAACCTTTAGCGTCGATATAGGCTGTTATATCGCAATCCTTCACATCAATAGCCTTGGAAACTTCCTCTTTTTCGAGAAGGCTTGGCGTGGATCGGTCGATAATCTTCTTGGCGGCAGCGCTAGCTTTGTCGTCGGGCACAGGAATCGTGTAACGTCCTATCATCAACACATCGTCGTCTATCGCATATCCATAGTCAAGATGCGAGACAAACATGATTCCCGACATCTCTTTCATTTTCCCTCCAGCTATCTTGCTCACCATCTCCAACGCCTTATCCTCATCATCGAGATGGAATAGCGCTACTGACCTGTAAGTGCCTGGTGACAAGAAGATATAACAGTTGTTCTTCACGTCGATACCCGACTCTGGCAAGTTGCTTATCACGTCACCAAAGATGTTCACGTCGTCAACAAGATTCTCATTGGCCATTTCTATGGTTTTCATGAGGTTGGCAGGGATAGAGAGCTCCATCTCATTGTCCTCCCCTTTCTTTATACCAGCCTTGTTGAGGACGCTGGGAAGATTAATTCTCACAACTCCCACGGCATCATCAGGAATCAGCGCACGCAGCTTCTCGTCGGCCGAACTACAAGACGCCATCAATAAAACGGCAAGCAAAGCGAGTAAAAAATTTATTCTTTTCATAGCTTTTCAAAACTTTGGCTGCAAAAGTAGCACATTTTTAATTATATTAATGACAAAAACGATGAAATTTGAAGGGTTGTTAATAAGTTTTCTATTATTTCTATTGCCATACTCTCTATAATTACTATTTTTGACCCACAAAAACTAAAACTTTAGGACAATGAACGACATTTCTGAAATATTGAGAGCATTGCTCGACCAGCTCAGCAACACCGAGGAAGTGGAACGCGAATTTGTGGACATGATGAACGAAGACCCACAACTGCAAGAAGACTACAAACAGTGGTGCGAAGATTTGGGTTTAAGCGTGAAAACTGGTTATCAAGATTTCATTGATGAGCAGATGCAAGACAGAGAGGACTTCTGGGACTCGATGAGCGAAGAATTCTAACTTGATGACAACATCGTTCACACTCTCCACCCCTGTAATGCCTGCCGAATGGGAGCCGCAAGACGCTATCATGCTGGCATGGCCGCATCGTGACACCGACTGGTGCTATATGCTCAAAGAGGCACAGGCGTGCTTCAAAGAGGTTGCGTGCTCTATAATACGCGAGATGCGACTCATCGTTATCGCTCCCGATGTTGATGATGTGAAGCGCCAACTGCAAGACCTCGACCATAACGAAAGGATTGTATATCAAGAAATAGCCACAAACGACACCTGGGCTCGTGACTTCGGACCCATTTCAATAATTGACGGAGACAAGCGACTGATGCTCGACTTCAAGTTCAATGCTTGGGGTTTGAAGTTTGCCGCATGTCACGACAACCTCATCTGCATGAAGATGCATGAGAATGGCATTTTTAACGCTCAAACAATCGACTGCCAAGATTTCGTGCTAGAAGGTGGCTCAATCGAAAGCGACGGCATGGGCACTATCCTAACCACAAGCCAATGCCTGCTCTCGCCTAACCGCAACCGCCACTTGAGCAAGCTGCAGATTAAAGACGTGCTAAAGGCAAGGCTCGGCGCGAAAAAAGTGCTGTGGCTTGACAGTGGCGAACTAACGGGCGACGACACCGACGCCCACATCGACACCCTAGCGCGCCTTGTCCCTGGCAACACTATCCTATATGTGAAAAGCGATGATCCAAGCGACGAGCAATATGACTCGCTGCAACGCATGGAGAAGGAACTCAAGTCAATGACCAACGCTCACGGCGAGCCATTCCGCTTGATGCCATTGCCCTGCCCCGCGCCCATCCATGACGAGGAAGGCAATAGGCTCCCTGCCACCTATGCTAACTTCCTGATAACTAACTCACAGGTGCTTGTGCCTATTTATAATCTACCCGAAACCGACAAATTGGCGCTTGACACTATAGCACAGGCATTTCCTGACCACAATGTTGTGGGCATCGACTGCAACGCTTTAATACAACAACATGGCTCGCTGCATTGCATCACAATGCAGATCCCCAAGAACTTCCTGAAAGAATCGTGATCGGAAATATAATTAGTTTAAATTCGTATAATTAGTGTTCTGAAACGAAAATATGAAAATAGGTATCATACAACAACGCAACTGCGGCGAGGTGGAACTAAACCGCACCCGCCTGCTCGAGAAAATAGCACGGCTGGCAAAAGAAGGCGCCGAACTCATTGTTATGCAAGAACTACACGACTCGCTGTACTTCTGCCAAGAGGAGAACGTGGAGAATTTTGACCTCGCCTCACCAATTCCAGGCGACGTGACAGAAGTTTACTCGCAAGCAGCACGTGATAATAACGTGGTGCTGGTAACCTCACTTTTTGAGTGCCGCGCCAAGGGGCTTTATCACAATACCGCAGTGGTATTTGAGAAGGACGGCTCCATTGCCGGCAAATACCGCAAGATGCACATCCCCGATGACCCGGCCTATTACGAGAAATTCTATTTTACACCTGGTGACCTGGGCTTTGAGCCTATCAACACCAGCGTGGGAAGACTTGGCGTACTTGTGTGCTGGGACCAATGGTACCCCGAGGCTGCAAGGCTCATGGCGCTGCGAGGCGCCGACCTACTCATCTACCCCACTGCTATCGGCTTCGAGAGCAGTGACAACGAGAGTGAAAAGATGAGACAACTCAACGCGTGGATGACAGTGCAACTCGGGCACGCAGTGGCAAACGGCATCCCCGTGGTTACTGTCAACCGCGTTGGACTAGAGCCTGATCCGAGCGGACAGACTAATGGTATCGAGTTCTGGGGAAGCAGCTTTATCGCCGGTCAACAAGGAGAAATCCTCCACTGCGCATCCAGCACCGACGAAGAAGAGAAAATCCTTGATGTCAACCTTGATCGCACTGAGCGCGTGCGCCGCTGGTGGCCATTCCTCCGCGACCGCCGCATCGATCACTATCAAGGACTAGACAAACGATTCCTAGACTAAATCCACAAACCTAATAAAACGCCAGCAAGCGGCTTAATCCCAAGCATCAAGGTCGTTCTTCAGATTGGGGAACAGTGAGCTATTGAATGTTGGGCTCTTAATGCCGCGTTTCTTTTGAGCACGATAATCGGCAAGGAGCTTGAAGGCATATTTGCCGAGCAGCAATATTGCCACAAGGTTGCAGAGTGTGAGAATCGCCATAAACACTTCTCCAAGACTCCACACCACGTCGAGACTCGCGAGAGCGCCAATCATTACCATCACACCGCCCGAGAGGAATCTAAATACTTGCACAACCCATCTCTTGCGTGTGAGAAACATGATATTGGCCTCGCCATAGTAGTAGTTGCCAATGATGCTGGTGAACGCAAAGCACAATATAGCAATGGCGATAAATATCTGTCCCACTGGGCCTATCTGCGACTCTAAAGCATTCTGTGTCAAATCAATGCCAGCAGCCCCGCTGTCGTAAAGACCACTTATAAGAATGATGAATGCGGTGCATGAGCACACGAGCAGCGTGTCGGTAAATACACCCAGAGCCTGTATCAATCCCTGCTTCACTGGGTGCGACACTAAAGCGGTAGCGGCGACATTAGGAGCCGAACCCTCACCAGCTTCATTACTGAATAGTCCGCGCTTGATGCCATGACTCATCGCCGCCCCCACTAAGCCACCAGCGGCAGGTCCTATGCCAAAGGCACTCTTGAAGATAAGGGCAAACATGTCTGGAATCTTCTCATAGTTCATCGAAAGGACTACTAATGCCAAAATAAGGTAACCTATCGCCATCACCGGCACTATAATACTGCTGAACTTAGCGATGCGTTGGATGCCGCCAAAAACGATAATCAGCGCCACAACACTAAGTACAATGCCAACAATTGTAGGGTCAAAACTGAAGGCCTTTTGCATCGCAGTGGCGATGGTATTGCTTTGGATGGAATTATATGATAATCCAAAAGTAAGAATCAACAGCACTGCAAAAAGTGCCGCCATCCAACGACTGTGCAGACCATGAAGAATATAATAGGCAGGACCACCGATGAACGAATCTTTAGAGCGGCATTTAAAGAGCTGAGCCAGTGTTGACTCTACAAAAGCTGTCGCCGAACCAATAAGGGCAATAAGCCACATCCAGAACACCGCACCAGGTCCGCCAATCGCTATCGCTCCTGCCACGCCCGCCAAGTTGCCCGTACCAACACGCGTAGCAACCGAGACGGCGAACGCCTGGAACGACGACACATGGTGCTTTTCTCTGCTGCGTGGCGATGTCTCGATAAGCATTTTAAACATCTCAGGGATCATCCTGAACTGCACAAACCGTGTACGGATGGTGAAATAGATACCACACGCCACCAGCACAAAAACGAGGCTATGCCACTCCCACAGGAAATTGTTCACACCCTCGAGATGAGTGTTAAGCCACCCTTCCTTGGACAAGAATTCAGATATCTGGTCAAACATGACAAGCAACGTTTACTGATAGAAATACTTCTTTATCAACTCGTTGTATTGCGGCAGTTTCTTTACGGATTTGATGCTCTCGTCAAGTTGTTTCTTTAAGTCGGTATTGTCTTTTTTCATGATAAACGACTGGAACTGCGAGAAACTAATGGCCTGAGATATGTCAACATTGGGATGAGAGGCCGCCATTTTGCGTGCTATGGTCTCATTGATAACGGCATACTTGATGTCGCCACTCGCCACCATCATAAAGAGTTGCTCGGGACCATAATCAGGATCGGAGACGACATAAATGGTATCACCAATCTCCCGCGACAGACTCATGATGCGGTCGCGCATAGGAGACCCTTTGACAATGGTCACTGTGTCACCTGCCAAGTCAAGCTGAGACCTTATGGCAATGCCGCCAGTGTTACGCTGCACAAGCACCTGCTTATCAAGATAAATAGCCTCAGTGAACAGATAAGTCTCTTTGTTCTCACGTGTTACGGGAAACTGTGCTGCCACCAAATCATAAACGCCCTTATCCAAACCCTCAAGGGCAGTGTTAAGGCTGACGATGGGATGAAACTTCACTTTGAGACCGCTAGTCTCTGCCATAAGATTTATCAACTCATAATAAAACCCTCCAGTAGTGTCTCCGTAGGTGTAATAAGACAACGGAGAATACTCAATTGCCACATCAATGGTATCACCACCGCTGGCTTGGTCCACTCGGTTATTGCCAGTGACCACTGCCTGCTCTTTGCCGCAGTTTTTTAGAGAGAACATCAGTCCCACGACAACCACAAGCAGCACAGCATAAAGGGCAAGCTGCCATTTCTTTATCTTTGAAATTTTCTTGAGCATTTTAGGAAATATGTTAGGCTATTAGTTGACAAAATCTACCGACACTCCAAACTGGAAGCGACCTGGGTTTAAGGGATAGTGAGGCAAAGAGAAGTAGTTGTTGCCGCCCACTAGCCCCTTGTTGGCATGGCTATACATCACATAGAAGCGAGCTTTCTTCAACTTGAAGTTAGCATACACATCGGCAAAGGCGAAATTGCCGCACTCCACCTCGTTCTGGTTGTAGAAAACCATAGTGGCAGGGTTGTAATTAGGCGCGTAATATTTGGTGTAATAGTTGCAATCCACGCCAATCTGAACATCAAGCACCTTGGCAACCTTGAACTTCAAATACATATTGCTGAAGATGGCAAACTTAGGCAGTGGCAACACTTCGGCGCTAGACGACGTTTGATAAACCACATCGTTATCCCAATTGAAAATTCCAAAGCCGAGATGATTGCTCAGCGAGGCGTTGAACACGTGTACAGCAGTGCCACTCTGCTCTGGCAAGGCAAGGGAGTTGAAGTATATGTAGTTATTCAATGTCTCATAACCCACATTGATGTTGGTGTAAATCCACGGCAAGTCGAGTCGCCCGCCCACACGGAAACGCTGAACCTTTGAGAAACTGTTGTCCCACGCGAAATGATTTGAAATGAATTGCTTGAGCAGATATGGCGCCTCAAGGTTCTTGAAATATCCATAGGCCCTGAGCGACACAGTGTCACCAAAGAGCTTGAAGCGCGTGCGGATGTTTCCCTCAACATCGACATCGCCAGCAACATCGCCCAATACGCCAAACTGGGCCGTAGCGCCATAGGTCAATATCGAGCCTTGCTGCTTGGTCAACTGGCCACCAACCCAAATCAGCTGCTGAGTCTTCTTGCTAGGCACCGACACAGGCAGCTCCACAAGCCCATCGGGCAAAATGCTGCCGCTCACGCTGTCGACCACCTGCTTATAGCTCCGCACCTCGTGTGTGGCATATACCGAGAACCCAAATTTGGCATATTTGTTGAACCCCTCAAGCAATGCCACGCCCAGCGTGTTGCGCAGCCGCCACATCCGAGTGGTCTCGTCAGTGCCTCCCAGCGAAAGATAAGTGTTGTCAAAAAACATTGTGTCTTGTACCCCATTGGAATTGAGAAACAGGTGCTTAATGGTCTTGAAGTCAGCTGTCCACACAAACCGTGTCACAGGGATATAGGTGCGACCGATAATGGTGTCGGTCACTGAGTCGCGCTGGTACTTGTAATGCCCCACCTTGTAACTCTGATTGAGGTAAAACTCAGTTCCCGTCAATTTGCTGTGAGCCGCTGTGAGATAGGTAGGAATACTCTTGTTATCAACCTTTGTCTCGCCACCCTGCACCTTGGCGGGGTCGGTAATGTATAAGTCATCGGTAATGCCACCATTCTCCTTGCCAAGGTAGTTGTAGCTGTTGAAGAAGGTCTGCATCTCATATCGATCGCCCATATAGCTGCCGAAGAGGCTCCAACGGAAGTTCTTGTCGGCCTGATAGTTATATGAGCCTTTGGAGTATATATAGTCGATTCCTGCGCCAACTTCTATTTTCTTACCCACATTGCCCGAGAAAGTGAACTGCGTGCGGTCCTGATTACTGTATTTGTTGCCGCCTGTGCTATGTGAGAGAAGGGTCATAGGGATGCGCGTATTGTAGTAGCGCTGTGTCTCCACACTGGGCAGCCAACTTTCAATGGCATCGGCAAAGAAGAACTCACTTGTGGGCTTGCGCTCAAAGAAGATCTGGTTCTGACCCGAAGCGCCAAAGTTGCCAGTCGTCGCCCATGCCAGACTCTGATGCGACGGGATAAACGACTTATGGTAATTAAGGAAAAGCGTGTCGATAGTAGATGGGTATTGCAATCCTAGCGGCTCGCTTATCGACCATGCGTAGCTAGGCTCTATCTTGACCTTTTTGGCCTTAGGGCGATCAATTCCTGTATTCGAAACGACCTGTCCCTGCGCCTCAACGCACAACGCCAACAACAGCGCCACGTAAAGCATCAAGAACGGTTTATATTTTAACACCTTATTCATTATAAGGTGCAAAGATAGCAACTTTAGCGCAATAATCGAGATTTGAGCCAAAGTTTTATCACTTTTTATAAAAAAGCGACCAACATCATGCAGATACACAATACAACTCAAATCGACTTTTTTCCATTCTTTTATTAAAGAAATAAAAAAGGTGGGCAAGCGGTCTTAATTTAGTTTAAATTGTGGGGGTTGAGCATTGTCGTTGTAATATTTCCATGTACTTTTACGTTCAAATTTCAAAAGTTAATTTTAACGATTGCACATTTAAAACCGAATAAAATTTTAACAAATACAATTATGAATAAGTACAAGAAATTCACACTTCTCATGGCAGCAATGGCAATCTCTGCCAGCGCAGCCTTCGCCACAACCGATGGCGACATTATCGAAGATTCATTCATTGTGTCCGACAATGCTCAGACCGTAGCGACCCCAGTGGCAACCAATCGATATGGCCTCGACTTCACCAAAGCCGCTGAGAGCACCATCAACTCGGTGGTCAGCATCAAGTCGTTTGCAACCCCACGCCAGCAACAGTATTATGGTGGCGACTTTGACCCGTTTGAGTTCTTCTTCGGCCCTGGCTTCGGAGGTGGCGGTCAACAACGCAAGCAGCAACAGCAGCAACCTCAAAAGAAATCAGAACCACAGCCCACTGGCTCAGGCTCGGGAGTCATCATATCGGAAGACGGATACATTGTCACCAACAACCACGTGATTGATGGCGCCGAGAAACTCGAGGTCACCCTCAACGACAACCGCAAGTTCAACGCGCGAGTGATTGGAACCGACCCCAACAGCGACATTGCCCTGCTCAAAATCTCGGCGACCAAACTCTCCCCCATCGTATTCGGCAACAGCGACAACGTGAAAGTGGGTGAATGGGTGCTCGCCGTGGGCAACCCCTTTGGATTGAACTCGACGGTTACCGCTGGCATCGTTAGCGCCAAGGCGCGCGGTGTGAACAAAGGCAACAACGTTGGCATTGAGTCGTTCATCCAGCACGACGCTGCCGTGAACCCTGGCAACAGCGGCGGCGCACTAGTCAACGTTGATGGCGAACTCATTGGCATAAACACCATGATATATTCCAACACAGGCAACTATGCAGGACATTCGTTTGCCATCCCATCGGCGGTTGTGAACAAAATTGTCACCGACATCAAGCAATATGGCAGCGTACAACGTGCTGTGCTGGGAATCCAATTTACCGAGCTTGACGCCGACACGGCCAAAGAAGAAAACATCACTGCTACCACCGAGGGCATTTATGTAAATAAGGTGAATGACCGCAGCTCGGCTAAGGAAGCCGGTATCAAGGAAGGCGACGTGATTGTTGGGCTTAACGGCGCGACCATTAAGAATGGTGCACAAATGCTTGAGGAGATGAGCAAACTGCGCCCAGGCGACAAGGCCACAATCAAGTACATTCGCGACAACAAGACAAAGACCACCAACGTCACCTTTAAGAACGACCAAGGAACAACCAATATCACAAAGAGTTCTGACTTCACATCTCTTGGATGCGCCTTCATCGCTCTCACCGCCGACGAGAAAGAGGTCTTGGGTATCAGCAACGGCGTGAAAGTGAGCGGACTCAAGGATGGCAAGTTTAAAGACGCTGGCATCACTAACGGCTTTGTCATCACCGACATCAACAACATTCGCGTCAACA
>JAGCRW010000118.1 GCA_017964485.1 Muribaculaceae bacterium | reverse complement strand
TTTCCTTCGGGTCTCCATTCTCCGTCATGCTTATTCGGATATTGCGGTCATTAAGCACTGTGGTTTCCTGATTTTGGTTGACCGTGATTTCTTTCTTTTGTTTCATACATATATAAATGAACATGTGTGCGCGCAAAGGTAGGGGATTGTGGTGTGGAATTGCTATATTAAAATATAGAGAATACATAGAAGAAGTGCTGTGAGTGTTTTGTGGTCTTTTATATTGTTATGCAATCGGTAAACCAGCCTCGTAAAGATTTTTTATATGTTTTCTTGTTGCATAAAAAGACATTATTTTATTACTTTGCAAAAAAAATAAGGAAAGACTTAAAAAACATTTAATAGGGTAATAATATGGATATTCTAAAATTCAAGCAGAAAAGTATTCTTCAACAGTTGCGTTCGTCTTATCAGCCCAAGCTTCCTGCCGCTTTGCAGGGTCCAGTAAAGGCTGTTGAGGGCGCCGCTACTGAGAGTGCAGGTAATCAAGAGGACATCAAGGCGTTGTTCCCCAATACCTATGGTCTTCCAGAGATCACTTTTGTAAAGGATGAGAAAGCCACCAGCATGCACAGCGATGAGGTGTGCAACGTTGGCGTAATCCTTTCTGGCGGCCAGGCTCCTGGCGGTCACAATGTGATTTGCGGTATTTTTGACGGTATCAAGGCTATCAATGAGGACAGCCGTCTCTATGGTTTCTTGATGGGTCCTGAGGGTCTTATCGACCACGATTACAAGGAGCTTACCCGTGAAATCATCGACGAGTACCGCAACTGCGGTGGCTTTGATATGATTGGCTCAGGCCGCACCAAGCTTGAGAAACAAGAGCAGTTTGAGAAAGGTTTGGAGATTATCAACAAGCTTAACATCAAGGCCATCGTGATAATTGGTGGTGACGACAGCAACACTAACGCCGCCGTCCTCGCCGAGTATTACAAGGCTAAGAATGTTCCTGTTCAGGTGATTGGCGTGCCCAAGACCATCGACGGCGACCTCAAGAACGAGAAGGTGGAAATCTCCTTCGGTTTCGACACCGCTACCAAGCTCTACAGCGAGCTTATCGGTAATGTGGAGCGCGACTGCAACAGTGCCAAGAAATATTGGCACTTCATTAAGCTCATGGGCCGCTCGGCATCGCACATCGCTCTTGAGTGCGCTCTTCAGACACAGCCTAACTACTGCGTCATTGGCGAGGAAGTTGCTGCCAAGAACATGTATCTCGACGATGTTGTTAACGACATCGCTCGTGTGGTAGCTGCTCGCGCCGCCAAGGGCAAGAACTATGGCACTGTGCTTATCCCCGAGGGCCTCGTGGAGTTTATGCCAGCAATGAAGAAGCTCATCGACGAGCTCAACGACATCCTTGCCGAGAATCCTAACTTCTCGAAGCTGCATCTCGACGACCAGCGCGCATTCGTGCTCTCGAAGTTGAGCCCTGAGAACAAGGTGCGCTTTGAGACCTTGCCACCTACCGTAGCACGTCAGCTCACCCTCGACCGTGATCCTCACGGAAACGTTCAGCTGTCGCTCATCGAGACCGAGAAGCTGCTCAGCGAGATGGTAGCTAAGAAGCTCCAGAAGATGAAAGATGAGGGCCGCTTTGTGGGCAAGTTCAAGACTCAGCACCACTTCTTCGGTTACGAAGGCCGCTGCGCTGATCCATCGAACTTTGACGCCGACTATTGCTACGCTCTTGGCTTCAATGCCACTATGCTCATCAATGCTGGCGCTACCGGCTATATGTCGTCGATTCGTCATCTTGCCAAGCCCGCTACCGAGTGGGAGGCTGGTGGTATCCCCATCACTATGATGATGAACATGGAGCACCGCAACGGCAAGCAGAAGCCCGTTATCAAGAAGGCGCTCGTGGACCTCAAGGGCAAGCCATTCCAGGTGTTTGCCAACAGCCGCGAGCTCTGGGCAAAGGAGACTTGCTACATCTATCCAGGTCCAATCCAGTACTTTGGCTCACCTGAGATGTGCGACCAAACCTCCTGCACGCTCTACTACGAGCAGGGCGGAAAGTAAAAACACCTCACTAAAGGTGTCGTGTCGGTAAGACCCGATGCTGGTGAGATGTTATTTTCAAACCTTTTTTACAGCTTGCAAATCCCCTACGAGAAATCGTTGGGGATTTTTTTCGGCCAATACGGTTGTGCTATCAAAAATAATTATTAAATTTGCAAATTAGAGATATGTAAACACGCAGATGTGTAAACAAGTCATAGAATAGCAATATAGAATACAATTAACATTATATCAATAAAAACAATCGAAAAATGAAAAAATATTTATTGTTATTGATGCTGCTGCCGGTACTGGCACTGGTTGGATGCAGCAAGGACAAAGACGAGCCTGAAAAAGACAAATATGCCACTAGAACCTATACCGTTAATGGTGTGTCGTTTAAGATGATTAAGGTTGAGGGTGGGACATTCACTATGGGAGCGGGACAAAATGATGTGACTAGTGTAGAACCAAAGCATCAGGTTACTCTTTCTACTTTCGCTATTGGTGAGACCGAGGTAACATAGGAGTTGTGGGAGGCTGTAATGGGCGACAATCCAAGCAAATTCAACGGCAAGAAAAATCCTGTTGAACAGGTGAGCTGGAATGCATGTCAGGAATTTATAACCAAATTAAACCAAATGACTGGCATGGAGTTCCGTCTTCCTACCGAGGCAGAGTGGGAGTATGCCGCACGAGATGGAAATAAGAGCAAAGGATATCTATATTCTGGTAGTAATAATCCTGATGATGTGGCGTGGTATGAAGTCAACAGTGGAAATAAGACTCATGTTGTCAACACTAAAGCTGCCAATGAACTGGGCATCTATGATATGAGCTGAAATGTGTGTGAGTGGTGTCAAGACTGGTATGGAGATTATACTGCAAATGCACAAACCAACCCCACTGGTCCTAATACGGGATCAGCTCGCGTATTGCGTGGTGGTAATTATATTGATAGAAGTGGTAATGATAGCAGTGGAGCCATGTTTTGCTTGGTGGTATTCCGTTTAAGTTGGGCTCCCTCCAAAATCAACAGCGGTCTCGGATTGCGCCTCGCACTATAGTTAGCACTTTTCAAAACACAAAATAATGTCAGGGATTTTGCCCAAAATTGGCTCAAGCATCAGCCGAGCCTAAAGGGCGCAAAATCCCTGACATATTTTTTTATCCTTATTTATCTGAAATATAGTCTTTTATATACTCAAGGAATTTGTTAGAGAAGAGTTCGTTGTTCTCTCGTGAGTATCGCACCTCGGTGAAGACTTGGGCGAGGGTTTGTTTGTCGTTTTCTTTCACAAAAGCTTTGTTTACGTCGAGCGACTCTTTGTGGTGGTAGATTTTCTTTACCTCTTTTGCGGAGAGTTCGTGATATTGCTCTTGGTGTATAATGCCCTCAAGTGGCAGGCGGTCGGTGTGGAACTGCTCCTTCTTAGCTGGGTAGCCAATGGTTAGGGTGATGATGGGCACCACACGGTGGGGGAGCTGAAGCACCTGGGCAATTTCTTGTGCGTTGTAGGTGGTTGTGCCGAGGTAGCAGCATCCCAACCCGTTCATCTCGGCGATAGTGTTGAACTGCTGGGCAAAGATTGTGACATCAAGAATCGCTGCCATCAGCGATTGGAAGTTGTCGTATCCTGGCTCGGCAGCCGAGGCCTCGCACCATGTAACAAGGCGGTTGAAGTCGGCGCAGAAGGTTAGCACCACCGGAGCGGCAGTTACCATTGGCTGGTTGAAGTGGCAAGGGGCGAGTCGTTCTTTCATCGCCTTGTCGCTCGTCACTACCACGCTATAGAGCTGCATGCCGCCAGTGGTGGGAGCATGGCTTGCTGCCTCAATCATCTCGTTAAGAACGTTCTCGTTGATGTCTGTGTTGGAATATTCGCGCACAGTAGCACGATTAAAGAAATATTTCAGGTCCATTAGTGTGATTTTTGTGCAAAGTTACGATTTTTTTATTGAGAAAAGATGACTTGTATGTGAACTTTTTTGTAAATTTGCGACTGAAAAAATCTGAAAAAGTTTCACCTTATTATATATATTGCAATGACAGTGAGAGTGAATGATTGCCGCATTAGGATATTCCGCGGAGCGACTGTAGGTGATGTCGTGCTGCGATATGCTGTGCGTAACGGCTTGGACCTTAGCGTTGTGCCGTCTTTGCAGGTCACTGATAAGTGGGGGCATGTTCTTGACCATGCTGCTCCTTTAACCGATAAACAAATTATTAAAATTATAAACCTATAAGATTATGAAAAAGATTTTTTTGTCAATAGTAAGTGTGTTGCTGTTTTCGCTGATGAGTGTCTCTTATGGCGAGACAGTGAGAATTTTGTCAACTAACGACATGCATGCGGCGATAGATAAGATGCCTAAGTTGGCGGCTATCGTCGACAGCCTGCGCGCCATCGACCCCGGGCTGCTTGTAATCTCGGCAGGCGACAACCGCACTGGCAATCCCTATAACGACCTATATCAACCAGAGTCTTATCCCATGATCTCGCTGATGAACCTCATTGGTTTTGACGCATCGGCACTGGGAAACCACGAGTATGACTCAAAGGTGGAAGGCTTGGCAAAGATGACTGCTTTGTCTAACTTCCGCTACCTAGCTGCCAATATCACCTGTCCCGAGGAGACTGGAATCAAAGTAATTCCATATCAGGTGTTTGATGTCAAGGGGGTGAAAGTTGGCGTGTTGGGCATTACTCAGGTTGGCACGCTAGGAATTCCCGACACTCACCCCGACAATGTGAAAGGATTGTCGTTCCAACAGCCCGAAGAGGTTATTCCTCAGTATAAATGGCTCACTGAGCAGTGCGACGTGAATATCCTGCTCACCCATGTGGGCTATGAGGTGGATTTGGAACTGGCAAAGATGTTTCCTTATTATGACATGATTATTAGCAGCCACACCCATACCCAGCTCGAAGGCGGTGAGTTGCATAATGGCGTGCTAATTACCCAGAACGGCTATCAACTGCCACGCGTGGCGCTTACAACCCTTGAAGTTGAAGGTGGCAAAGTAGTTAGCAAGAAGACCGAGAATATCGTGTTGAAGGAATTCAGTGGCATCAATGATGCAGCCGACGCACTTCTCAAGCATTTCAAGAACAGCCCCGAGATGGAGCGTGTGGTAGGGCATTTCGCTACCGACATCACGACCTATGATGCCCTAGGCGTGATGATGTGTGACGCCTGGAAGAGCGAGCTCAACTGCGACATCGCCATTGAGAACTATGGCGGCGTGCGTTATGACACTTTCCCTGCAGGACCTATTACAGTGAAGGATATCCTTAATCTTGACCCGTTCCTGAACACCACTGTGGTGATGAACTTGACAGGCAAGGAGTTGAGCGACTTCTTGATTGCAGCCTTTAAAGCCGACCGCAACCGTTTCCCCATCACCAGTGGCTGTACCGCCGTAGTGACTTATAGCGACGCGTCGAAGGCAGAGATAAAGAAACTAGAACTCCTTGACACTAATGGCAAGAAACTCGATATGAAGAAGAAATATCGTGTTGTGACCAATAATTACTTGGCATCGGTTGCCGACTCTCCTCGCCAAGACCAGGGCGAACGCGGCACAGTAACTACCAGCGACTATATCATCAACTGGCTTAAGAAACTAGGCACCGTTGATTATCAGGGCCGCCGCAGCTTCACCGAAAAGTGGTAAAGTAGAGCATGGGGTTGTTGATAACTTTTGCCCGTAAAGTTATTAACAAGTGTTTTTTAAAACTTTGATTGTGCGTAATTTTGCACGCTAATTGCAAATAAAAAAACTAAATACAGCGGAACAGAAAACTTACACCTACGATGAGGCTTATCATGCCTCGTTAGAGTACTTTAAAGGCGATGAGCTGGCAGCGAGAGTTTGGGCGACGAAATATGCCCTGAAAGACTCATTTGGGCATCTCTATGAGCATACGCCCGACGATATGCACCACCGCATCGCCAGCGAGATAGCGAGAATTGAGAAGAAGTATCCCAACCCAATGAGCGAGGAGAAAATCTTTGACCTGCTCAAGAATTTCCGTTACATCGTGCCGCAGGGTAGCCCGATGGCTGGAATTGGCAACAATTTCCAGGTTGGATCGTTGAGCAACTGCTTTGTCATTGGTCTTGACGGCCAGCCCGACTCCTATGGCGGCATCATCAAGATTGATGAAGAGCAGGTTCAACTCATGAAGCGCCGTGGCGGTGTGGGGCATGATTTGTCGCACATCCGTCCTTTGGGCTCACCAGTTAAGAACTCGGCATTGACATCAACAGGCCTTGTTCCTTTCATGGAGCGTTACAGCAACTCTACCCGTGAGGTGGCACAGGACGGCCGTCGTGGCGCCCTGATGCTTACCGTGAGCATCAAGCATCCTGACAGCGAATCGTTTATTGATGCCAAGATGGTTGAGGGCAAGGTGACAGGTGCTAACGTGTCGGTTCGTATCGACGACGCTTTCATGCAGGCTGCAGTAGATGGCACTGAGTACACCCAGCAGTATCCTATTGATGCCGAAGAGCCAACTTACACCAAGAAAATAGATGCCCAGAAGCTTTGGAACAAAATCGTGCATAACGCCTGGAAGAGCGCCGAACCTGGCGTGCTGTTCTGGGACACCATCACCCGTGAGGCAGTGCCCGACTGCTATGCCGACCTGGGTTTCCGCACTATTTCAACCAATCCTTGCGGTGAGATACCTCTGTGCCCCTACGACAGTTGCCGACTGATAGCTGTGAATCTTTACAGCTATGTGGTTAACCCATTTACTAAGGATGCCTATTTTGATTTTGACCTTTTCATGGAGCATATAGGCTACACTCAGCGCATGATGGACGACATCATCGACCTTGAGATGGAGAAGATTGAGGCGATACTTGCAAAGATTAAGTCTGACCCTGAAACAGAGGAAGTTAAACAGACAGAGTTAAACCTTTGGACGAAGATTCGCAACAAGACTCTCAAAGGCCGTCGAACAGGTGTTGGCACCACTGCCGAAGGCGATATGATTGCCGCGATGGGACTCACCTATGGCACTCCCGAAGCTACTGAGTTTTCGGTATCGGTTCACAAGGCACTTGCCCTTGCTGCATATCGTTCGTCGGTGAATATGGCCCGCGAGCGTGGCGCTTTTGAGATTTATGATGCTAAACGCGAAGAGAATAATCCTTACATCCAGCGCATTAAAGAGGCCGATCCTGAGTTGTATGACCAAATGGTGAAATATGGCCGCCGCAACATAGCTTGCTTGACTATCGCTCCAACCGGTACAACGAGTATTTTGACACAGACCACCTCGGGCATTGAGCCAGTGTTCCTGCCCGTGTATAAGCGTCGCCGCAAGGTTAATCCAAGCGACAAGGAAGTGAGGGTGGACTATGTTGATGAGTCGGGCGATTCGTTTGAGGAATATATCGTTTATCACCACAAGTTCATCACTTGGATGAAGACCAACGGCATTGAGGTGCGCGATGACTACACTCAGGAGCAAATCGATGACCTCGTAAAGCGTTCGCCTTACTATAAAGCCACTAGCAACGACGTGGACTGGCTCAACAAAGTGAAGATGCAAGGCGCTGTGCAAAAGTGGGTTGACCACAGCATCAGCGTTACTATAAACCTGCCCAACGACATCAGCGAGGAGATGGTGGGCAAGCTTTATGTAGAGGCTTGGCGCTCGGGCTGCAAGGGCTGCACTGTTTATCGTGACGGCTCACGCAGTGGCGTGCTTATCTCGCTTGCCGGCGATGGCAAGAACAAGAAGAAAGGCGAGAAGAAGGCTCACTATATGGCCGAAGAGGAGCATATCCTCAAACGCCCAGTGGAGCTTGAGGCCGATGTGGTACGCTTCCAGAACAACAAGGAGAAATGGATTGCCTTCATTGGCTTGATTGACAATCGTCCTTATGAAATCTTCACTGGTATTGCCGATGATGAGGAAGGTATTTTCTGCCCCAAATCGGTAAGCAAGGGCAAGATTATCAAGGCGGTGAACGAGAACGGCGAGAAACGCTACGATTTCCAGTTCATCAACAAACGCGGTTTCAAGACTACCATCGAGGGCTTGAGCGAGAAGTTCAATCCCGAGTTCTGGAACTATGCCAAGCTCATTTCGGGCGTGCTGCGCTACGGTATGCCTATTGAGCAGGTGCTCAAGCTAGTAACTAGCCTGGAACTTGATAACAAGAGCATCAACACTTGGAAGATGGGTGTGGAACGCGCGCTCAAGAAGTACTTGCCCAACGGTACCAAGCTAAGTGGTCAGACTTGCCCCAACTGTGGTCAGGAAAGCCTTGTATATCAAGAAGGCTGCCTTATCTGCACCAACTGCGGCACTTCGCGGTGCGGGTAACATAGAAGCATTTTGAGACAACACTATCAACGAATATTTTCACTATCGTGATTAGGATTTTAAAAATTATGAAAAACAAATAATTATGAAGAGATTATTTTTAATATTTTTAATTTCAACTACATTTAGTGTGGTGGGTTATTCACAGAACTACAATTATGATGTGAATGGCGATGGTGAGGTGACCGCAGCCGACATAACAGCAATTTATGACTATCTCTTGGGTAATGTTCCAGTCGTAACAATGTATAATGTCAACGGCGTTATATTCAAGATGGTGCAAGTGGATGGCGGAACGTTCACCATGGGGGACACGAGTGACCCGGCAGTTGATGGTGAGTATGATATTGATGAACGTCCGCCCCATCAAGTGACTTTAAACACTTTCTTAATAGGTCAGACAGAGGTGACACAGGAGCTGTGGCAGGCTGTTATGGGAAGCACCCCGAGTTATTTTAGTGATAATCCCCTGCATCCTGTTGAGAATGTGAGTTGGAACGATTGCCAGCAGTTTATCGTTATGCTGAACCAGATGACCGGCAGGAACTTCCGTCTGCCTACCGAGGCTGAATGGGAATATGCCGCCCGCGGCGGCAACCGCAGCCAAGGTTTTAAGTGGTACTCTGGTAGCAACATGATTGATGATGTGGCTTGGTACTGGGATAACATTCCGTCTCATACGAATCATACTGCTGGCTTTGGTACTCAAACTGTAGCGACAAAGTTGCCCAACGAGCTTGGCATCTACGATATGAGCGGCAACGTTTATGAATGGTGTCAAGACTGGTATGGCAGTTATAGTGCTGAAGCACAGACCAATCCTACTGGACCTGCATCGGGATCTAGCCGCGTGCTCCGTGGTGGCGCCTGGAGTAGTGATGCCAGTGACTGTCGCGTGTCGAACCGCATCAGCAAAGCCCCCGACAATAGTAATAACTTCTTTGGTTTGAGGCTAGCTCTATAGATGCCACTTATAGTATTAACATGATTTTGAAAAATATAGCTTATGCGAACTAAGCCTAAAGGCAAAATCATGTTAATGCGATTATGTGCACAAATATAATTTTATAACTCCTCAAGGCGTTGCTCGACCAGAGTGTTGAGTCCCTTGAGGAGTTTTTGTAGTATGGTTGGAGGGGTTGTGTGGTTATTCTCTACAATGCCGTTGGTAACATCTAGCTAATGGTTTTATGGGGCAAAAGTAGAGATATTTTTAGAAAATATTGAGTAAGTAAAATTATTTTAATAAAAATATACAAAAAAAGCGTCATTCTTTGTTGTGGTAGCGAATTTTTTTGTACTTTTGTAAAATTTTGGAGAACTATGGCAAATGAGTTGCAACAGACGCTGGCGAGAATAATCAACAAGAGCAATATCTTAGTTGAAAAATATCACGCCCTTGAGACTGCAAATGCAGAGCTGGCCAGCGAGAAGGCGCAACTTGTTGAAGAGATAGAGAAAATGAAGAGAGCCAATGAGCTATTGCAACAAGAAAATGAGTATTTGAAGCTTGCTCGCGTGGTCGCTCCTGATCTCAGAGATGTGGAACACGCCAGGACCACAATCTCCACTTTAGTGCGGGACATTGACAAATGCATCGCTCAACTTAATGAATGATGCACGATTATGGCAAAAGACGACAACAACCTAAATATAATGATTAGATTAGCCGATGTTGAGCCCACAGCGCTCACTATCCCACGTGATGAGGAGGCTAATTATCGCGAAGCCGAGAAGCTTGTTAACACGTTGTGGAACAAGTGGATTGAGCGCTTTGACGGCGATGATGCATCAAAGCGAGTCATGGCTATGGTTGCGTTCCAGTTTGCAAGGCTATATTCCAAGGCCTATAATCAAAATGTCGCTGTGAACAAGTATCTCACCGACTTTGAGCAGCAGCTCAATGATGTGGTGGTGAAAATATAAGTATGTGCCACACGCCATGAGAGTGACGTTGTGAGCACCTGAATATATTGCAAATTAACAGGTTCCTGCACTTCTTGCGCACGTATGCGACCTTGCTGAGGGTCGATGTGGTGCGACGAGTGGTGCGTTTTTATTTATATAAATTTATTTTTTAATCAATGGACATAGTTATTTATATTTTAATCGCAGTCGTGGCACTTATTGTTGGTGCTATAGTGGCAAGCATTTTTTCTAAGAAAAGTGCTAAATCACAAGCCAACACGATTGTGGAAAAAGCCAAAGTTGAAGCTGAAAAACTCAAGAATGACGCAGTAATTAAAGGCAAGGAAGAAAGCCTTGCTATTACTAGCGAGAGCGAGAAGCAAGCAAACGCACGCCTCGCTAAGGTTCAATCAAGTGAGGCAAAACTCAAACAACGTGAGATTCAGCTCAACCAGCAGCAGCAAGAGTTGCAGCGCAAGAAAACTGAGACCGATAATCTTAAAGTGAATCTCGACAACCAGCTTGCAGTGCTTGAGGACCGCAAGAAAGAAGTTGACAAGATGGAGATGAAGGTGCGCGACACTCTTGAGCATGTGAGTGGTCTCTCGGCCGAGGAAGCCAAGGAAAAACTCGTGGAGTCGCTCAAAGATGAGGCAAAGACAGCTGCCGCAAGCTACATCAACGATATCATGGACGATGCCAAACTTACCGCCAACAAGGAGGCTAAGCGCATAGTAGTGGCTACTATTCAGCGAGTTGCTACCGAGACAGCCATCGAGAATGCCGTAACCGTTTTCCACATCGATAACGATGAAATGAAGGGTCGCATCATTGGCCGTGAGGGACGCAACATCCGCGCTCTTGAGGCGGCGACAGGCATCGAGATTATTGTTGATGACACTCCTGAGGCTATCGTACTTTCGAGCTTCGACCCGGTGCGTCGCGAGATAGCCCGTCTGGCACTGCATCAGCTTGTTGCCGACGGTCGTATCCATCCTGCTCGCATCGAGGAGGTTGTAGCTAAGGTGCGCCGCCAAGTTGAGGACGAGATTATCGAGACTGGCAAGCGCACTGCAATCGATATGGGTATTCATGGCCTGCATCCTGAGCTTATCAGACTCATTGGTAAGATGAAATATCGCTCGAGCTATGGTCAAAACTTGCTCCAGCACTCTCGTGAGACAGCCAATCTGTGTGCCGTTATGGCAAGTGAGTTGGGCCTGAATCCCAAGAAAGCGCGTCGCGCTGGATTATTGCACGACATTGGCAAGGTGCCCGATGATGAGCCCGAATTGCCACATGCACAGCTGGGTATGAAACTTGCCGAGAAATTTAAGGAGAAAGCCGACATCTGCAACGCTATTGGCGCTCACCACGACGAGGAGGAGGCTACAAGTCTTTATGCCCCAATCGTACAAGTGTGTGATGCTATCTCTGGCGCACGTCCTGGCGCACGCCGCGAGGTAGTGGAGGCCTATATCAAGCGCCTTAACGACCTTGAGCGCCTCGCAATGTCTTATCCTGGCGTTGTAAAGACTTACGCCATTCAGGCAGGTCGCGAGTTGCGCGTGATAGTAGGTGCCGACAAGATCAGTGACCAGGAGACCGAGAAACTCTCGACTGAGATAGCACAGAAGATTCAGGACGAGATGACTTATCCCGGACAGGTGCGCATTACCGTGATTCGTGAGACACGTGCTGTGAGCTTTGCGAAATAAATCCATGAGTCATGGACGAGATTAATAAGCAAATTACTTCACAGGAGCCTATAAGCGCCAGCCAGTGCGTGGAATGTGGCAAGTGTGGCTGCGGTGATTGCAACACGCGTTGCAATCTCGACAGCTACAACTGGCTTGCCGATGTGCCAGGTGGGAAGAACGATTTCGACATCGTTGAGGTCCACTTCAAGAACACTCGCAGGGGCTACTACCGCAACTCGGCGCACCTCGATCTTAAGCAAGGCGACGTGGTGGCGGTGGAGGCTAACCCTGGCCACGACATTGGCACTGTGGCGCTCACAGGCAACCTGGTGAAGTTGCAGATGAAACGCACGCGTCTGCGTCCCGATGCCGAGATCCTGCGCGTGTTCCGCAAAGCCAAGCCTGCCGACCTGGAGCGCTTTGAGCATGCCAAGGCCAAGGAGATCGACACCATGATTCGCTCTCGCCAGATTGCCAAGGACTTAGGTCTTGAGATGAAGATTGGCGACGTGGAGTATCAAGGTGACGGCAACAAGGCGATATTTTACTATATCGCCGATGGACGCGTCGATTTCCGCCAGCTTATCAAGGTGCTTGCCGAGGTGTTTAAGATTCGTGTGGAGATGAAGCAGATTGGCGCGCGCCAGGAGGCTGGACGCATAGGCGGAATAGGCCCATGTGGACGACCACTGTGCTGCGCAAGCTGGATGAGCACGTTTGTCTCGGTGGCAACCAGTGCCGCTCGTTATCAAGAAGTGTCGCTCAATCCTCAAAAACTTGCAGGTCAGTGCGCTAAGCTCAAGTGCTGCATCAACTTTGAGGTTGACACCTATGTTGAGGCATCGAGGTCTTTGCCTAAGCGTGAAGTGCCTCTTGAGACCAAAGATAAGATTTACTACCACTTCAAGACCGATATCTTGAAAGGGGAGATGTCTTATTCTACCGAGAATGGTGTGCCTGTTGACCTTGTGACTATATCTCCTGAGAGAGTTCACGAGGTGATGGCCCTTAACAAGCAGGGTATAAAGCCTGAACGTCTGCAAGATTCGGATCTCGACGGTGCTACTAAGCTCAGCGCCTATGGCGACCTGGTGGGGCAAGACAGCATTAGCCGATTTGACAATGCCAAGAAAAAGAAGAAAAAGAAGAATCGCCCTAAGCCACCTCAATCAGCAAAACCAGAGCGTGAGGAAGCTAGTGATACTCCTAATTCTGCTGATGGCAACGCAAAGAATAATCCTCAACGTGACCACGACCGCAATCGTGACCGTGACCGCCGCCGCTTCAATAATGTGGAGGCAGCAAATTCCCATAAGCCGTCAAATTATGATTCTAGGCGTCGTCAAGGGAAACGCGGCTTTAATCGTAACGAGACCAACAGGCATCATTAGTTAACACAGTGACCACTAGAGGCAACATATCGTCAAGATGGATGATTGCAGTAGCGATCACACTGATTTGTGTCGTGTCTTGCTTGGGTGCATGCTCATTCAAGCAAGACACTACTGCACAATTTAAGACACTCTCCAGCGAGGGATGGAGCAAGGACATGCCCATTAAGTTCATTCCCGAGTATGCCGACTCCTCGCTTACCTATGACATCCAACTCTCTATACGACATAACAACTCCTATCAGTACAGCAATCTTAGTCTTGCCGTAGATATGGTAGATAGTGTTAAAGTCATTCATCGCAAAGATGTGGATTTCGAGCTCAGCGACAGCTATGGCAACTGGAAAGGCTCAGGATTTGGGGCGCTTTATCAGGCAAGTGTGATGATTGCACAAGACATTAAACCTACCGATATCAACTCGATTATTATATGGCAGACTATGGCAAACTGCGATGTTGTTAAAGATGTTGTGGATATAGGCATAACCGTCAGTCCAAGCAAGAAATAGACTACCAGAGAAACCAAAACCAATGAACAAAGATGATTACTAAAGACGAAACTAAGAAAACCATTATACAGCTAATGAAGTATGGCGTGATAGGTGTTATGAATACACTCATCACAGCTATATCATTCTATATATTAAACACATTGCTTAGTGTCCCCTATGGTGCCGCTAACATCATTGGTTATGTGCTTGGAGTGATCAACAGCTTCATTTGGAACAGGCAGTGGGTGTTCAAAACAGGCACCAACATCAAGCGCGAGGCTTTGCTATTTGGCTGTGGATTTGTCATCTGCTGGTTGTTGCAAGGTGGAGTAAGCTTGCTGTTGCTTGAAGGCTTGGGATGGAAGAACCTGCCAGTTGATACCATTCCGTTCTTGCCTATGGAGAATGCTGGTCAGAACATTGTTATGGTAATCTCAATGGTGGTTTACACCATTGCCAATTATATTTACAACCGCACAATCACTTTCAAAGAAAAAAACAAAAACCAGGAATCATGAAAAGGACATTATTATTGCTTTTGGTTGTCACTGCATTGACAATGCAGGTTGGTGCTGTCACTCATATTTATCGTGGCCGTAGCACCTATACTAGTGACATTATTGCCACTTGGGATGGACGCCATCTATATCGTGGCAACAGCACCTACACGAGCGACATTCTCTACACTTGGGATGGCAAGTATCTCTATTCTGGTCGCAGCACCTACAGCAGCGATATCGTGTGCACATGGGACGGCAAGTATCTGTTTAATGGTCGCAGCAGCTACTCCAGCGATATCGTGTGCACCTGGGACGGTAAGTACCTCTATGATGGTCGGAGCACCTACTCAAGTGACATTCTCTACACCATTACAGGCGGTCACATATACCGCGGCCGCAGCACTTACACCAGCGACATACTCTACACCTTCAGAGGTCATATTCCAATCCCCGTTTTGCTCACTGTAATGTAGTGATAACAATAGAGAGACTGCTACGGGCGTTAAAGGCAAAATGCTGAGAGGCGAATATGTGAATAAGAATTGAATTAATTTCAACTTGAGAGAATTAAAGAAACAAGGCGGCCACGATAGTGACCGCCTTTTGATTATTGTTATGTGTGATGAAAAAGATTAGTCTTCAGGATCGGCGAGATCTACTGCTATGTATTTCTTCTTGCCTGCAGTTGTGAAGCCGGTGATGAACATCACCTTATCGCTTTCCTTGTCGCGCATGATGGCGTTGTAGATGTCTTCTACCTCGTCTTGGTTGTTGACGCGAATGTTGTTGATGTCGGTGATAACAAATCCATCGGTGATGCCTGCATCTTTGAATTTTCCGGCTTTTACTCCTGTGACCTTAACTCCGTTGCTGATGCCTAGCTCGTCTTTCTCGTCGGCAGTGAGGGGAAGGAATGCGCAGCCTAGAGATGTGAAGTCGCTATTCTTTGTAATCTGTGTTGTGCCTTGGTCGTTTTTGAAAGTCACACTTGTGGTCTTTGCCTTGTTGTCGCGGATGTATTTGATTGTTGCTTTGTCGCCTGGGCGCAGTTTGCTCATCTCCTCAAGCATCTGAGCGCCATTCTTGATGGTGGCGCCATTTATGCCAACAATAACATCTCCTTCTCGCAATCCTGCCTCCTTGGCGGCGCTGCGGTCATTCACCTTGCTAACATAAATACCCTCTGTTGTTGCGGTGATATTGTTCTCTTTGGCTTTGTCGTCATCGAGTTCTGTGAATTGGATGCCTAAAACCGCACGCTGAACGCTGCCATATTGCTTTATGTCGGTTACGATTTTGTTGACTACCGATGAGGGAATGGCAAATGAGTGTCCGGCATA
>JAGCRW010000117.1 GCA_017964485.1 Muribaculaceae bacterium | reverse complement strand
CTCGGGGACAAATTTGAGACCTCGCACTGGTGATTTCAGCGCGAGGTCGCAAAAAGATTTCTTGTGCAAAAGAACTATAAAGTTCTGTCTATATCATCGAGTTTTCCGCTCCAGAGGTAGCGTTTAGTCTCATGGGCTATTACTCCTGAGAGCAGGAGAAGTGCTGCGAGGTTGGGCAGCGCCATCATGGCATTCATGATATCGGCGATGTTCCATACTACGCCTAGGCTTAGGACGCATCCCATAAAGCAGACTATCAGCCAAATAATGCGATAGTACTTGATGATGCGTTTGCCTCCTAAATACTCCATAGCTTTCTCGCCATAGTAGCTCCAACCGAGTATGGTAGAGAAGGCGAAGGTGAGAATGCCGAAGGTTAGAATGGGCGTGCCAATGTATGGAATCATGCCAAAGGCTTTCTTGGTGAGCAGTCCACCGTCGTGGAAGTCGATTTCGGGGTAGGCGAGGATGCTGGTAACGAGTACCAAGCCAGTAATGGCGCACACTACCACGGTGTCCCAAAATGTGCCGGTAGAGCTCACAAGGGCTTGTCGCACTGAATTGCGTGTTTGCGCCGCTGCGGCTACAATGGGTGCCGAGCCAAGTCCTGACTCGTTGCTGAAGAGACCTCTTGCAATGCCATATCGTGCTCCCACCATGATGGCAGCACCTGCAGCGCCACCTACCGACGCTTTGAGCGAGAATGCATCACGACAAATCCAGCAGATTGCGTCCCATAGATACTGGTGGTTAATGCTCAGGATATAGAGGCATCCTAACACATAGAGAATCGCCATGAACGGCACCAAAGCCGAACAAATTCTGCCGATGCTCTTCACACCGCCAATAATTACGACTCCCACAAGTGCCATTAGGCAAATACCGACTATAATGCTCACAAATGTTTCAGGAGTAAGACTCATTCCTGTGACGCTGTTGAGCGATGATGCTATTGCAGCCACACTGTTGTTGTCGCTGAAGAGTTCGGCGAAATTCTTGCTTATAGCATTGGCCTGCACGCCGTTGCCGATGCCAAAGGCCGCGATGGCGGTGAATATGCAGAATAGTACAGCCAACCACTTCATTTTCAGACCTCTCTCAAGTGCGTACATCGGTCCACCAATCATTGTGCCGTCGCTCGTCTTGACGCGGTATTTGATTGCAAGCAACCCTTCACCATATTTTGTGGCGATACCGAAGATACCCGTTAGCCAGCACCACAGCACGGCTCCTGGGCCGCCTAGTGATACTGCTGTTGCCACGCCGATGATGTTTCCTGTGCCGATTGTGGCCGCTAGTGAGGTGGCAAGTGCCGAGAATTGGCTCACGTCGCCAGTGGCGCCTTTGTCTCGAGTTACCGAGAGTTTGATTGCGGTGAAAATTTTGCGCTGCGGCACGCGCAAACGGATGGTTAAAAAGATGTGAGTGCCAAGCAGCAGTATTATCATTGGCCACGACCAGATATAGTCGCTAATGGTTGCAGTGAGTTGTTCAAGATTCATGTTAATGTGTTATATTCTGTTAGGTAAATTGCAAATTTACTGCTTTTATGTGAAAAGACAAAAAACTTTTTTGGTTTTTGACTATAATTGGCTATATTTGTACGAAATTTTATAAAGTAAATCTTAATGATTAAAAAATTAATACTCATATTTGCTATGTGTTCCGCATTGCTTGCGGCTGCCAATGAGCCTTATACTATCTATCCCGTTCCCCACAAGCAGGTGATGAATCCAGGCACTGCATCTTTCTCTCAGGAAGTATTCATATTAGCAGAGCCAGGGATTGATGAGGCAACGATTAATCGTGCAAAACAGGTTCTCAGCGAGCATGGTCTCACTCCAGTGCTGAAGATTGGCCCCAATACTCCTTCAAATAAAAGATCTATTGTTTTGCTTGGAGTCAATGGCTCAAATAAAATGTTTGATGGATGGACTACCCAATTGAAAATCGATAAAAGCATCTTCAATCTTCCAAAATATGACCGCCATATCATTAGCCTCATATCAGATGATGATGATACTGTGTTGGCAATTGTTGGCGAGAACACCGATGCTGTGTTCTGCGGCTTGGCATCGCTTGAGCAGATGCTTGACCGTGGCACGACCAACTTGCCTTGTGTCACAATCTACGACTATGCCGATGTCAAAGAGCGTGGCATTATTGAGGGCTACTATGGTGTGCCTTATAGTGCTGAGGTCACTAAGGACCTGTTCCGCTTTATGGCTCGCTACAAGATGAACACCTATATGTATGGCGCTAAGAGCGACCCTTACCACTCGCGCTACTGGGGCGACCCTTATCCCACCACTATCACCGAGGACCAGCAGCGCATAGGCTACCTCACTCAAGACATGATGCGCGACATCACAAAGGTGGCTCATGAGACCAAGGTGAACTTTATTTGGGCGATACACCCGGGCAAGGCTTTTGCTAATGCCGAAGATCCGCAGGTGCTTGACAAGATTATGGCGAAGTTTGAGAGTATGCACAAGTTGGGAGTAAGGCAGTTTGGCGTCTTCGTTGATGACGTGGGCGTGCCCAGTGACCCTGCAATTATGAAACTCTGTGCCGACAATCTCACTGCACTCCAGAATCGAATTGATGCCCGCTGGAACACTCGTGGCGCTATTGCCACCGACACTGTGAAACTTCTGCACTATGTGCCGCAGCTCTATGCCTATTCATGGGTAAGCCAAGAGCGCGCTCGCGAGTTCTTTGAGTCGCTGAGCACTACCCCCGAGAAGATTAATATCTATATCACAGGCAGCAATGTGTGGTCGGTTCCAAATAATGAGGACTTGGCAGTAGTCAAGAACTGGTTGGGCCGTGAGGTGAGCTGGTGGTGGAACTATCCCTGCAACGACCAGGATCCCACTAAGCTCTTTGTGATGGACACCTACAGTAACTTCCGCGACGAGACTCACATCGACAACCTATCACGAATAGAGAAACACCTCAAAGGACTCAACACGCTAATCATAAATCCAATGCAGCAAGGCGAATTGTCAAAAATAGCCCTCTTTAGTGTCGCCGACTATAGTTGGAATAATGCAGCATTCGACAATTTCGACAGTTGGGACGCTGCGATACCAGCGGTTGTGGGCAAAGAATATGCGCAGGCATTCAAGAAGCTAGCTCCATACTTGCGCTATTACGACAACGACGCCATAGGTTACAGGGTTGACAACTACTACAAGTCGATAAAGAGTGGTAAAGCTAATCACAAGGCTCTGCTCAACGAGCTGCGTGAGGTGAATGAGGCATGCCAGGAGATTAAGGAGATGAAAAACTCTGGCAGCGAGAGCGACCGACTGCTCTATGCCGATGTGCAACCCTGGCTCCTCAAGCTCGAGGCGATGACTGGCGAGGCAATAGCACATTTTGAAGGTAATCATGAACAACTTGTCGATTACGAAAACAACCCCGATTTCCAGTTTGAGACTCTGGGTGGCATGGGCGAAGAAATTACGCTTAAAGTGCTCACCGCCGAGCCGTCTAATGTGCGATTAATGCCATTGTTACTTGAATCGCTGCGAAAACTCAGCTCAGTTAAAAAAGCAAATCAATAAACAATTATAATACACAATTATTTTTTATTATGAACAAGTTCAAATTCTTATTCACACTGCTCGCAGTTGCAGCTATGTCTTTCACAGCAAGCGCACAACTGCCCAAGGCAGCAACTTATGAGGGAGACCCCATGCACACGCAGTGCTACACTTTGCGCAACGGCATGAAGGTGTTCCTGAGTGTTAACAACGAGTCGCCACGCATCACAGCTCACATCGCTGTGCGCACTGGATCACGCAACGACCCCGCCGAGACCACAGGTCTAGCTCACTACCTGGAGCACCTTATGTTTAAGGGCACCAAGCAGTTTGGTACAAGCGATGCCGCAAAGGAGGCTCCTTATCTTGACGAGATAGAGGCTCGCTATGAGCAGTACCGCAAGGTCACTGACCCTGCCAAGCGCAAGCAGCTCTATCACGAGATTGACAGCGTGTCGCAGATTGCCGCCCAGTACAACATCCCCAATGAGTATGATAAATTAATGGCTGGTATTGGCGGTATAGGCACCAACGCCTACACCAGCACCGACGTAACCTGCTACACCGAGGACATCCCCGCCAACGAAGTTGACCGCTGGGCACGCATCCAGAGCGACCGTTTCCGCAATATGGTGATTCGTGGCTTCCACACCGAGCTCGAGGCTGTATATGAGGAGAAGAACATGGGCATGGCAAAAGATATGTGGAAACTCGAGGAGGCACTCTATGCCAAGGCATTCCCTGGCCACCCCTATGGAACTCAGACTACCATCGGCACCCAGGAGCACCTCAAGAATCCATCAATCACTAATATCAAGAACTATTACAACAATTATTATTGTCCAAATAATATCGCCATCTGTATGGCTGGCGAGATGGACCCCGACAAGGTGATAGCCATTCTCGACAAGTACTTTGGCGATTGGCAGCCTAATAAGAATCTCACGCGACCAGAGTTCGCGCCCCTTAAACCTATCGATGCACCTGTTGACACCACCATTTTGGGTCAAGAGGCTGAGTTTGTGACTCTTGCCTGGAGGTTTGATGGTGGCAGCTCATTGCAGTGCGACACTCTAGAGGTGGTTTCTCAGATGCTCAGAAACGGCACTGCTGGCCTTATCGACTTGAATCTTGACCATCCACAGAAAATCATGGAATCAGGAATCTATGCCGATGTGATGACCGACTACTCGCTGCTTATGCTCATGGGTTATCCCAATGATGGCCAAAGCCTCGAGGAGGTGCGTGACTTGTTCCTCGGTGAGATTGAGAAGTTGCGTAAGGGCGATTTCGATGATGACTTGCTCACCAGTGTTGTCAATAACTTCAAACTCCGTTACTATCGTGGACTGAACAATAACCGCGCAAGGACCAGCGCTCTTGTCAATGCCTTTATCAACGGCAAGGAGTGGAAACAGGAAGTGGGCCAACTCGACCGCATGAGCAAGATGACCAAGCAGCAGATTGTAGATTTCGCCAACAAGTATCTTCTCGATAACTATGTGTGCGTTTACAAGCGCATAGGCGAGGACACCTCAATCAAGAAAATTGAGAAACCTGCCATCACTCCAATCCCCACCAACCGCGACAAGCAGAGCGATTTTGTCAAGAACCTTATGGCAGAGACTGTGGAGCCCATCCATCCAAAATTTGTGGATTATAATACCGACATGAACGTTTCGGAGACCAAGGCTGGACTGCCATTGCTCTATAAGCAGAACACCGACGATGACCTGTTCACACTGGTTTACAAGTATGACTTTGGCAAAACTGCCGACCTGCGTTATGACCTGGCATTAAACTATCTTGACTATCTTGGAACCAAGACTTTGACTCCACAGCAGTTCAAGCAGCGCATGTATAAGCTCGCCTGCAACTTTAACGCTACGGCGACCGACAACCACACCTTTATCACTATCAGCGGTCTTAACGAGAACATGCCCGAGGCAGTAGCGCTGGTTGAAGACCTCTTCAAGAACGCAACAGTAGATAATGAGGCTTATAGCCGCCTGGTTGACATGATTCTTAAAGGTCGTACCGATGTCAAGACAAATCAGGATGAATGCTTCTCTCGACTGATGGAGTATGGACAGTTTGGTCCCAACAACTCCTATACCAACATCCTCAGCGAGGAACAGCTGCGCAATACTAATCCCGCCGAACTTCTTGAGCTGGTGAATGGTCTGAGCAATATGCAGCACACAGTTGTTTATTTTGGTCCTATGAGTGAGAAAGATTTCTCGGCAAGTATCTCTAAGCTGCACAAGACCCCTAAAAATCTGCTCGATGTGCCATTTGGCATGGACTATATGGAGCAGCCCACTCCCGAGACTGAGATTCTGCTCGCACCTTATGATGCCAAGAATATCTACATGGTGCAGTACACCAACGATGAGCGTGACTGGGATCCTTCGCATGCCGCTGTTATCAGCCTCTTCAACGAATATTTCGGCACTGGCATGAACGGAATCGTATTCCAGGAGTTGCGTGAAGCACGCGGTTTGGCTTACTCGGCAGCCGCTATCTATAACCAGCCAATGCGCATGGGACACAAGGAGGATGCTTATACCTACATCGCTACCCAGAACGACAAGATGATGGACTGCGTTGACGAGTTCAACAAGCTCATTGCCGACATTCCTCAGAGTGAGGGTGCTTTCAACCTCGCCAAGGAGTCGCTCCTGAAGAAACTCGCCAGTCGCCGCACTACCCGCTATGGAGTTCTGCAGAGTTACATGGCAGCCCAAGAGCGTGGCATTGACTTTGATATATATTCTAAGGTATATGAGGAGTTGCCTAAGCTCTATCTCTTCGACATCGTTGACTTTGAGAAGGAGACAATGGCTGGCAAGCCCTATAGATACCTTATTCTGGGCGATGAGAAAGAGCTTGACATGGAGCGCCTGGAGAAGATTGCTCCAGTTCGCCGTGTGACACTTGAGGATATCTTTGGATACTAATTTAGTTTATAGTTAAGAGTTCACAGTTCATAGTTTATACGCTGTGATGATACTATAAACATCTGAAACAAAAAATCCTGCTCGATTGAGCAGGATTTTTTGTTATGCATTGTGCATTAATTAGAACTGTTTTGCGGCTGCTAGTACCACCTCGCTGAGGGTGGGGTGGCCGTGTATTGCGGCAGCCATGCGGGTGACAGGCATATTGGCGTTCATCGCTGTCACAGCCTCCTGGATGAGGTCGGCTGCATGTGGTCCGCAAATGTGGCAACCCACGATTGTGAGGTCCTCGCTGCTGACGATGAGTTTCACCATTCCGTCGGTCTCGCCCATAGCGACAGCCTTGCCGTTGCTGCGGAAGAACGATTTGGCAGTAACCACCTCGATGCCTTGGTCCTCGCATTGCTGCTCGGTGAGGCCCACCATCGCCAATTCAGGAGTGGTGAACACCGCGCTTGGCACGATGTCGAGCTTGATGCGGCTCTTCTCGCCCAGGATGTGAGCGAGTGCCACGCTGCCTTGTGCGCTG
>JAGCRW010000116.1 GCA_017964485.1 Muribaculaceae bacterium | reverse complement strand
GTGATGGATTGTATCCCCCTGATGATTGAAGATATCAATTGCGTATAAGTCATCAAAGCCATTGCCATTGTAGGTAATAATGCTTGCGCCGCCATTGCCGACGGTGTGTACATCATAATCCAAAACGGCATATTGGTCAATATGCTGATAGCTGATAGCAAGGGTATTGCCTTGGGTAGCAGTCATGTCGTGCTGGGCAATGTAGTAGGTGCCATCTTTTGGCGCATGAATACCACACCACTTTACCGACTTGTCGCCCAATGCAGACCTCAATTGCTCACCCGTGGGGGAAAGGACCTGAATTGTGCAGGGACGGTCAGCCTTAAAGCTCAAACTATCGCCATGCAATGCATCCACTTTGTACCAAATGATTTCGTTTTCCTGAGGACGTTGTGCGGTTTTAGTCTCACCAGGTTGCAGCAAGGTGATATCCGTAACATCTTCTTTAACAACAGGATCGGTGAACGTGCGTTTCATTTCGATAAAACGTTCTGTAACATCAAAAAAACGAATATGCATGTCGTTGCAGGCATAAATAACAGGGTTACCATTTTCAACCTTGAACTCGAAGCTGCTACTGCGGACAGGCCAATGGTCAAATGGCAATAAAGAGATGAGATTGAACGGGTCAACAGGACTGTCAAAGGCGACATCAACAGCTTGACTCAAGCTATCATTAAGCCAGTACTGGTAACGCTTCACGCCTGAACCCCCTAACGGAATCTTAACGAAATAGCGATTAATGTAGCGAGTGCTGGTTCCCTTGTCATTACGCATCATCAATGTGAGTTTGTGCGGGCCTTCATCAAGGTCTGCCACATCCAAGTCAAAATGGTAGATTCCATTGTTAATTGTAGATGCCAACAAATTCATTTCACCACCATCTATACTATAGCGGCAGGACATATTACTATGCTCTGATTGAGTTGGAATGCGATAAAAGAATGACTGGTAAACACGGGAGGCATAGCCATTGGATCCAATGACCTGCACTTGAAGCATGTGTATGCCCTGCGGTAACTGAGATACATCAAGTTCCCAACTTACCAGACCATCATTGGCAGGTAATGTCTCTTGCCAAAACTGTTCACCGTCTATTTTGCAAATGCAATTCATACTGGTGAGTGTTGATGATGATTCATTGGGGACTTTGCAAAAACAGTAAGTCTTAGGCTGTGAGGGCACCTCTCCCTGTGCCTGTACATGCAAATAATGGAAGCCTTCAGGCAATACGTCCACATCGAGCTGCACCGTACCGTTAGTCACTTTTGAAGTAGCGATTGGATTTTGCTCCATATCCACCCAGTAAACCACATTAACAGGTTTACTCGAGAACTTTGTTTTCAAGAAATATCGTGTAACAGGGTTACTCGATACACTATCTTCAATAACAGCTTGCAGATGGATGGCGTGGATAGACTCATCCAGGCTGCTCACGTCCACAGCTTTTTGCCAAGCATTGGCTTCGCTGTGTCCTGTGTTTGTCGCTAACGTGTCATGGTCAAACCAATAGCGGTAGTCTATTTTAGCTCCTGCATGGCTCACCAAAGCGACACATAGCGACAACATCGTGTATATTAGTTGTCGTCGAAACATTTTCTTATCTTTTATAGTATTAAAAATGTTTACTCAATGCCGCTAACCTCAATTTCAACACTCAACTTGCCGTCAGCGGTTGATTTGTTGGCAACATTGCATTTGGTAATCTGTAATGTATAAGGCATGGGGTCAAATGGCAACAGACCGCCAAATATGCCCACTTGCGTGCCGTCGGTGCCCAAATAGGTTGAAGCGGCATCATCAGTCAAGGCAAACGATATATTATCATTGTAATTCGTGCCATTAAATTCTCTCATCAGTGAACTAATGTCATCAACAACAATGTTGTTGGTACCTGAAACGTTATTGAATGCTCTTGTCGCTGTCCCTGTTGCTACGCAGTTATAGCAAAACGTGCTGTTTGGCAATGAGCTAACCATGTCATTTGCCCCCACAATTACACAATTCGTCAAAGTAGAATTCTTAATATACGCTAAACCCGTAGAAGAAGTCCACATACTATAATGACCATAAGATCTTATCACACAATTCTGGAAATCAAAAAATGAATAGCAATTTGTATTCTCACTCGTTTGTCCAAATTCAGAAACATACGAATTAATAAACGTGACATTACTACCATTACCGAAGCTATATCTATCAGTTATGTAGCAATTAGAAAAGACTCCTTGCTTGACAACGGCTGAAGCAGAATTAAAGGTAGGAAAAATGCATTTCTGAAATAAGGGCGCTACCAACTTTTGGGCAATAGAAATATTGTCTGAGAATTTCAAGCCTTCTATTTCGAGTCGGTGTGTGGTATCCGAAATATTAAATTCGACTGTTCCTTGAATCACTGTGGGAATGACTTCTCTTGTCACATCAGATAACATACCAGCGCCTCGCAAGGTGATGGCCTTGGTAATATTGGTGGCATTAAAGTTGCCACTCGACAAGGTGATGATATCGCCATCGACTGCTGCAGCATGTGCTGAAGCAAGTGCGCTGTTGCCATAAAATGCTCTAACCTCTCCCTCATGGCTTAAAGTAGCTATGAGAGAAGTTTGCGCGGAGGCAAAGATGCAGGACATCAACATCAAAATTGAAACAAAAAGATACTTCTTCATAATGTACAAATTTAGTTGGTTTTTATTATGATTGAATAGATTAGAGGTCCATAGGGTTGAGAGGATAGACGATAAAGAAAACGTGGACCAAATACCTCATTTACACTTTCTGAGGTATCGTCAAACACCTTAGTTACCATAAATGAGTGAAGCCCACACTATATCCCGTGAGCATCAACTTTACTCTTGGTAACTTCTTCAAATTGGCGATTTTCAGAAAGAAAGAATTAAAGTTAACGCTTCTTTATCTTGATGTCCTTAGTTTGTCATTTACATAGGCTAAATGAATTATAATTGTGGTGAATAATTGTTACATGCTGCAAATATACAACATTTAAGCTTAAACTGCAAAGAATTACAGAAATAAACGAAGGGAGATATTGAAATCACTTTTTACCGAGGCGGTGCCACGGGATACGGGACTGTGTAACATCAACGCCCCTGCCCTATCGGGCACCCCCTCTTATCTAAGAGGGGGAGTTGAGTGATAGCACTTTATATTTATTGAATTCTTATCGGGGGTTAGAAGCCTTTCCAGGTTTGGAGCCAGAAGTCGTGGGCGAGTTGCTGCCAGCGGTAAGCGGCGGCGCCGAGCATGTCGCTGGTGTAGTCGTTGAGGTACTGGGCGGCTTTTTCTTTGTCTTGATCATTGAGGTCCAGCCATGTGCGTTCTACCATGGGGAGCTCTCGCAGACCTTTCTCGAGGAAGTGGTCGCGGGCGGGCTCGAGGGTCTTGCGGTAGACGCCCCAACGCAATGAGGCGAGGCGGTTGGCCTTGCGGAACTGCCATAAGACGGTGTTGTCGTCCTCGGACATGTGACCGCACACTTTCATTGATGCGGGCAGGTCGGTGTTGCCGCAGAAGACCGGAAACCTGGGGCTCTGGCCTGGGTTGTCGAAGGCTATCCATGCCACACCGCCCACCTCGTCGGGGAGCCACGAGCGCAGCTGGATGACGGTGCTGTAGGAGCACCAGGGGACGCTGACGGTGCGTGTCCACTTCATCGCGGAGTCGCCCATGGCATAGTACATCGCCAGCTGCTCGTTGGTGATCCAGGGGTTGGC
>JAGCRW010000011.1 GCA_017964485.1 Muribaculaceae bacterium | reverse complement strand
AGCAACGGCTCACACTGCCGCAACAGTAATTGAGGTGAAATAGTGACAAATTGTTAGTTGAATATAATATAGTAAATGAATTTATTGTTATATTTGCAGGTTGGAAATACTTAAGGAACTAAAACCATATCTATATGAGTAAATTAAATCCTAAACTTGAATTAGAGAAACAGCTTGGTAAGCAGATTTATAATGCCTTGCAGGGCGAGATAGTTGAAGAAGTGCTTCGCAAGACAAAGACCTCGAGTCGCGACGCATATTGGCGTAGCAGTATGGAGGGACATAGCCTAAGAGTGCAGAAGGAGCTCTTGCCCGACTTCTATAAACTTTGTCAGGATGTAAAAAAGAAACTAAAAATCAAGGACGAGGTAGATTTCTACATCACTGGCGACAGCGATGTCAATGCCTTTTCGCTTGCTGCCGAAGATGAGGGCGAGCACCACATTGTGAATGTGAACTCGGCGCTCTTCGACCTGATGAGCAACGATGAGCTGCGCTTTGTCATTGGTCATGAGCTTGGTCACTTGATCAACAAAGACACTGCGCTGGCAAGACTCATAAATTTTGTGTTCCCGCCCGAGGCGGCAGTACCCGTGACTTTGCAATACAAGATACGCCTTCATGAGCAGCTTGCCGAACTAGTTGCCGACCGCTATGGCTATATGGCAACAGAGAACTTGGGCGTGTGCGTGACAGCGTTCTTTAAGATGGCGTCGGGGCTTGACTTGGAAAAGATGAATGTGAGCATTGACGCCCTTATCGCCGACAATAACCGCCGCTTGGAATATTTCTTGAAGGATAAAGGCATCAGCCGTTCATCTCATCCAGTAAATCCCATTAGGGTGCAGGCTCTCAACCTGTTTGCTACTTGCGAGACTCAGGAAGAACTTCAGAAGGGCATGGATGAACTCATCTCCATCCTCCTCAAGGTTGGCGACAGCGAGCTTGATGAGTACATGGCTCGTTTCATCGCCTCGGCAGGACTCATAGTGGCAAGCAGTGACAAGAAGGTGAAAGAAGACGAGGTAAACCAAATCATCGAGATGTTGGCCCGCCTGAAAATATTCCCACGCAAATACCTTGAGGAGATAGCCCAAGGCGATGTGGGGGCAATCTTCAATGACTCGGTAGAGAACATTCTCAAGATTAATCCAGGTATGAGACTGGGATTGCTTGAATACATGATTCACATTGCTTTGAGCGACAAGGTTATTGCACGTAATGAAGTTGAGTTATTGTATAACTTTGGCGCAAGCATCGCTCTAAGCGAAATGGAAGTGGCATCGGCGATTGCCGAGTCAATACAGCGTAACTATATGCCGAGCCTGGAGTCGATTTGCTAATAAATTGGATTTTTTCATTTTTAAGATATTATCAAGTTATGAATAAAACAAGATTATTTATTGCTGTGCTGATGATGGCAATAGTGGCAATAGCTAATGCGAAACCTGGTTTGACCTTTGTGAAGATTAATGGCGTGAACCTAGAGTGTAGTGATAAAAACTGCACATCGGCCTATGTGCCAGAGGAGCATAACGCCACATTCCTGAAAGGTGTGTACTGTGGCGATTATTCTGAATTAATGACGGCCAATGTGCATGTAACAGAATGGAAAGAATCTAAAAACTATACAGTGGCGCTGCTTGTCGCTAGAGTTCCAGATGTTAACACTTACTATTATTTGGTGACTTACAAACCCAATGGAGGCATCATTGATGGGGCGTTGGTGTTGTGCAAGGATGATATCAAAATTACTGAGAACACCATAGAGAGAACGAGGATGTCGCCACGAAATCATGAGTTTACTCTTGAAGAGAATTCTGCCACAGTAACTCGAAACTTCGAGAGTTTTGTGGAAACCGGCAACGGTGGGCCACGCATCTCTGAAGAGGGAAAAATTTCCATGAGATATGATATTGACAAATCGGGCAATATAACTCGTCCCGATGATGGTATAACAAAGCACTCAATATGGACCGTTGAGCCTAACAGGAGCATACCTGGCGCAAGGCACGACAACATCGAGGTGAGAGAGTCGAACGAGTGCCGCACCATAGGCATGGGATGGAATGTGATATTGTTTTACACCCAACCAGCAAGTTATGAGAAGATAGCTGAACTGTTTGAAGGAAAGTTGGCTCTATTCAATAACTATTTCAATGCTGGTGATATGGCTGTTAAAAATGAGGCTTCAAAATGCTTGTCCTCACTCAAAGACTGGCAGAAACGCTTGATGTATCGTAACTCCGATCCCTGGCTCATTTGGCTGAACAAAAACCAGAAGAGCAATTCTATGGAACTCTTGAAACAGAATCTTGCCGACGATGAAGTGTTTAACGACTGGTTCAGGAAAGAAGTGAAAATGCTTGGTGACAACAAACTGAAACACTCTTGGAACAAAATCCTCAAGTAAAGAATCTATAAAAAAGTTTTGGCATTTTTGTCAAAACTTTTTTATGGTTAATGCTCGATAAAAGCAGTGATGATGATTACTTTTTCAATAAAAATAATTAAAATCACAGTTATATTTTGCTGTTTCGGGAAAATGTAGTAATTTAGTCCAAAATTTCAGAACATATCCTAGAGAGGGTATAAATATTGCAAAATAAAGAATACACATAACATAAACAACAATTTTCGAAATAATGAAAAGTAAACATTTGCTACTTGGCGATGAGGCCTTGGCACTTGGCGCACTGCATGCCGGATTAAGCGGCGTGTGGGCCTATCCTGGTACCCCATCGACCGAGATTACCGAGTTTATTCAAAAGAGTGAGCAAGGACGCGCTGGCAGCGTGCATTGCCGTTGGAGTGCTAACGAGAAGACTGCCATGGAGGAGGCTTTGGGCATGAGCTATGCCGGCAAGCGCGCCATGGTGTGTATGAAGCACGTTGGCATGAACGTGTGTGCCGACGCCTTCGTCAACAGTGCTGTGACTGGTGCCAATGGTGGCTTGGTTATAGTTGCTTGCGATGACCCTTCAATGCACTCGTCGCAGAATGAGCAGGATTCTCGCTTCTATGCCGACTTCGCAATGATGCCATGTTTTGAGCCATCTTCTCAGCAAGAGGCTTACGAGATGGTGCGATGCGCTTTTGACTACAGCGAGAAGAACCGAATTCCTGTGCTCATGCGCCTAACAACACGCATGGCTCACTCGCGCGCCATTGTTGAGACTAGCGAACAGCTTGAGCAAAATGAGATTCACTTCCCTGAGAATCCACGCCAATGGGTAACACTGCCAGTAAATGCCCGCATGCGCAACGACCAGCTCGTAAAAGACATTCTTGCCTTTGAGGAAGACGCTTGCACTATGGGTCAGAACCAGTATATTGACGGTCCTGACCACTCAATGGGTATAATCACTTGCGGTATTGCTTTCAATTACCTTATGGAGAACTATCCAGAAGGATGCCCATTCCCCGTGCTAAAGATTACGCAGTATCCATTGCCTAAGAAGATGGTGCGCAAGCTCGCTACCGAGTGCAAGAGCATTATGGTAGTGGAGGAAGGTCAGCCTCTGGTTGAGAAAGTGCTTCGTGGTGTGCTTGAATTGCCAATTGAGATTAAGGGACGCCTTGATGGCACTCTGCCTCGTACTGGTGAGTTGAATCCCGATGTGCTTCGCGCTGCTTTGGGTATGGCTCCACTTGAGTCACATGCTGCAGCAACAGTTACCGTGCCTCGTCCACCAGCATTGTGCCAGGGTTGCGGTCACCGTGATTTCTACACTGCACTCAATAATGTGTTGAAGAACTATGAGACTGCTCGCGTATTTGCCGACATCGGCTGCTACACTCTCGGTTGGTTGGCTCCTTTCCATGCTTTCCAGACTTGCGTTGAGATGGGTGCGTCACTCACTATGTCGGTTGGCGCTGCCAATGCTGGCGTGCATCCCTCTGTTGCAGTGATTGGCGATTCGACCTTTACTCATAGCGGTATGACGGGTCTGCTCGATGCAGTTAATGAGAAGGCTAATATCACTCTTTGCATCAGCGATAATCTCACTACTGGTATGACAGGCGGTCAAGACTCTGCTGGTACAGGTCGTCTTGAGCAGATTTGCTATGGTGTGGGTGTTGATCCCGCTCATGTACGTGTTATTGTTCCTCTGCCCAAGAACTATCCTGACATGGAGAAGGTTATTGACGAGGAAATCAACTACAAAGGCGTGTCGGTTATTATCGCTCGTCGCGAGTGCATCCAGACAGCAAAGCGTCACGCTAAAGCCAAAGCAAAACAATGATTCTATCCACATCTAACAAATAAAAATTCTCAAATCATGAAACAAGATATAATTCTTTGCGGTGTGGGCGGACAAGGCATCCTCTCCATTGCTACTATCATAGGTTGGGCTGCCCTGAAAGAGGGTATCTACTTGAAACAAGCCGAGGTTCACGGCATGAGCCAGCGTGGTGGTGACGTGCAGAGCAATCTTCGTCTCTCTGATGCTCCCATCAGTAGCGACCTTATCGCACACGGCGCTTGCGACCTTATCATATCGCTCGAGCCAATGGAAGCTCTGCGCTATGTACAGTATCTGAACCCTAATGGTTGGGTAATCACTAATACAACTCCTTTTGTCAACATCCCCAACTATCCCGAGATGGAGGCTGTTAATGAGGAACTCAAAAAGCAAGGCAATGTGATTATGATCGACGTTGATACTATTGCTAAGGAAGTGAAGTCGCCACGTAGCGCCAATATGGTGCTGCTGGGTGCCGCTGCTTCGGTGCTCGAGATGCTCAAACCCGAGCAGCTGCTTGAGGGCATAACCAATGTTTTTGCAAGCAAGGGCGATGCAATAGTTGAGACCAATATCGCCGCATTCAAGGCCGGTTACGAGTTTGCACAAAAGAACAAATAACATAATTATCTATAAGACAACTATAAACAACTATGAGTTTTCCTATAAAACAACAAGTTCTAAACGATATTTTGGCTGAGCGTGACTTGACCGATGTGTCAAAGACTACCATCCGACAGTGTGCCGCTATTGCAGCCGAAATGGAGAAGGCTGCCGGCGAGAAGTTCTTGCGTCTTGAAGTGGGAGTTCCAGGCTTAGCTCCAGGTCAGGTGGGCGTTGAGGCCCAGAAAGCAGCTCTCGACAATGGCATAGCAAGCATTTATCCCGCCATCAGCGGTCTGCCAGAGCTCAAGGAGAACGCCTCTCGATTTATCAAGGCATTTATCGACGTTGACATCACTCCCGAGTGCATCATTCCCACAGTTGGTTCGATGCAGGCTGGTATGAACCTGATGCTCGAGTGCTCACAGCTCGACCCAGCCAAAGACACCATCCTCTATGTGCAACCAGGCTTCGCTCCTCATGTGATGCAAGCAGCTGTGCAGGGCATCAAGCATGAGCAATTTGACATTTATGAGTTCCGTGGTGAGAAACTTCGCGGCAAACTCGAGGAGTATTGCTCTAAGGGCAATATCGTTGCTATCGTCTATTCTAACCCCAACAACCCATCGTGGGTGTGCCTGACCGATGAGGAGCTGCAGATTATAGGCGAGATGGCCAACAAATATGACATGATAGTGCTCGAGGACCATGCTTATTTGTGCATGGATTTCCGTACCGACAAGTCTGTGCCTTTTGAGCCTCCATTCCAGCCTACTGTCGCTAAATATACCGACAACTATATCTTTATGATGTCGGGTTCGAAGATTTTCAGCTACGCTGGAGAGCGCATAGCTGTGGTGGCATTCAGCAAGAAGTTGTTTAACCGTGAGTATCCTGCTCTGCGCAATCGCTATGGCATTGGCCGTATGGGTGATAACTTCATCTTTACTTATCTGTATGTGGCTTCATCTGGAACTTCCCACTCAGCTCAGCATGCACTTGCTGCTATGATGAAGGCTGCTGCCGATGGCACTTACAAGTTTGTCGATGAGGTGCGTGAGTATGGTCGCCGTGCCAAGATCACTAAGCAGATATTCTTAAAGCATGGCTTCAACATCATCTATGACAAGGATGGCGACCAAGACCTTGCCGACGGCTTCTATTATACCATTGGCTACGAAGGTATGAGCGACTCCCAGTTGCTAAACGACTTGATGCTGTGTGGTATTTCGGCAATTACGCTCAATACTACCGGCAGCAAGCAGCCAGGCATCCGAGCATGTGTGTCGCAACTCAACAGCGAGTGGCACATTCAGGCCCTTGATGAGCGACTGGCAATGTTTGTAGAACTTCAAAAGAGCAAGAAATAATGAATTACATGAGTGCCGACGAGGCGGTGCGCCTTGTCAAGAGTGGAGACCATATCTACTGCATGGGCAGTACTGCGATTCCTGTGGTGCTGCAGAGCGCATTGGCACGCCGTGCGAGCGAATTGCGCGACGTGGTGGTGTATTCGGCTTTCAACGTGCCTTATGGCGAGTGCCCGCTGTGCAACCCCGAGTATAAGGACTCGTTTATCACCAAGAGCCTTTTCCTCAGTGGCGACCAGCGTAAGTGGGTGGCACAGGGATATGGCGAGGTAATTCCTGCCTTCTTGGGCGAGATTCCCTTCCTTTTCCGTAGCAAGCAACTGCCAGTGGATGTGACATTCCTGAACTGCTCGCCCCCTGATAATGATGGCTATTGCAGTTATGGTATGAGTGCCGACTTGGCATTCAGCGCAGTAGAGATGTCGAAGACTATTATCGCGCAGATTAACGACAGCATGCCTTACCTTTGTGGCGCTGCCAAGATTCACGAGAGCGAGATAGCTGCCGCAGTGCGCTGCGATGAGCCACCGCTGGCAATGGAGTTTGGTGAATCCACACCCATCGAGAGTGCGATAGGTGGATTTATAGCCGCTGAGATTCCCGATGGCGCTACATTGCAGATTGGTGTTGGTGGTATCCCCAACGCTGTGCTTGCCGGCATCAAGAACCATAAGCACTTGGGCCTTCACACCGAGGCGATGACCGACGGCGTGGTGCGTCTCATTGAGGAAGGCGTGATTGACAACAGCCTCAAGAAGATTCACCCTGGTAAGAGCGTGGCAAGTCTCGCGCTTGGCTCAAAGCGCATGTACGACTTCCTCGACTTCAACGAGGACGTGGAGTTCTATGACGTGGCATATACAAATGACCCACAGGTTATCCGTCAGAACCCTCGCCCAATAGCTATCAACAGTGCTATTGAGGTTGACCTAACTGGCCAGGTGTGCGCCGACAGTATTGGCACAATGATTTTCTCAAGCGTTGGCGGTCAGCACGACTTTATGTATGGTGCTGCTCTCAATCCCGAGGGCAAGACTTTCATCGCTTTGCCATCACGCACAGGTAAGGGCAAAAGCAAGATTGTGCCTACTCTCACTCCAGGCGCCGCCGTGGTGACCACAAGGCTCCAGACTCAGTATGTCGTTACTGAGCACGGCATCGTGTACCTGCGCAACAAGAGTATGGCAGAGCGTGCGAGAGCGCTCATCTCAATCGCCCATCCTGACGACCGAGAAGAACTCGAACGCGCAGCCTACGAGCGCTTCGGCTACAGTTTCTTGCGCTACAAATAGAAACAATACATTACTGAGAAGGAGGGCGTGTCATGAATATTTTATGGCATGCCCTTTTTGTGGGGCGTTCTATAAATTCCTAATATGTGTTTTTGTTGTTTCGGTCATATTGTTTTCCTTTTTTGCATCTTTCACCTCAACTGCTTGAGCTGTAGCTCGCTACTATCACTGCGCAGTTGAAGCTAAATCTGCTCAAAAATCTAAAACAATCTGACTCGAGCAATTTATAGAACACCCCTTTGTTATTCCTCAAGACTATAGAAAAGTTCGCTTACGGCTACATTATATTTTGCCATTGAGGTGGCTTTTTTGATGGCTTTTAACGCCTTGTGTGGAGCGTTGGGAAGGAAGGTTTCCCAGAGCGACTTCATTTTCAAGAGCAGTTGGTGCTCGCCTCCGTTGAGTTGCTCGGTGTAAGCGTCACGCAGACGGTTGTGGAGTTCGCAGTAGTTGTCGGCTGTCGCTTTTCCTGGACAGAGCATGGCGGGGTCTTCTATAAGTCCACGACCTATCATCATACCTGCGATGCCAGGCAGTATCATGCTCATGCGCGAGATGTCGTCGAGGGTTTTCAGTTCGCCATTGTAGATGATAGGGTAGTGACATGAGGCGACAATGGCGTTGAATTGGTCAAGGTCAAGCACACCTTTGTACTGCTGCCGTCCCGTGCGAGGATGCACGGTTATGTGAGTAGGCTCAATTAGGTCAAAGAGCGGAATAATGTCTCTCCATTGAATTGGTTCATCCCAGCCCAAGCGCATCTTCACACTATAGGTAACGTCCTCAACCTTGCTCAGAGCCTTGAATAGCTTCTCTGCCTCATCGGGATATTGCAGCAGTCCTGAGCCTTTGTGATGCAGAGCGATAGGAGGAAATGGACACCCAAGGTTGATGTCGATGGAGCTGTGTCCCATCTCCTTCAGAGCCTCTACCATGCGCAGAGCGTCTTTAGGCTGGCAGGCGAGAATCTGAGGTGTGAACGATGGCACGGTATTGTTTTCAGGATTAGCGTCAAATAGGTCACGTTTGCGTATCTCCTTGTGTTCCACACGCATAAACGGTCCGAAATAACCATCTGTTCCACCAAAAATCTCATGATGCGCATTACGCCAATGGCAATCAGTAATCCCTTGCACCGGCGCTGCAAATATTTTAATATCATTTATCATAGTTCTGTCTTTTTTGCAAAAGTACAATAAAATTTCCCTAAATCAAATTTTGTATGTAATTTTTGATAAATTAGGCGGCACCTTGGAAATAAAAATCAAAAACTTTGTCTTTGATTTTGTACTTCTCTCGGTTTGCACTAATTTTGTCTCACTTTTTAGTGCATAAGATGATTTCAATTCAGAATCTCAAGGTTGAGTTTAGTGCTCGGCCGTTGTTTGACAATATAAATTATGTGATCAACAAGAACGACAGGATCGCTCTTGTTGGCAAGAATGGTGCGGGCAAATCTACCATGCTTAAGATTATCGCTGGCTTGCAGATTCCTACTGGTGGCAGCGTGTCTAAGCCGAGCGATGTGACCATTGGTTACCTGCCGCAGCAGATGCGGCTCGTTGACAACTGCACCCTTCGCGAGGAGGCTGCAAAAGCCTTTGACCATATTAAAGAGCTTGACCGAGAGATTGATGCCATCAATAAGGAGATTGCAGAGCGCACCGATTATGAGAGCGATGATTACCAGGCTTTGCTGGAGCGACTTTCGGAGAAAACCGACCTGCGCGCTATGATGCAGAGCGAGAATTATGAGGCTGAGTTAGAGAAGACTTTAATAGGCTTGGGCTTCGAGCGTAGCGATTTCGACCGTCCCACCAGCGAGTTCAGCGGCGGTTGGCGCATGCGTGTGGAGATTGCCAAACTGCTTCTTCAGCGTCCAGATGTACTGCTGCTCGATGAGCCTACTAATCACCTTGACATTGAATCGATTCAGTGGCTAGAAGATTTCCTCAAGACTCGTCGTGGTGCGTTGCTGCTGGTGAGCCACGACCGCGCTTTCATTGACAATGTGACCACTCGTACTATTGAAATTTCGCTTGGCAAAATCTATGACTATCAAGTGAATTACTCACATTTCGTAGAGTTGCGCAAGGAACGCTTGGAGCAGCAGCGCCGCGCCTACGACAACCAGCAGAAGATGATTCAGGATACCGAAGAGTTTATTGAAAAATTCCGCTATAAAGCCACTAAGGCTGTGCAGGTGCAGAGCCGCATCAAGCAGTTGGCGAAGGTTGAGCGCATCGAGATTGATGAGGTGGATAACACACATCTTCGCCTCAAGTTTCCTCCTGCACCGCGTTCGGGTGACTATCCAATCATCGCCGAGGATGTGAAAAAGAACTATGGTGACCTGAATGTGTTCAGCAATGTCTCTTTCACTATTAAACGCGGCGAGAAGGTGGCGTTTGTGGGCAAGAACGGCGCTGGCAAGTCAACTCTTGTCAAGTGCATAATGAATGAGATTCCCTTCAATGGAAGTCTTCAGATAGGCCACAACGTGAAGATAGGATATTTTGCTCAAAATCAGGCACAACTGCTCAATGAGGATATAACAGTATTTGACACCATCGACTATGAGGCAGTGGGTTATATTCGCTCTCGCATCAACGACCTGCTGGGCGCATTTATGTTTGGCGGCGAGGCGAGTGAGAAGAAGGTGAAGGTTCTGTCGGGAGGCGAGAAAGCACGACTGGCGATGCTCAAACTGCTGCTCCAGCCGGTTAACCTGCTTATCCTTGATGAGCCTACCAACCACCTTGACATGCGCACCAAAGACATACTCAAAAGCGCCATTGCCGACTTTGATGGCACTGTGATTGTTGTCTCGCACGACCGCGATTTCCTCGACGGACTAGTGAGCAAGGTCTATGAGTTTGGCAACCATCGCGTGCGTGAGCACCTGTGCGGCATCTATGAATTCCTTGAGAAAAAGAAGATTCAGTCGCTGCAACAGCTTGAAATAAAGGAGAAAATCGCTGCTCCACAGCAGGAAAGGATAATGACGGCATCAAAACTCAGCTATCAGGAGAAGAAGGAGCATGAGCGAGAAGTGCGCCGCGCTGAGAAGCGTGTGAAAACACTCGAGCAGCAGATTGCCGACACCGAGGCTGCCATAGCCGAGATTGAGGAGCAACTGTCGCAAGGCAATGCCACCGATCCTGAAATCTATTCCCGCCACGAGCAGCTAAACCACCAGCTCGAGGAAATCATGGCGCAATGGGAAGAGGCAAGCGAGGCACTGGAGTTAATAGCTGAAAGGACTTAAAGTTTTGTCGCTTTGCTAGTGAACGCCGCACTGCGGAGCAATACATTAACAACCCCTCAAGACTCAAATCTGCATTATGCATTGTCCATTAATATCTAGCTCATCCTAGACTTGTAATCCTCGTAGGTAAATTCCCTTAACGTCTCAATTGTCCCGTCAAGGTGCTGTAGCACTATTGAGGGGTGTGAGATGCCATTGAACATATTGGTCTTAACCGTTGTGTAATGGTTCATGTCCTCAAATGTAAGGCGGTCGCCAGCCTTTAGTTCGTGGTCAAAACTCCAGTCACCCACATAGTCTCCGCTCAGGCACGAATTGCCGCCTATGCGATAGGTCGGGTGGCTTGTGTCAACCTCTGGAAGTGCTTGTGTGATAACTGGTTTGTAGGGCATTTCCAGACAGTCGGGCATGTGGCAGGCAAATGACACGTTAACAATCGCTGTCCTGATGCCGCTGTTCTCCACCACATCAACGACAGTTGCCTCCAGGTCGCCCGTCTGCCAGCAGAACGCGCTGCCTGGTTCCAAAATTACCTCCAAATTAGGATGCTGTTTTTTGAAGTCTTGAATCAGATGAATCAGATGCTCCACGTCATAGTCTTTGTGAGTCATCAGGTGTCCACCTCCCATGTTTATCCACTTAAGTTGCGGTAGCCACTGACCAAACTGCTCTTCCATAGCGTCAAGCACTTTGGCAAGGTCGTGAGACGTTGACTCACACAGCGCATGGAAGTGGAAACCCTCGATGCCATCGGGCAAGTGCGTCAAGTTTTCGCAGAGGATGCCAAATCGTGACCCTGGGCAGCATGGATTGTAGATGTCGGTCTCAATCACCGAGCACATGGGGTTGATGCGCAGGCCGCAGCTGATGCGATCACTGGGCATTGTGGCGTTATGTTCATCGATAAAAGGCTTGAACCTTATGAATTGGTCTACCGAGTTGAACGTGATGTGACTGCTGCCAGCGATATATTGCTTGATGGTCTGTTCGGTATAGGCAGGACAATAGGTGTGAGCTTTGCAGTGCAACTTATCATTGGCGAGAAGCATCTCGTTTACCGAACTGGCAGTAGAGCAGATGCCATACTCCCTGAAAATGGGAAACGTGCGCCACAAGGCGTTGGCCTTAAACGCCATAATGATTTTAGTGCCGCTCTCACGGCTCACGCGAGTGATAAGATCGAGATTCCGCCTCAACTTCTCTTCATAGACTATATAATAAGGAGTGTTCATAACGAATTACAATATCTTAAACTTGGCGAATTTTAGTAGCAATGTGCGTTGGCCCATAACGTCAAATTCCACCACAATTTTCGTATCGCTGACACTGGTGTCTATTTTTGCGATTGTGCCTTGGCCAAACTTGTAGTGCTGAATAATGCTTCCCTCGCTAATCTCGTTGAGAGTATGAAGGGTGAAGTCTCCGCTTGCCGCCGTAGCGGGTGGGGGAGTGCTTTGAGTGACAGGCCTGAATGACGGTTGCGTCCTGGTGGGTGTGACATATTCGCTTCTTAGGGTTTCAAAGCCCCTGCGCCTCTCGGTCATGTAGCTGTCAAAACTGTTGTCATTCTTTGATTTACTGCTGCTGGTAGCACCCATCGACAAGAACTGCGGGTCAATATCGTGGATGAAGCGACTGGGTTTGCAATTTTGGGTACTGCCATTGCGAAAACGCGACTTGGCGTAGGTGATGACGCAGTTTTTCTCGGCACGGGTGATCGCGACATACAGCAGTCGTCGCTCTTCTTCGATGGCAGCAAGAGAATCTTTGCTCAAGCCTGAGGGGAACAGGTCTTCCTCCACGCCCACGATTATTATGTTCTTATATTCTAGCCCCTTAGCGGCGTGCACGGTCATCAGCGTTACGCACTCGCCAGTGCTCTTGTCGGTATCTTGGTCAGTGGCAAGCGATGCTTGAGCAAGGAAATCGGTCATTTTTATCTCATTTGAGCCTTGCTCTTCTTGCTCATCAACAAAGTCGTGCATCGCGGCAAGCAACTCATCGAGGTTCTCTTGTTTGCTGATATTCTCTACCGACTTTTCTTTCATCAACTCAGCCATAATGCCACTGCGTTCGATGATAATACGTCCCAGTTCGTAAGCATTGACGCCCGCTTGGTCTTGCGTTGTAAAACCGTTGATAAGTTCAACAAAGGCTTGCAGTTTCCTCATCGTTCCGCTGTTCACATCTAGGCGATGTTGCTGCGGATTGTTCAACACTTGCCACATGCTCACACCTCCTTCGATACCGCAATGCTGCACCTTTGCCATCGTTGTTTGGCCGATGCCTCGTGCGGGGAAGTTGATGACACGTCGCAGCGCCTCATCGTCATTGGGGTTGATAGTTAGTCGGAAATATGCCAGAGCGTCTTTGATTTCTTTGCGCTGGTAGAACGAGAGGCCGCCATAGATGCGATAGGGGATTGGACGGCGTTTGTCGCCATGCTTATTCTTCAAGCCACCGCTTCCTAGAGCCTCCTCCAGCACGCGCGATTGAGCATTAGTGCGATAAAGCACAGCAAAGTCCTCATAGCTGCACCCCTCACGCGCCTTTAGCGACAAGATGGTGCTGGCCACAACGTAGGCTTCCTCATAGTCGTTGTAACATTCTACCACATTTACCTTTGTCCCCACAGGATTCTCGCTGTAAATATTCTTCTTGATTTGACGTTTGTTTTTGTCAATCAATGAGTTTGCCGCACCTATAATGTTTTTAGTGGAGCGGTAGTTACGCTCGAGTTTGAAGGTCTGCAGTTTGGGGAACGACTTTTTCAGATCAAGTATATTAGAGATATTCGCGCCACGGAAGGAGTAGATACTCTGAGCGTCGTCGCCCACCACGCACACATGGTTGTGATTCTTTGCGAGCTGGGTGATGATAAGATGCTGGGCGAAGTTAGTATCTTGATACTCATCAACTAAAATATACTCAAATCGCTCCTGATATTTCTTGAGGATGTCGGGGTTGTCGCGCAGCAGTATATTGGTATATACCAGCAAGTCGTCGAAATCCATTGCTCCGGCAATCTTGCAGCGGTGACAATAAGTCTTGTATATCTCGGCTGTCAGCGGTCGTTTGGTTCTCTCATCCTCCTCACGGAGCTGGCGATTATTCTCATAAAAAGAAGGTGTGATTAGTGCATTTTTCATCATCGAGATGCGCGACTGAATTGTGGCGGGTTTATACACCTTGTCATCGAGTTGCATATCTTTGATGATGAGTTTGATGAGCGAACGCGAGTCGCTGGTATCGTAGATGGTGTAATCATGGTCAAACCCAATGCGGTCGGCATTGATGCGCAGCAGTTTGGCGAAGATAGAGTGGAATGTTCCCATCCACAGGTGTTTAGCCACCTCGTAGCCTACCAGCGCCTTAATGCGTTCCAGCATCTCACCAGCGGCTTTGTTGGTGAATGTCAGCGCCATTATGTGTGATGGGAAATAGCCCAGTTTGAGCAGGTGCACAATCTTGTAGGTAAGCACACGTGTCTTCCCCGAGCCTGCGCCGGCTATCACCAGCTGTGGCCCTTCGCAATAAAGTACCGCGTCGCGCTGCTGAGTGTTGAGTTTATTTAAATAGTCTTCCAAATTCTTGTTATTGATTTAGCTGGCCATAGCATGGTATGTCTTCCAAAAAGCTATAGCTGTTGTTTTCATAGTCAATCTTGCAGCAGTAGTGGCTCATGCCGTTTGACACAATCAGGTATTTCGCCTGCAACACCATATTGTAACGCACTATCTGGTCAAAGACCTTTTGCGTAATCTCCACAGTGGGAGCCTTATACTCCACAATCACCAGCGGCGCCCCTTGGCGGTCGGCGATGAGTGTGTCGCAGCGGCGCTTTATGCCATTTTGCGTGAGTGAAATCTCATTATTCATCAATGCAGCGGGAAATTCCCTGTCTTCAATCAAGAACCGCACGAAGTTTTGTCGCACCCACTCTTCGGGAGTGAGAGCTACCCATCGCCGTCGCAGCGGGTCAAGGATAATAAAAGCATCCTCTCTTTTTTTTATATTAAATTGATATTCAGGGAGATTTAATCTCTGCATGATTTTTTTGTTTGTTAGTCTGCAAAATATGTTGTAAATTTACGGAAAATTTCTGAACTACGCATTCTTGTCTTTGAAAAAAAAGTAATTATGGCAGCAAAAAAAGATGATGTTACATTTTCGGGCTTATTGAAAGAGATTAATGCTAAAAATTTTAGGCCTATCTATGTCTTGCATGGAGAGGAGGGATACTTCATCGACCGGCTTGAGGAAGCCATTGTCGAGAACGCCCTTACAGAGGATGAGCGTGACTTCAACCTCAACATCATCTATGGCGCCGATATCACCGACATCCGTAATGTCATCAGCATGTGCAAGCAATATCCTGCAATGGCACAGCATCAGGTTGTGGTAATCAGGGAAGCACAAGTGGTGGGAAAGGCCAACAACAAAGGAACAGCCAACGAACTCAACCAGTTGAAGCATTATGCTGCTCAGCCTATGGCAACAACCATCTTGGTGGTGTGCAACAAGAATGAGGCTATCAAAGGCAAGGAATTTGTCGATGCTGTTAAGAAGAATAACTCGGGCGTGGTGTTCCGTAGCGACAAACTGCGAGAAGGCAGGCCTATGGAGCTAGCGGCTTTGGACTATATCAAATCGCAGGGCTGCTCCATCGACGAGAAGGCGCTGTCGATGATTGCCTCTAATGTGGGAAATGACATTTCAAGACTCTATACCGAGATTGATAAACTTAAAATCCTCGTAAAAGATGACAAGCGCATCACCCCCGAACTCATAGAGCGAAACATAGGCATCAGTAAGGACTACAACAACTTTGAACTTGAAGAAGCCCTCTCGCGCCGTAATGCCAAGAAGGCGTTTGAGATTATCAACTATTATGAAAAGAATCCAAAGGCTAATCCCACGGTGGTGACGGTTAGTATGCTGTTTGGTTATTTCTCAAAACTTCTTCTATATAGAGCCGCAACCGACCGCTCACAAGCGGGACTAATGGCTGCTGTTGGCACTAAATCAGCATATAGAGTCAAGAAGTTTGAAGAGGCCTCAAGATACTATAATACCCTTGCCTGCGTGAATATAATCTCTTGGATTAGAGAGTGCGACACCAAAAGCAAAGGCATAAAGTCCCGCCAAGACGCTAATGCGCTACTGCGAGAACTAATCTACAAAATCCTGCATGCTTAAGTTTTCGCAGACAGAAGAAAAACAAGTAACATATTTTCTTATATGTACAATATACAAATATAGGTTAATTATTAACTTTAAACAACAAATATGAAGAAAATTGCCGTCGTTCGTTTGAAGAATTATGTTGCCTGGTCGCAGTTTTGCTTGTTTTTCTTGCAAGTGTCTTTGAGTTTGCAGCTGTCGCAGGGGTTGAGGGCTGATTTTTTGTGTGTAATGGCGCGGTAGATGCTGCGTGCCGCCAGAGCAAAGGCGACAGCTACTATAATGCCAACGATTATATATTGCCAAGAATCATTCATGATTTCAAATGATATATTGATTTTATTTTATCCATCATACCCCCTGCTCCCAACGGACAAGGCAGGCCTTGTCCCTACAAAAGGGAATAATTATTTTTGTTTAAAAGATTTCTTGATCATGGTGTTAAGCTTGGCGGGGGTGAGATCGGCAGGGTAGGTGTCGAAAGGCAGACGCATATCGCAACCGCTACGAAACTCGCTGCATCCGTATGCGGTGCGGCCTTTGATGATGTGTCCCTTGCCACATTTTGGGCATTTGATCTCCTCTAGTGATTTGAGTCGTGGCTTGCGTGGCTTTTTCTCTCCTTCAGTCTTTTTTTTCTCCTCGTCGCTTGGCACTGATATTATGGTGCTGGAATTGTCACGCAACACGTTGAGTACTATCTCGTTGACAAGTGCTTTCAACTCGTTGATAAACTGCTGAGCACTGAACTCGCCACGCTCTATTTTACGCAATTTGTTTTCCCACAATCCAGTGAGCTTTGCCGACTTAAGCAGTTCCTCCTTAATAGTGTCGATGAGCTGAATGCCTGCCGCTGTGGCGACCAGACTCTTGCATTGCTTGGCGATGTAATGGCGCTTGTGCAGTGTCTCGATGATGGCGGCACGTGTGGACGGTCGCCCTATGCCGTTCTCTTTCATGGCATCGCGGAGTTCGTCGTCATCTACAAATTTACCTGCTGTCTCCATGGCGCGCAGCAGTGTTCCCTCGGTGTAGTACTTAGGTGGTTGGGTGGTCTTCTTGAGCAATGAAGGCTCGTGAGGACCGCTCTCGCCCTCGACAAAGGTGGGCATTATGCCGTTGTCGTCCTCATCTTTGTCTTTGCCTTCAGCATCGGCTGTCTGTGCTTTATCCTTATTGTAAATCACTCGCCAACCGTCTTTGAGAATTTCTTTGCCAGTGGCCTTGAATTCATATTCATTGACTTTTGCCATAACCGTAGTGGTCGAAAACTCACAATCGGGGTAGAATGCCGCGATAAACCGCTTGGCGACAAGGTCATAAACGAATTTCTCCTCACGTGTTAAGAAAACGCTGGCAGGATCTACATTGGTGGGGATTATGGCATGATGGTCGGTAACTTTGCTGTTGTCAAAAACCTTCTTGCTCTTGGGCAATTTGCCAGCAAGAAGTGGCTGTGTGAGAGCAGCGTAGGGCTTCATGGCTTGCATGATGCCTGGAATTTTGGGGTAGATGTCGTCGCTCAGGTAGGTGGTGTCAACACGCGGATAAGTGGTTACTTTTTTCTCATATAGCGACTGGATTAGCCGCAATGTCTCATCGGCGCTGTAAGAGAACTTCTTGTTGCACTCTACTTGAAGGCTGGTGAGGTCAAAAAGACGTGGCGGCGCCTCTTTGCCTTTTTTCTTGCTAACCGAGGTCACCGTGAGCGGGAAGTCCTTGATATTCTCGACTATCACGCTGGCATCGGACTCGGTCTTGAATCTGCCTTTAGTTGAGTTGAAAATGGTGTCGCGATATTTGGTCTTGATTTCCCAATAGTCCTCGGGCACAAAGTTCTCTATCTCACGCTGTCGGGCAACTATCAAGGCTAGGGTAGGAGTCTGTACTCGCCCAATAGACAGCACGTTGCGTGAATAGGAGTTGCGATATTTTAGGGTATAAAGGCGTGTGGCATTCATGCCGAGAATCCAGTCGCTTATAGCACGAGAAAGGCCAGCATAGTAGAGGTTGTCAAAATTTGAGGCATCTTGCAACTGCTGGAAACCTTCGCGGATACTCTCGTCGGTAAGTGACGAAATCCACAGGCGTTTCACAGGTTTGTCGCAGCGTGCCTTCTGATATACCCAGCGCTGAATCAGTTCTCCCTCTTGGCCGGCATCACCGCAGTTGATGACCTCGTCGGCACTAGCGATAAGAGTCTCTATAACCTTAAACTGTTTCTTTATGCCATCGTCCTCAATGAGCTTTATGCCAAAGTGTTGCGGAATCATAGGCAATGCCGCCAGGCTCCAATATTTCCATTTGTCGGTATAGTCATTGGGCTCTTTCAGAGTGCACAGATGACCAAAAGTCCATGTCACTTGATAGCCGTTGCCCTCGAAGTAGCCTTCGTGGCGGTCGTTGGCTCCAAGCAGTCGTGCTATGTCTCTCGCAACACTTGGTTTCTCTGTGACACAAACTTTCATTCGCCTAATTTTAAGTATTTTGCTTCATCCCATAGTTCGTCCATCTCGGCAAGAGTCATCTCGTTGAGGTGCTTACCTAGCTCTTTGGCGCGCTTCTCCACATGGTTGAAGCGAGCGATGAATTTGAGGTTTGTCTTCTCGAGAGCATTATCGGGACGCACGCCATAAAGCCTTGCGGCATTGACCATAGCAAAGAACAGGTCGCCAAACTCCTTCTCTATGTTGGCCTCATTTCCTGCTTTCATCTCGGTTTCCACCTCGGTGAGTTCTTCTTTTACTTTGTCCCACACGTCTTCCTTTTTCTCCCAGTCAAAACCAACGTTGGCGGCTTTCTCTTGTACTCTCTCAGCTTTAATGAGTGAGGGCAGGGTAGAAGGCACTCCGCTCAGCACGGTCTTGTTGCCGCCTTTTTCCTTCATCTTGATGACTTCCCAATGCTCAAGCAGCTCTTTCACGCCGCTAACCTTGTCGTTGCCGTAGATGTGCGGATGGCGGTAGATAAGCTTTTGGCGCAGGGAATCGCACACTTCGGCGATGTCGTAGGCGCCTTTCTCCTCACCGATGCGGGCATAAAGAAGAACATGGAGAAGTACATCTCCAAGTTCTTTTTTGATGGTGTCGTTGTCATCGCCCAGCAGCGCCTCGGCAAGCTCCATGGCCTCCTCGATGGTGTTAGGACGCATGCTCTCGTTAGTCTGCACCGAGTCCCAGGGGCACTTCTCTCGCAGGTTGTCAATCACGTCGAGCAGCGAGCCAAACGCTTCCAGTTTCTGCTCGCGGCTATTCTTACTTTTCATATTTCTCTTTTCCACGTTTCAAGAAGTCGAGGAAACCGTCGATGTCTTCTTTGTAAACAAATGGTCCCGACATGAGTTCGCCCTTTGAGTTGAGCACCACATAATAGGGCTGGGAATTGGCGTTGAACTTAACCTCTTGCAGGTAACTCCACTTGTCGCCAACGGTCCTGATTTTCTTCACTACCTTTCCGTCCTTCTCGATTGTGATAGGCTTGTCGAGCTCGGTCTTGTCGTCAACCATGAGGCGGATGTGAGTGAAGTTCTCGCTAAGCTCATTCTTCACCTTGTCAACACCCATCACGGCGCTCTCCATCTTGCGGCAGTTCACGCAGCCATAGCCCGAGAACTCCAGGAATATCGGTTTGCCGTTCTTCTCGGCAGCAGCAACGCCAGCCTCAAAGTCTTCCCACTCTTTGACGGTCTCGGGATTGGTGTTGTAGTCTTGGGTATACATAGGTGGCACGAAAGCGCTGGTTGTGCGCAACGGAGCGCCCCACAAACCAGGAATGAGATAGGCGGTAAAGGCTAATGTAATGATGCCGAGCATCAGGCGAACAACGCCAATTGGCTTCTTCTCGCCATCGCTCTTGAGGTGCAGCATACCAAGCAGGTAGAGGCCCAAAAGCCCGAAAATTGCTATCCACAGGGCGAGGAATGTCTCGCGGTCGAGAATGTGCCAACCATAGGCAAGGTCGGCAACCGAGAGGAATTTGAGCGATAGAGCCAACTCAAGGAAGCCAAGCACCACCTTGACGGTGTTGAGCCAACTTCCCGACTTTGGCAGTTTCTTGAGCATTGAGGGGAACAGTGCAAACAATGTGAAAGGTATGGCTAGAGCCAAAGCGAAGCCAAACATTCCCACAATGGGACCTACTTTGCTGCCGCTTGTGGCAGTCTGAACGAGCAATGTGCCAATGATAGGACCAGTGCACGAGAACGATACAATTACCAATGTGAACGCCATGAAGAAGATGCTCAGCAAGCCCGTTGTCTTCTCGGCGCGATTGTCCATCTTGCTCGACCATGAGTCGGGGAGTTTTATCTCAAACGCTCCGAGGAACGAGATGGCAAATACTACCAGCAACAAGAAGAATATGATGTTGCACACGGCATTGGTGGCAAGGGCATTAAGACCGTTGGCACCAAATATTGCAGTAACGAGCAGTCCAAGCAGCACATAAATAACGATAATTGACAAACCATAGGTTACGGCACTTGATATTGACTTGCTCTTGCTGTTACCTTTCTTTAAGAAGAAACTAACTGTAAGAGGAATTATGGGCCACACGCAAGGTGTGAGCAGTGCGATGAAACCTCCTAAAAAGCACGTCCAGAACAGGAACCACAGGGAGTTGCTGTTGCCCTCGGTGCCTTCGGCCTGTGCGTCGTTGAACTTCACTGGCGCCCAGAGGTCGCTGCTTGTGTTCATCGATGAAGATGCCTCTGATAACGAATCGATGGCAGCATCATCGGCAGCCGCCTCTTCTACGACTTCTTCCTCAACGGTTTCTTCATCGTTTTTTTCTTCTTTAGTATCTTCTTTGGCCTTATCTTTGCTGTCAACAGTGCCGCTGAAGTCAAACAGCTCACTGCCTGGCAAGCAGCCTTGATCACTGCACGCCTGATAGCTGACTTCTCCTTCTATCTTGTATTTGTCGGCGGTAGTGGTAAAATTCTGCGATAAAGAGACTGTTCCTTCCCATTGCCGCACTTTCATGCCAAACATCTCGTCGTCGAGTGTTTGTGGCGCTTTGCTGTGTTTGAGTCCACCCACAAGCTTGACTCCCTCTTTTTTATCCCACTTAATGCTCAGTGGGATGGGGCCTCCATCGGGCGTGTCGTTAGAATACATGTGCCAGCCTTTGTCGATGTTGGCAGTGAAAGTAATGACACCATTTTTGTCATCGGTCATTTTGATGCTTTTGGTCCACTTCACTGGGTTGAGCATCTGAGCTTGTGTGACGAAGGCACACAGAGTAATCGCAATGAGAATGTTAAGAAGTCGTTTGGTTTGCATTTCAAAGATTGATTTTAGATTTCAAACGGCAAAGATAGTAAATAGTTTTCAGTTTTCAGTTATTTGTTTTCAGTTTTTCGCAGGATATAGTATTTTTCCACACAAGTTGATGTGAATTTTTTTGTTTAATAATTTAAAAAACTTATTATGCATTATTTTGAGCACATCATAACTCTAAAAAAAACCTAACATAATGCTATTGTATTAAATTTATTCCTACCTTTGTGCCTTTGAAAGCCAAAAATTGAAATCAAGGCATGATAAATAATATTATTAACCCCAAAGATCTTGAGCAGTTCAAGAAGATGGTGACTGATGTTAACCGCATCGTCATCACCTGCCACAAGAAGCCCGACGGCGATGCCATTGGGTCGAGTCTGGGGTTGTGTCTTGCCTTGAGGAACATGGGCAAGAATGCCACTGTAATCATTCCTGACCAGTTGCCGCAGTCGCTGGAGTTTATGCTCGATGCTTTTGACGTTGTCACCTTCACCTTCAACGAGAAGCGTGCCGGCAATATCATCAGGAACACACAGTTGATTTTGTGCCTTGACTATAATGATATCGACCGTGTTGACAAGATGAGCCCTCTGCTAAAAGAGAGCAAGCTTCCCAAAGTGCTCATTGACCATCACCTGAATCCGACACCAGCATTTGACTTAGTGTTCTCGTTTCCACAGTTGTCATCAACATGCGAGGTGGTATATCGCATCTTAAGAGAGGGTGACTGGCTACAATATGTTGACAAGCAAGTGGCATCGTTGCTGTTTGTGGGAATGATGACCGATACAGGCAACCTGGCTTGGAGTTCGTCTTACCCAGAGGTGTATGAGATAATGGCTCGGCTCATGGAGTATGGCATAGACAAGCCTTATCTCTACAAACAAGCAATGGACACAGTGCCACTAAATAGCCTGAAGTTGCATAGTTATGCCTTGCTCAATAAGATGACCATCATCAACGACAGCATTGCGCTGATAACCCTTGACAAAAACGACCTTGAGACCTTTAACTACAAGACAGGTGACACCGAGCGACTTGTGAACCGCCCCCTTTCGGTGAAAGGTGTGTATTGGTCGACCTTCATGCGTGAGGACCCGGACTGCATAAAGGTGTCGATGCGCAGCGAGGGCGACTTTGCAGTTGATACCCTGTGTGCTACCTATTTTGGTGGTGGTGGTCACAAAAACGCCGCGGCAGGGGAGTTCTATGGCACAATGGCCGAGGCTGTTGAGATATTTAAAAAGATAGTAGAGAAAGTAAAAACCGATAATTAATATATTTTGAAAATGAGAAATACTAAAAAGTTATTCTTCCTGCTCGCATTGGCAACAATTTTCTGCATGACTTCGTGCAGCGACAGCGAGAGCTATGCCGAATTGCTCGAGAAAGAACGCCATGCCACTAACGCTTACCTGGCAAACTGCCGTGTGGTTAATGAGATACCAAGTGACACGGTGTTTGAGGTGGGTAAGGACGCACCATATTATAGAATAGATCCCGAGGGCAATGTATACATGCAAGTGCTCAAAGCTGGCGACCGCAAGACCGACAAGGCAAAGGACTCAGAGAGAATCTACTTCCGTTATATGCGTTATGATTTATATTATTGGTACACCTATGGTGAAATGATAGGTGAGGGCAATGAGAATGACATGAATCTCGCACCCACTTCTTTCCAATATGGAAACTACACACTCACCACTTCGGCGCAGTGGGGTTATGGCATACAGATGCCTTTGAACTTCTTAGGCGTTGAGAGTGAGGTGAATCTTATCATCAAGTCGCAATATGGCTGGGCAAGCGAAATCTCGAATGTTAGGCCATTCTTGTATCATGTGCGCTATTTCCGTAATCAAATTTAATTCTCTAAATATATTGCAATTATGTCATTAATTAAATCAATATCAGGCATTCGAGGTACTATCGGAGGCCCTGCTGGTGATGGCTTGTCGCCATTAGATATTGTGAAGTTTACGACGGCTTATGCTACGTTTATTCGTCGCAACTCGTCAAGTGAGTCAAATGTCATTGTTGTTGGACGTGACGCGCGTCTCTCGGGACGCATGGTGCTCAATATTGTTGTGGGTACCCTCACTGGAATGGGATTTGACGTGGTGAATATTGGCCTTGCAACGACTCCAACCACCGAGCTTGCTGTAGTATGGGAGAAGGCTTGCGGCGGAATTATTATAACTGCATCGCACAATCCAAAGCAGTGGAATGCGCTGAAGCTGCTCAACGAGAATGGCGAGTTTCTGACTGACGCACAGGGCAAAGAAGTGTTGCGCATCGCTGAGGCCGAGGAGTTTGACTATGCTCCAGTTGACAAACTGGGCCGTGAGCAGAAGAACTATACCTACTTGCGCCGCCATATCGATGCTGTTAAGGCCTTGAAACTTGTTGACGTTGAGGCAATAAAGGACGCAAATTTCAAAGTCGCAGTTGACGCCGTTAACTCGATAGGTGGCGTTGCAATTCCCAAATTACTAGAGTCAATGGGTGTGAAGAGCGAGAATATTATCAGGCTGTTCTGCGACCCGACTGGCAACTTTGGGCATACCCCAGAGCCAATTCCAGAGAATTTGACAGCTATTCAGGACCTTATGAAGCAGGGCAAGGCCGATGTGGGTTTTGTTGTAGACCCCGATGTTGACCGCTTGGCAATTGTGATGGAGAACGGCGAGTTCTTTGTTGAGGAATATACCCTGGTGGCAGTTGCCGACTATGTGCTATCGCACACTCCAGGCTCAACGGTTTCTAACCTGTCGTCGTCGCGCGCATTGCGTGACGTGACTCAGGCTCATGGCTGCACCTATACTGCTGCTGCCGTGGGCGAGGTGAATGTGACCACCGAGATGCGCCGCACAGGTGCTGTGATTGGTGGCGAGGGCAATGGCGGAGTAATCTATCCCGAATTGCACTATGGCCGTGATGCCCTCGTGGGCGTGGCTCTCTTCCTTACATTGCTCGCCAAGAGCGGAAAGAAGGTGAGCGAACTCAAGGCCACTTATCCCCAGTACAGCATTGCCAAAACCAAGCTGCAACTCACTCCCGACATGGATGTTGACAAGATTCTCAAAGCAGTGGAAGAGCACTACAAAAACGAGAATCTCACCACTATCGACGGCGTGAAGATTGACTTTGAGGACGGTTGGGCACACCTGCGCAAGAGCAATACTGAGCCCATCATCCGCATCTACAGCGAGGCCCACACAATGGAGAAAGCCCAAAAACTTGGCGAAGACGTGAAGAAAATCGTCGAGTCGCTGATTGGGTGAAATGAATTATGAAAAAGTTAGCGGTTGATATGCGTTATTGCATGTCAACCGCTTTTATTTTGCCCATTAATTGTTATTTCATTTAATGTGTTTCTTCCACCACAAGCGCTGGGCTTTAAGCTTGATTTTTGCCACCTCGGCACTCATGAATTTGGCGAGATTGGCATCGGCTGCGATGTTGCGCTTGAGCATGTCGAGCGAGGCAGTCTTGTTCTTGTAGTACCAATTGAGCCATTTCTGTGGGTTTTGGTAGATAAGATTTTTTTGCCACTTCTCAATCTTCTCCTTTAATTCTTGCAGGTCTTTATTGGCCTCTTCGCTTGCTTTGATTTCTTGGTTCGCCTCAAGTGCTTGGAGTTCTTTTTCTATCTTCTGATACTCGGCAGGAGTCAGCGTGTAACTCGACGGCTTAGTGTAAGTTTCGATAAGCGCCATGCCAAGTCCCAATGTCGCGAAATCGGTGTGCTCGGTGATTTTCATCTTGCCAGTGGCCTCGTCGAGAACATTCTTGTTGCCGCGCTTGGAGCTCTTGTCGGTCTTAGCGTAATATATTTTGCCCTTATTGTCAATAGAATAAGTTGTGACCATCTCTCCTTCTTCAATATTGGTAACATTCTCTTTCTCTGTACCGTACTTTGTGACAAACTTTCGACCCACTGTCGCCGATTTCTCATCGAGAGTGACAGCCGGATTTAAATAATCAGATATCTCAGTAGCATAGTAATAGCCATCCTTTGGGAAAAGATATCTTCCCTCAGCTATTTTACGAATTTCTAACCATGTGGCAGCAAGTATAGCATCAATCACGCCACCGGTCTTCTTATAGGTTGCCAGGTAGTGCTCGCTTTGACGATTGATATTATTGTAGTCAACATACATCCAAACCACAGTGAACGACGGAGTGTCGGCCCATTTGGTGATCTCAATTAACCTTACAGAGTCAATTTCTTGTGGGCTGGCACAAGCCACGCCATTCAGGAACAAGCCAAAATCTTCTTTATTTACTTTAAAGATTGGTGTTACTTTAGGGTCGTGATGTGTGTGATAAACAAAATCTTTGCCATTGATAATCACATGCTTTTCAATTGGAGTAAATGCGTAGGCATTGCTCCCTAATGCTATCATCAATAACAAAACAAATGAGCTCAGTAAATTGTTCTTGATTGTTTCCATGATTTGTGTTTTTATTATTTTTGCAAAGGTACATAAAGATTGCAATTTTTTATGTAACTTTGCACTAAATTTTTGAAAGATTATGGCCAACATCCTCAATATAGAAACTTCGACCGCTGTGTGCTCAGTGGCATTAAGCAGTGATGGACAGATAGTTGACCATCACGAGAATTATGATGGCCTAAACCACGCCACATTATTGAGCCAGTTCATCAATGATATGCTCAATACCGCTAAACGCAAAGAGATGAAGCTCAACGCCATCGCCGTGAGCATAGGTCCTGGCTCCTACACAGGCTTGCGCATTGGTCTTTCGCAGGCCAAGGGCTTGGCGTTTGGTCTTGAGTTGCCGCTGATTGGAGTCAACACTTTGCAGCTGCTCACTGTTACAGCGATGTTCAAGGAGTTCTTCGATGACGATACCCTTTATGTGCCCATGATTGACGCACGTCGCATGGAGGTTTATACTGCTGTGTATAACAGCGCTCTTGAGGCCGTTATGGAACCGCAAGCCATGATCCTCGACGAGAGTTCGTTTGCCTCTCTGCTTACCAACCATCACCTTGTGCTGATTGGTAACGGAGCGCAAAAAGCAAAAGACGTTATCAAGCATTCAAATGTGCAATTTATGCCCGATGTCAAGCCCGTGGCAGTAGATATGCTTGCTCTCGCCGAGAAAGCGTTCAGAGAAGGGCATTTCATTGATGTGGCCTATTCAACTCCTCTCTATTTGAAGGACTTTCAAGCCACAATTCCGAAGAAAAAGGTTCTTTAAGGCTTTACATGTCATCAATTATTTGTAACTTTGCACCCTATTTTTGATTGAAACTATATGCTTACCTATAACTCACAACTCAAGAAACTGGCTCTGCCTGAGTATGGCCGAAATATCCAGCAAATGGTGGACTACTGCTGCACTATCGAAGACCGCGAGGAACGTAACAAGTGCGCACGCTCTATCATCAACACCATGAGCAACCTGTTTCCGCAACTCAAGCAGGAGACCGATTATCAGCACAAGCTATGGGACCACCTGGCGATAATGAGCAACTTCACACTCGACATAGACTATCCATACGAAGTTGTAAAACCCGAGAATCTCAACACCAAGCCCGTTCCCATTAAATACAAGCACGAAGGCATAAAAATGCGTCATTATGGCAAGATTGTTGACCAGATGATTCAGCGTGCTTGCGAATACCCCGACGGCGATGAGAAGGAGGCATTGGTGATGCTTATCGCAAACCACATGAAGAAGCTCATCTATCAAATAAGCAACGAGGATGTTGAAGACGCTAAGATTTTCAAAGATTTGGAATATTTTTCCAAAGGGCAGATAATCCTAGACCCTGCAACTCATAAGCTGCACCAATTCAAGGTGGCTCCAGCACAGCAACAAGCGACTAAGAAGAAAAAGAAGAAATAAAAACAAAGCACAATGATTACCCGCGATGAAATAATCGCCATTGGCAAATTTAACAAGACTCATGGCATCAATGGGGAGATATCGGCAACGATAAATGCTCCCGGGGTGGTGCTTGACAATTGTTCTTGCATTGTGTGTGACATCGATGGAATTTTTGTGCCATTTTTTGTTAAGGAATTCCGCAACAAGTCGCAAGAGGTGTTTCTGCTCACTATTGACGACATCAACAATGACCAGGATGCCGCGATGCTGGTGAATAAAGACATCTATGTGAAACGCGATGAGTACAACGGAGTGCTCGAAGATGAAGACCAAGTGCCAGTTGATTTCTTCATAGGCTTTAACGCAGAGGTAAACGGGCTGAAAGGCAATATCGTAGATATAGATGATTCTACTGCTAACGTACTCTTTGTCATCGAGACAACCAACGGAAAGCAGGTTCTCATTCCCGCAGTGGAAGAGTTTATTGTCGATTTCAACAGTAAAGAAAGAATAATTAAAATGGAGGTCCCTGGCGATCTGTTAGATTTATAAAACGTAATGTGATATGAACAAGTTGTTTTGTAACATGAGATTAGTTGTTTTGATTATTGCCTCGGTGTGCTGCCTCTCGGTAACAGCACAGAGCATTAATTATCGTAATATTGATGAGGCCATCAATTCGCCAGCGATAAAAGACAGCAAAGTGCGCAACGCCATCGTGGAATACCAGTCTAGACTGGTCAACGATCTTGTAAGAGATTACAATGTCAATATGGTAAGAAATGGTGAAGTGATAGCAATCACTTTCCCTGCCGACCTGTTCTTTGAGGCAAACGCGACTGACGTAAGCAGTAAAGCCAATGATATTCTGTATAAGATCGCGCATTTTCTGAGAACGCCTGGTTTCTATCATGCCGCTTTAGCGATGTATCATGACAATACAGGCTCGCCACAATATTGCAAGGACTTGACCGATAAGCGCATAAAAAGCATTGCCGAATGGTTCTCAATTTACACCAACTGCCAGAAATACATTTCGACTTTCTCCTTCGGTAATAGCAACCCCATTCTTGAGAACAACTCAATGAACAACCGTCGTATGAACCGCAGGCTTGTTGTGTACTTGATTCCTGACTATTTAATGCTTGAGAATGCGAAAAAGAACCAATTGAATAAACGATATTAAAATCATATTTATAGAAATGGCTATTGAAATTAAAGACTTAACAAAGAGAAGCGTCAACTATTCGCAATGGTATAACGACTTGGTGATTAAGGCCGACCTCGCCGAGCAATCGGCTGTGAGAGGGTGTATGGTAATCAAACCTTATGGATATGCCATCTGGGAGAAGATGCAGCGTCAGCTCGATGATATGTTTAAGGCAACTGGAGTGCAGAACGCATATTTTCCTCTTCTTATCCCCAAATCGTTCCTAAGCCGTGAGGCCGACCATGTGGAAGGTTTTGCTAAAGAGTGTGCAGTGGTGACTCACTACCGTCTCAAAAACGATCCTGAAGGAAATGGGGTAGTGGTTGACCCCGAAGCACGTCTCGAAGAAGAACTTATCATAAGACCAACCAGCGAGACCATCATCTGGAACACCTATCGCAATTGGATAAGTTCTTATCGCGACCTGCCTTTGCTCATCAATCAGTGGGCAAACGTATTTAGATGGGAGATGCGCACACGTATGTTCCTGCGCACTGCTGAGTTCCTGTGGCAAGAGGGTCATACTGCTCACGCCTCAAAGGAGGAAGCGCAAGAAGAGGCTATAAAGATGCTGAACGTATATGCCGACTTTGCCGAGAAATATATGGCACTGCCTGTTGTTAAGGGCGTGAAATCGGCCAACGAGCGCTTTGCTGGCGCTCTTGAGACCTACACCATTGAGGCAATGATGCAAGACGGCAAGGCCTTGCAGTCAGGAACATCACACTTCCTAGGCCATAACTTCGCAAAGGCATTTGACGTGAAATTTGTCAATAACGAGAACAAGCTCGACTTTGTTTGGGCTACTTCATGGGGTGTTTCAACCCGCCTTATGGGAGCGCTCATCATGACTCACAGCGACGACAACGGTCTGGTGCTGCCTCCTAAGTTGGCTCCTATCCAAGTAGTGATAGTTCCTATTTACAAGAACCAAGACCAACTTGATGAGATTAACGCTAAGGTTAATCCTATTGTGGAAAACCTGCGCGCTATGGGAATCTCGGTAAAATATGACAATGCCGACAACAAGCGACCTGGCTTCAAGTTTGCCGACTACGAGCTCAAGGGCGTGCCAGTTAGACTGGTGCTCGGCGCTCGTGACATTGCCAACGGCACAATCGAGGTGATGCGCCGTGACACGCTCGAGAAGTCAAGTGCTTCGCTTGAGGGCATCGAGAATGCCGTCAAGAATCTTCTCGATGAGATTCAAGACAACATTTACAAGAAAGCCCTAAACTTCCGTAACGAAATGACCTATAAGGTTGACAACTACGAAGACTTTAAGCAGCAAATCGAGAAGGGCGGCTTTGTCCTGGCTCACTGGGACGGCACTCCCGAGACCGAAGACCGCATCAAGGAGGAGACAAAGGCGACAATTCGCTGCATTCCGCTGGATGCCGAGCCTGAGGAAGGAGTTGACATGCTAACTGGCAAGCCCTCGAAATGCCGCGTGATCTTTGCGAGAAACTACTAATTCCCTATGCATAACAAATCACCCCTGCTCAACGCGATGTCGTTGGCGGGGGTGATTGTTTGTTGTTAGGTACAAAACTGAGATTTTGTTGTCAAAAAACTGTGATAATCAAATCTTCAAGGCTTTGGCTGTCACAGTTCGTTTTCTATCATCTCAACTTCGTGCCTGAATTTCTTTTCTATCGATAGCCGCTGTTCAATCTGCTTGCAAGCGTGGAGCACTGTGGCATGGTCGCGTGACAGTTTCTGACCAATGTTGGTCGACGACATCTGAGTCTTCTTCTTGGTAAGGTACATTACCAACTGGCGGGCGTCGCTAATCTCACGCTTGCGTGACTTGCCATAGAGAAGTTGCTCGTCGATATTGTAGAAGCGCGATACTGTCTCGGCTATCAGTTCAAACGACAACTGCTTCTTGCCCACATTCACTGTGTTGCCTATCACCTTCTTAGCCAACTCCAGGTCGATCTCCTGATTGAGCATCGTGGCATGAGCCAGCAGGGCAACAACGATTCCCTCTAAGTCTCTGATGCTATCAGTGACGTTTTGGGCTATAAATTCTATCACTTCATCGCTCAGCTCAAGGCCATCTTGTGCAGCTTTCATCCTCAGCACGCCTCGACGCAGCTCAATATCAGGCTTATAGAGCTCTACCGTCATTCCCCACTTGAAACGTGAAATCAATCGTGGCACCATGCCATCAAGGTCCGATGGGCAGCAGTCGCTCGACATGATGAGCTGCTTCTGGTTTTGATGCAGGTGGTTGAAAATGTGGAAGAACGTATTCTGCGTTCCAGTTTTTCCAGCAAGCTCCTGGATGTCATCAAGAATTAGAACATCAATGCTCTGATAGAAGTTGATGAAATCGTTAAGCTTATTCTTGGTGATAGCGGTGGTGTATTGAAGCTCGAAGATGCGCGACGTTGTGTATAGCACACGAGTGCGTGGGCGTTTCTCCTTAATCCTGATACCTATCGCTTGGATGAGGTGAGTCTTGCCAACGCCAGTAGTTCCAAACACAAACATCGGATTGAATGTTTTGCAGTTGGGGTCATCGGCAATGGCCTTGCCCACGCTCACAGCAAGCTTATTGCTCATGCTGGTGCAATAGTTCTCAAAGGTGTAGCGGGGGTTGAGCTGAGGGTCAATGTCGTCAAGCTCTACCGAGTCAAACGGGTTGGAAACCTGCTGAGTCTGCCGAGAAATAGCACTATTAAGTTTTGCGCTAGCATTGTCATGGGCAATAGTAACCTTCGAGTCAGGATTGTCGTTTATTATATTATAGGTGTAGAAGAGCTTAACATCATTGCCATACACCCTGCGCAGCGTGGCGCTGAAAAGCTGGAAGTAGCGCTGCTCGATTTGCTGAACAAAGAACATAGATGGCGCTCTCAATGTGAGCTCATTGTCTACGTACTTCTGGGCGACGATAGGGGCAAACCAAGCATTAAACTGCTCGGTGTCCAAATTGTCGCGAAGTATCGCTAGACATTTATTCCACAATTGTATGTTTTGATCTTCGTTCATTTTAACTCTTTTTGTATAAATTAGGCGGCGCCTCGGAAGTAAAAATGAAAATCTTAGTTTTTCATTTTATTCTTCTCTCGGTTTGCACTAATTTTCCCTATATGCGTGTCATTTAACCACTAGAGAAAAAATAATTCTCAAGTAATGATTTATGAAAACGGCACTATAATGGGCTTGTTTTAGCAGTACAAATTTCGTACTATATTTCTTTAAAAAAAAATGAAAAAAAATTTGCTTTTTTTGAAACAGTTATAACGTCATTGATTATCAGTGCTTTGCATTACTCACTTTAAACAGGGTAAGTATCAATATCACACACTCCTATATTTCAATACCTTAGAGTTGTCCACTACTATAAATAATAAGCAAAACTGCTTCCAGCTAAAATGTAAAAGTCCTTTATTTGTTGATGTTTAAAATCCAAATATAAAAATAAAGAAAATGCTTATTTAGAATGATTCCAAATAAGCATTTTTTCTTAGGCCATCATTCTTTTTAGAAGACTTTAATGGTCACGTATTTCTTGGGATTGGCTTTTAAGTCAATCAGCAATGAGTCGAGACTCATGACCACTCCATTGGCGTTGTCATACAACTGCCTGTCATTCAGTAATAAGCCTAAAGAAGAGTTGCGGTCGTTAAGTTTACTGCTCAACTCAGCAGTCAGCACTTTCAGGTTGGCAAGTGTGGCATTCAAGTCATTGATTGTCTGTTGCAACTGCTGGGTAGGAAGGTCGTTAACTTTATTGTTTAAGTTTGATGTGAGTGTCTGTATATTGCTCATCGTGCCATCAACCTTGGTCTCGATGCCGCTGAATCCGTTTATCACACCAGGCACACTGCCGTTGAGGTTTTGCGATAGGGCCGAGAGGTTGTTCATCAACACAGTTAAATCTTTGGCGCTGGCGTTGATTTTTTGAGTGATGTCGTCAAACTGCGACACCGAGTTATGCAAAGCGGGATTTGACGTCAAGGTGTTCACATTGGCGAGGATATCATTCACCTTGGGCATTATCTCGTTCACTTGAGGCATGATGTCGCTGCCCACCTTGTCCATCAGTCCGGCATTTACCGCGCTCGGAATCACATCTCCCACCTTATGGTAGGCTTCATTTTTAGTAAGATTAAGAACAAGCGACGCGCCGCCAAGCAGCCCGCTCGATAACGACACCGATGAGCCCATGGGAATCTTAAGGTCATCGTCAAGGCTCATCTTCACCTCTATCTCGTTGGTATTGTAGTCAAAGTTCAGTTCCTTAACCAGACCCACCTGGAAACCGTTCACAGTCACTGGAGCCGAAACAGTCAAACCATCAACCTTCTCAAAACGCGCTATGTAATAATTCTTTGGCTCAAAGAGGTTTACGCCCTTCAGGAACTCGATTCCCCAGTAGAGCAATCCCAATGCCAGAACCACTACTGCGCCTATAATTATATTTTTCTTCATCGATATTTTAATCTATTGATAATGTGTTCTTATTTATTTCAACCTGCAAAGATAGTGCAAACATAGTGCAGAACAAAATAAAAAACATTTTTTTTGATTTTTTATGCCGAGATGAAGTCTATCTTAGGCATTGAACAAGTTCAGCCATCTCTTGCTTACTCGCATTTTTGTTGTGTTTGTCTCAAAAAAACTGTTAACTGATAACTGATAACTGTAAACTTTTTTGTAATTTTGCATGATTTTTTTCAAGAAACACACAAATCAATAAGATATGTTATTAGATAGAATAGAGGAATTAAAGGCGCAAATTGCAGATTTAAAGGCCGATAGCAGCGAAGCTCTTGAGGCGTTGCGCATTAAATATTTGAGTAAGAAGGGTGAAATCTCCGATCTCTTCAATGAGTTCCGTAATGTCCCTAATGATCAAAAGAAGGAGTTTGGCCAGCGTCTTAACGAGCTCAAGACTCTCGCAACAGAGAAAATCAACTCACTTAAGGAAGAGTTCAAGGCTAAAGAGGTTGTTGCCAACAAAATCGACATCACCCGCCCTGCATTCCCTGAGGAGATAGGCACTCGCCACCCCATATCTACTGTTCGTAAGGAGATTATCGATATCTTCTCGCGACTGGGCTTCACGCTTGCCGACGGTCCTGAGGTAGAGGACGATATGCATGTGTTCACTTCGCTGAACTTTGCTGCCGACCATCCCGCCCGCGATATGCAAGACACCTTTTTCATCAATGAGGACAAGGGTGGAGACGTGACGCGCAACATCGTGCTTCGCAGTCACACCAGTTCGGTGCAATCACGTGTGATGAAGACCACGCAACCTCCTATCCGCATCATCTGCCCAGGACGCGTCTATCGCAACGAGGCAATCACAGCTCGCGCTCACTGCTTCTTCCACCAGATTGAGGGTCTTTATATCGACAAAAACGTGTCGTTTGCCGACCTCAAGCAGGTGCTTCTCTACTTCGCTAAGGAGCTCTTTGGTCCCGACACCAAGATTCGTCTGCGTCCTAGCTATTTCCCATTCACTGAGCCTAGCGCCGAAATGGATGTATCGTGTATGCTTTGCGGCGGCGAAGGCTGCGGTTTCTGCAAGCACACTGGCTGGGTAGAGATTTTGGGATGCGGTATGGTAGATCCTAACGTACTTGAGCTATGCGGCATCGACAGCAAGGTTTACACAGGTTACGCATTTGGCGTAGGTGTGGAGCGCATCACCAACCTCAAATATATGGTCAAAGACCTGCGCATGTTCAGCGAGAACGACGTGCGTTTCCTGCGACAGTTTGAGCATACTCATTGAGAATAAACGATGTACTGTATCAAGGGGAGTTGCGCACAACAGCTCCCCTTTAAACTAAGAACACATGACTATTAAAGAACGATACAAGGCCATCATTGAGCATTTCAAGCGCGAGAATCCTAATCCTTCCACCGAGTTGCATTTCTCAAATCCCTTTGAGACGCTTGTGGCTGTGATCCTCTCGGCTCAGTGCACCGATAAACGCATTAATCTTGTCACACCGGCACTCTTTGCCGCTTATCCCACGCCACAGGCGATGGCTGCTGCTACAGCCGACGACATACTGCCTTATATTGCCAGCGTGTCTTATCCTAACAACAAGGCACGCCACTTGCAAGCCATGGCAGCGATGCTCGTCAGCGAATTCAACAGCGAAGTGCCAAGCACTATGGAGGAGCTTACGCGCTTGCCTGGAGTAGGGCGCAAGACCGCCAATGTGATAATGGGCGTAGTATTCCATAAAGCGGCAATTGCTGTTGATACTCATGTGTTTAGAGTGGCAAACCGCACAGGTCTGGCTAACGGCAAAACACCTATTGAGGTAGAGAATACTCTCACTCGCCACATTGTCGAGGAAGACCGCTACAATGCCCACCACTGGCTGCTTCTGCATGGCCGCTACGTGTGCAAAGCCCTCAAACCCGATTGCCTCAACTGTGGCATCAACCAATTTTGCAAGTATTACATCAAAAAATGAACACCAGCAAAGACAACATACTTGAGCATCTGTCTCACCCGGCTTTCCGGCTTATTGGCGAAGTTGCCGACGAGATGAACCGTGAATGTTACGTGGTGGGGGGATATGTGCGCGACATTTTCCTGGGGCGTAGGTCAAAGGACATTGACTTCGTGACAGTGGGCAGCGGCATTGAGGTTGCCAAACGTGTGGCTCAGAAGTTCGGTCCCAACAAGTCGCACCTGTCGGTTTTTAAGACCTATGGCACCGCTCAAGTCAAGGCAATGGGTATGGAACTGGAGTTTGTGGGGGCACGCCGTGAGTCCTACAATCGCAATAGTCGCAACCCTATAGTGGAGGATGGCTCTCTCAACGATGACCAGTGTCGCCGCGATTTCACCATCAATGCGATGGCGATTTCGGTCAATCATGACCGCTGGGGCGAGTTGCTTGACCCATTTGATGGAATTGGAGATATGGAGCGTCGTCTCATCCGCACTCCGCTCAACCCCGATATCACCTTCAGTGATGACCCACTGCGCATGATGCGCGCTGTGAGGTTTGCCACGCAGCTTGGTTTTGAGATTGAGGAAGGTACCTTTGCTGCCATCAAGCGCAACGCTGAACGCATCAAAATAATCACCCGTGAGCGTATTGCCGATGAACTGATGAAAATCATGCGCTCGCCAGTGCCCTCGCGTGGCTTTTTCCTGCTCGACAAAAGTGGCTTGCTGCCTCTTATATGCCCTGAACTTGCTCAGCTCAAAGGCGTGGACACCGTTAATGGTCGTGGTCATAAAGACAACTTTCTTCACACCATGCAAGTGCTCGACAATGTGGCTGCTGAGAGCGATAACGAGTGGTTGCGCTGGGCGGCTCTGTTCCACGACATTGGCAAACCTGCCACTAAGCACTGGGACGAGAAGCAGGGTTGGACTTTCCATAACCACAATTTCATAGGCGAGAAAATGGTTCCGCGCATATTCGCAAAGATGCGCTTGCCGTTGAACGAGAACATGAAGTATGTGAAGAAACTCGTGGGACTGCACATGCGCCCCATCGCGCTTGTAGAAGAGGAAGTCACCGACTCGGCAGTGCGCCGCATGCTCTTTGAAGCTGGCGATGACATCGATGACCTGATGACTTTGTGCCGGGCTGATATTACCAGCAAGAACCAAGAGAAGGTGAAACGATTTCGCGAGAACTATGAACTTGTGAAACAGAAGATTATCGACATTGAAGAAAAAGACCGAGTGCGCAACTTCCAGCCGCCAGTTGATGGCAAGGAGATTATGGATACTTTCGGTCTTGAGCCTTCACGTCCAGTTGGCGAAATCAAAGAGGCGATAAAAGATGCCATTCTTGATGGGGTGATTTCAAACGATTATGCACAGGCGCATAACTTCATGATGCAAAAGGCTGAGGAACTGGGCATTAAGCCAGTAAACGCCGGCAAGCTGAATTGTGTAGCCATAGATTCTCCTATGGGAAAAATCTCCATTGCTGCTACTGCCACAGGCATCGCTGCGATAGAGTTTGGTGAGAGTGACTTTTCGGAACTGGCTGCCAAGATGAGAATGGAATTGTGTAACACCGCGACTCCGTTGCTCGAGAATTGTATTAAGCAGCTCAAAGAGTATTTCAATGGCAACCGCCAGGAGTTCTCGCTACCGCTGCACCTCATTGGCACGGACTTTCAAATGAAAGTGTGGAGAGTGCTTCGAGATATTCCTTACGGCACAACAATAAGCTACAAAGAAGAGGCCAACAAAGTGGGTGACGAAAAAGCCGTCAGAGCTGTCGCGCAAGCCAACGGTGCCAATCCCGTACCCATCATTATTCCATGCCACCGTGTAATTTACTCTGATGGCACTTTAGGAGGCTATTCAAGTGGAGTGGACAAGAAACTCTTCCTGCTAAATATGGAAGCAAGCAACATGTAACTAATCTAGGTAACAAACCATTTTGTTGCTGCTAATAAGAGATAGGTATTATAATGATTAGGGGCCGCTATGCGGCCCCTAATCATAGTTTTATTTAGAACGGAAATATTCTGACTGTTGTTGGATTAGTTCTTTGTCGTCGAAATAGTTTATTTTCATTGCGTTGCGCACCTCATCCATAGTTTGGGCTGCAGTTTCGCGGGCTTTCTCGGTACCACGACGCAATATGTTGTAGATTTCAGGAATGTCCTGCTCCAGCTCGTGACGGCGCTGGCGAATTGGCTCAAGCATCTCGTTAAGGATGCTGTTGAGTAGCTTCTTACACTTCATGTCGCCCAAACCTCCACGACGGT
>JAGCRW010000115.1 GCA_017964485.1 Muribaculaceae bacterium | reverse complement strand
TGGAACTCTCGCGAGAGGTTACTGGCGCGACGGATGATATAGTTGCGGCGAGGCATGATCGAGCGAATGAACGCTGTGCCATCTTCCTTGACCTCTATCTCCACATTGTCGCCCACCGCTACAGGATTAGTGCAACGAAAACCTTTTAGTCGCAGGTTTCCCTGGATTTTGCAATTTCGCTCGGTGCCATCTTGCGCGCGCACGATGTACCAACTGCCAGTATTTTTTATCACTAGTCCCTGTTGCATGTTGCCTAAGTTGTAATTTTGGCGCAAAATTAGCAATTATTATTGAAAATGTAAAACGATTGCAAAGGATAAAACACAAATAATTAAATAATTGTATTTGCTATATGTTATAAAACATATAATTTTGCATCGTTATTACAAACAAGAAGTATTAAATAAATTAATTTATTATGAACGTAGAAACAATTGGTCTGTGGGCAGGCGCCGTTTGGAATGCTCTTAACGATGCAGAAGGTACCCAGGACATGAAAGGTTTGAAGAAAGTAACTAAACTTAAAGAGAAAGAGATTTTTGCTGCTATTGGTTGGCTCGCCCGTGAAGGTAAGGTTAACGTAACTTCTGATGAGGAAGGCAAGCAAATCGACGTTACTTTGATCTAATTAGACAATCAAATCCACTTTTGGATAAAATGCTAGCGCTCGAAAGGCTTTGAGCAAGCTCAGCTTTTCTCGCTTAATAGCATTTTTGAGGTTTATCTAAAAAACAAATCGAGGGTGTGGAATTCCACATCCCCGATTTGTTTTATGTCTATGTACATTTAAATCTTACAATGCACCTCCCATTATGCGATAGAGCTCATAGGTCTCTCTGAAATGCTTGAGCTGCTTATCGTTGAAATAGATGCGGTGATTCACGCCCTTATCACTCACGAGCAGCACGTTGGCATATTGGCAATGTGCCAAGGCAGCTACAATGTCGCGCGAATTCTCATCCATAGCGTTGTCAAAGCTCTCGGAATAGAACTTGCCTTCGTTAATGTGCTTGATGTCGGTGGGCACATACTCATATTTGAAGTTATCGACATTGAAAAGCAACTTGTTGAAATTAACCGCATCGTCGGCATAAAAATGAACGACAAATCTTAATGGCTCAGGAACTCCATCCTTAGTGTTGAAATAGAAATATATGTCGTTAATCTTATAGCTGGGGTTAATTTCATTAAGAATGTACTCAGTGTCGCCACCTGTTGTAGAGTTGCCAATGCTAAACAATGGCATAAGAATCTCTTGTGGAGTAGAAATTACCTCATCGGCTTCCCATTTATAGGGTTCAGGTTCAACGTCGTAAACAACTATTGAATAGTCAACATTGAGCAGCGAGTCAAGCTCCGCATCATAATGGGCCTTGATGGAATCTTGTCTTGCTTTCTGCTCGGCATAGAAAGAGGGATTGTGCTTGCCTGTACAGTTAATGCAAGCCTCACATGTGCAATTGCAAACGCCATTAGTCGACGAGAACAATGACGCACATGAAAAATTAACGAACGCAAGAGAGAACGTTAACAGATAAATAATTTTTTTCATTTCTTACTTGTTTTATAGTATAAATAGGTGTGTCTCAAATAACGGTTGCAAATTTATATAAATAATCAAAAAAAGGCAAGAGCCGAGGACGAAAAAAAACTTTTTTTGTCACAAAAATGCTTTTTACAGGGCATTAATGTAATGATTTTCCCTCTAAAAGCATCTCCACTGTCTTTATCAACGCGTCGCCATTCAAGCCTCGGGCAACGATATTGCCATCGGGTGAAATGAGCACTGCATAAGGTATTCCTGAGATGCCGTAAAGCTCGGCTGGCTCGCTTAACTTGCTGTCTCCGATCATAACGTGCCATGGAATCGCAAGTTCCTGAATAGCCTTTTTCGCTGCCGATGGTTCGTCCCACACTGCCACGCCAATAATCTTCAGCCCGTCATCTTTATATATCTCATAAAGGTAGGCCAAAGGGCTTGAAATCTCCTTCTGGCACGAAGTGCACCAACTAGCCCAGAAGTATAGCAACGTGTAGTTCATGCCATCGGCTACATACTGCGACAGGCGCTCAACATTGCCATCAGATGTTTTTACCGAGAAATCCACGAATCTCTTTCCCTCGCTTGTCATCTCCCGGGCATCGGCGATGTTGACGGCCTGCTTCACACGCTTCAAGTTCAAGTACTGCTTAGGCACCTTTTTCAGCAACAATGCCAATTCCGAAGGCGTGAAATCGCCTTCTACTACATATTGCGTGAAAGCCCATTCGCCCAGGGGGTTGTCTTTGTTGGCAAGATAATAGTTATAGAGAGTGTTGAGCAGATCAGACTTGCGATTGTCTTCTCGTTGCTGCGCCTCGTCATCGGTAATCTCATTGTTTTGCCTTGCCAGAGCAATCTTTTGCCATTCTTGCTCATACTTGTCGAGCTGCTTGACGATGCCGTTGAACTTCTCGTTAAGAGGAGTTCCCGAAATCTTGAGGTCAGCACCCCACTCCACCTCAATATCACCTTCCTCAATAACGAAGTCAAGGCGATTGTTCTCAAAGAGCAATCGGGCGAAATAGGCTGTATCAACATTTCCGTCAAGAATAAGCTGCTTCTCAAGTACCGTCACACTGTCGATAGTGTCGCCTGTGTCGTAATTGGTCAAATAAGCCTTCTTGCCGTCAAAGTCATGGTTAGGGAAGTGCACTTTAAGGCTATAACTGCCCGTGCATGACGACAATGCCACACAAAACGCTAAAAGCAGATATGACGAGAAGTTTTTCATTTAGTTGGCAATTATTAGTTCACAATCGACTGATAGAGCAGCGTGTTGATGTGAGAGCGGGCGCTTACTCGTGAGAATGCTGGATTGTCACGTGTTGGGCACACTCGATTGCTCAAGAAGATGTAAATCATGTCGTTCTTGGGATCTATCCAGTAGCATGTGCCTGTGAAGCCTGTGTGACCAACGGTCTCGGCAGTTGCCTCATCACAGGTGCTCGATGCTTCTTTGTCTTTGAGATTAGGTTTGTCAAAACCTAGGCCACGGTGCGAACGGGGACTCTTTGACTTGAGGAAGGTGTCAACCGTCGATTTCTTCAAGTAAGTCACGCCGCCATATTCACCACCATTAAGCCACATCTGGAAGAGCTTAGCGAGGTCATTGGCATTGGAGAAAAGCCCTGCATTTCCTTGAACGCCACCAGAAAATGCCGCCACCTCATCGTGAACATAGCCATGAATGTGCTGCTTGCGCAGGTAGGTGTCGACCTCGGTATAAGCAATGTCGTCAGGAGCAAATTTATTTAATGGTCGATAAGTTGTGTGATAAGAGCCAAGTTTGTTGAATATATTCTTGTCAAGATAGGCATCCATTTGAGTATGAGTCACATTTTGCAAAGCATCGGCAAGCAGGCAGAAGTTCAAGCAGCTGTAGCAATAATTCTTGTTTGGACGCAACTTGGAGTGATAAATACGGTTCATAATCGAATCATAGGTCACCTTACCGCCATAGATGCCGTCGGCAATCGCGATGTTAAACTCGCGAGAAGGCTCACTGGCAAGAATATCTGTGCGCAGTTTAGCGTCTTTGTTGCCATAGGCGTTCTTCATCACTTTGATTGTGTTGACTTCATTAGGAGTCTTGGTGATTAGACTGCCACTATAAGTAGTTGGGTCAAACATCATCTCCCACATGCTCAACGATGGCTGCATACCTGTCTCGTGATAAAGGAGTTGACGGAAAGTAAGGTCGCTCTTATCAGTTTCTCGCAAACCAGCTATATACTTGCTTGCCTGCTCATCGAGTTTTATCTTGCCTTCATCATAGAGCTTCATAATTCCGCTCAACGTGCCAGTAGCTTTTGAAACCGATGCCAGGCCATAGAGCGTGTTGTCGGTGACAGGAACACCTGAATCAAAGTTTATCTCGCCATAGGAACGGTCTACGACAACCTTGCCATGACGCACCACCATCACTTGGCAGCCAGGAAATGCCTTCTGACTAATGCCATAGTTGCAAATTGAGTCAATCTTGGAAATCAGGTCATCTTTGAAGCCCACTTCCACTGGAAGAGTGTAGCCAAGACGGGTAGCGGCATACTTCACCCCGTCACCAGCACGAAGCACCTTATGGTTTGTCTTCGATTTGACGTTCACTGGCAATACACCATTGGCAGGGCTGCCTCCGAAGACTGTCTGGGCGGCATAATCTTGCCACACCTCGTCGTTGCCATAGCCAAAGACCACAGCATCTACATGAGAGTCGGTCACCAATTCGGCATAGTGCGACACCTTATCAGGCGAATCAAGAACTACCACAGTCACATTCTTGCATCTCTTAGCAGCTGCAAGGGCTTCACTCATATATGCCTCATTGCCTATGGCGATAATCAAATGACTGTTATCTGCGGAAGAAGCCATGCTGTAAGGCTTTATGTTGGCATATTTTGAGCAACGCTTCTGGAACATGTCTCCAACGCCAAGCGACAAGATATTAATCTTACCATTCGTCACGTCCTTAACTGGCAAAATGTTGTCATTGTTCACAGCCACTGTCACAGCAGCGGCAATGAGACGGCGATTGAGGTCTTGAGCATACTGGGAGTTAATCTTGCTCGCCACATTGTTTACATTGATGGGCGTTTTAGCGCTGTCGATTAGACCAAGTGCATATTTAAATCGCAGCATCTTCTTACAACGGGCCTCTATGTCGTGCCAACTGATAGTGCCCTCCTCAATGGCTGTCATTACTGCATTGATGCTCGCCTCTATATCGCGAGGCATGAGCAGAATATCGTTGCCTGCCAAAATGGCATTAACACATGGGTCTCCAGGTATCGACTTCGCGCCTTCCATGTCAAGAGCATCGGTAAATATCAAGCCCTCAAAGCCCAAGTCACGACGGAGCAAGCCTTCGATACAGTCTCTAGACATTGAGCACGGCGTGATACCGTCGTCAAAGAACGAGACATCGATATGCGCGGTGAGAATGCCACCAAGACCTGCGTTCACATAATCGTCGAAAGGCACTAAATCATACAAGCGCATCTCTTTGAACGACTTGTTGATAAGAGGCAGTTCTTTGTGGGAGTCGGCGGTTGTTGAGCCATGACCAGGGAAATGCTTGGCGGTAGAGAGCACTCCCCCATCTTCAAGCCCCTTGGCAAACGCCACGCCATGACGCGCCACAACCTCGGGACTATATCCAAATGATCGTGAACCAAGAACAGAGCCATCACGGTCGAGAACGTCGAGGACTGGAGCAAAGTTGACATGCACTCCCATCAATCGGCATTCTCGCGCCAACTCTTTGCCATATTCATATAGCAGCTGATCGTCGTTCACTCCGCCCAAGAGAAAGTTGCGTGGGAAGCTAGGAGCGTCTTTAAGGCGCATCGTCAAGCCCCACTCTGCGTCGAGGGCTATCATCAGTGGAATTGACGACAGCGACTGGGCATAATTGTTGAGACCTGCTTGAGTAGCGATATCGCTGCTCTCATATATCAGGCCACCAACCTTGAAATTCTCGACATATCGCTCAACTAGCATCTTCGATTCCTCGACTCTGTTTGGGCTTATCGCCATTATCATGATTTGAGAGATGCGCTCTTCGGGCGACAATTTTAAATAGGTGGTTTCTACCCATTGCTCCATCTCTTGAGCGTTGACGCGGTTGAGAATGGCGGGTCTTACTGCCAATGCTTGCTGCACTCCAAGCAAGAGAGCAGCAAGCGTCAGCATTAGTGAATGTCTGTGGTTTTTCACAATCATATTTTGTGTTAGTTTTATTACGGACAAGTCGGACTTGTCAGAAAGAAGCTATTTATACTTCTAATTTATTTCTTTACCATGCGTGGAGAGTCGGTAGCGTTAACTGTGCGGCCCGATTTGGTGAGCTGCTTGATATAGTTCTTCATGTGCTCGCCGTAGGGAACAGTGTCAACAAAGGGGCGTGCGCCCTTGCCTAGTGATTCCATGTGGTCGCCGCCATTGGCTAGGTAGTCGATAGTGCCTATCATATATTTCTTCTTAGCGTCAATCTTCTTGCCGTTGAGCTTGGCAGTGGTAATCTTGGGATTGTCGTTACTGCCGGTGTATTCCACATAGAATTCCTTGCTCAGCGCATCACCGCCACGAGTAGCCATTACACGTAGAGCCTCAAGTAAGTCGCTGCCTTGAACCTCCACAACCACGAAGCGGTTGTCGAAGGGGAACATCGAGCCAATCAGACCCTCGGTGACATTGCCCTCGGGCATCGACTGACGAATGCCGCCCTTGTTCATTATCACACCATCAAGTTTCTTGATTCCAGTAATGCCAGGCATCATCTCCATCACGGCGTCGCAAAGCCAGTTCTGCGAGGCAACGCCGCCGCCCTTCATTGCGAGTGACGAG